>JAAKFR010000075.1 GCA_011064985.1 Chlamydiota bacterium
GATCATGGGTGTAATAGACAGTTTTCGAGAGTATCGAGAGGAGATGCTCAAGGCTCTAGATCATCCTGATTTGCCTTTACACAACAATGCTAGTGAAAGAGATATCAGAGAGTTTGTGAAGCGTCGTAAGATATCAGGTAGCACGAAGAGTGAAAAAGGGAGAAAATTCAGAGATGGGCTCGCTAGCATTAAGAAAACATGTTTCAGGCTTGGTTTGAGTTTTTGGGAATATTCTTCGGCATCGTTTCAAGGGAAGCCACCTGATCTTGCACAACTCGTGCGCGCTCGCTACCACGACACACCTTTGCCATGACTTTTTAAGGACTTACCATCAAAGCCAAGAAGTAGATATAGGACAAAGACAGCTATCTAAAGACCATACCTTTTCATTACGAATAATCTGTGTTAAGTTGTTTGCCAACATAATATTATAGGTTAATAGAAAGTATCGATTATTTTTTCTGCTTCTTCTTGCGATATACCCTCTGTTTTCATTAGATCCTTTATGTAGCCTTCACGATTGATAGCTATTTGAGCATTTTTTCTTTGCATCTCTTGCGAATTGGTCACAGCCCATCTCACCCAATTTTCTGGACTCGTTTCCTCTGCATCAACTTTTTTCTGATCCATAAAATCCTCAACCCCCCCTACCAACAAGGAACCTAAAACTTATTTTATTAAGTAAAAGATCAATATGTCAATAAAAATTATCGATCATTGTTTGTGCTTGTGATGGAGACAACCCTTTATTTTCTTCTAGAGCACTTGAAATATATAATTGTCTGTTTAACTCAATGCGTGATTCATGATCAAGAGTTTGATCTGAAGCTTGTTTGATAATTTTTTTAGAAACCTCTTGGACATTTGAGTCTTTTTTACACGTATCAAGCAGCTTCTTATCTCCTATGGTAGTACTTTCTGATACTGGGTAAAAAGGGACAGCAACTTTGCTTACAGACATGATTTCCTCCTTTCCGTTGTTAATATTTACTTTTAATCTGTGAATAGAATTCAGCCAGAACTTTCTTATTATCATTTAAACCATATAAAAAAACAAGAAGTAAAATATATATTTTACACTTATTAGAGTATTTGATATATATCTAGATAGAGACTACCTAGGTTAGCTAAGGCTTTTTTAATAGACAAACCTCATAAACGCTTACATTTTAACAATATAGGAATATTTAAAAATGTCAGACAGTAATATAACGCCACTTCCAAATAAGCTTACGAGCGAGACAGTTGTGAATGAAGAGGATGAAGTGGGAGAGCTGCAGGAGCGAAAGATCACAATCAACCCAACAGACAAAACAACTGAAACAGCACAAAGCATCCTAAGTCAAGAAAATATCGAGAGTGATAAACCAATACAAGCCACCCACCTTAATCTAGATTTTATAAAAGAAGATTCAGGAGAGGACTTCCATAATGCAATACAGAGTGCAAAAACATTTAACGTTGAGGAAGAAATAAAGGGGAAAATCTACCTCACTATAGAGTCAAAAATATATGGGGCATTTGTAGATGCATATCCAGCTAAAGAATATGATGAGAACGAAAAAAAGTATTTATTAGAAAATGGCTTAGCTGGATTTGTAGTTAAGAACAATGGAGATATTGCTTCAGTATTCAAACATGCCAAATGTGGAATACCAGGTTTAACAAGTAAGATGATTCCTATGGCAGTTGATTTAGGAGGTAATCACTTAGATTGTTATAATACGGTTTTACCCAAAATCTATTCCGAATTTGGTTTTGTCCCCGTTGCAAAAGTAGAATTCAACACAGATTATGCTCCAGACGATTGGAATTATGCGAGAGATGACCAACCAGATATCATTTTCATGATCTATGATAAAACGTTCAAAGAACAATACTCTACTGAAAATATAAGCTCTAAAAATGAAATAGAAGAAAAAAATAAAAAACGCATTAATAAAATTAATGAAATGATTTACAAGTTAGAATATTCTAAAAACTATAAAGAGGGTGTTATGACTCAAATGTCTAAGATAGAGAGTTGAACGTATAGGTCCTTAAAAAGTCATGGCAAAGGTGTATCGTGGTAGCAAGCGCGCACGAGTTGTGCAAGATCAGGGGCTTCCCTTGAAACGATGCCAAAGAATACTCCCAAAAACTCAAACCAAGCCTGAAGTATGTTTTCTTGATGCTAGCAAGCCCATCTCTGAATTTTCTCCCTTTTTCACTCTTCGTGCTACCTGATATCTTACGGCATTTCTGGAGACAACTAGAAGACATTGGGAAATAGAAAATGGTTCACATCATGTCAAAGACAGAAGTTGGTCGGAAGACCACCAATATAGCAATAGTAGCGAAAAAGGGGGTATTCTTGGCACACTTAGAAATCTCAGTCTGAATGCTATGCGAGTTCTCGTACCACCTGATTCTGACAGAAAAAAAAGAAAAAATCAGAAGAGTTTGCCTTTACAAGCAATCAGCTACCTGACGAACCCTCTTCAAGCACTAGCCAAGCTGGCTAGGATTTAGTTACACTTTGCAGGTATCCTGCCTCTGTGGTGGATTTTTTCAAAAACCTGTGAGGACTATTTTTTGGAGCGGCGGAGCTTTTTTGGGGGAGGAGGGGCTAAGTCCTCATCCTTCTCGTCGTCATTACCGAAGGAGGGGAGGTTGAGCTCTCCCTCGAGGCCGAGGCGGGTGGAGAGTTTCCGGAGAGAGGCGAACTTCTCAGAGAGGGCTTCGAGCTGGGTTTCGGCCTCGGAGCGGCCTGTGCCGCGGAGGTGGGCCAAAAACTCCTCTTCATTCTCGAACTTCTCGGAGAATGTGATTGAATTGGGGGAGTGGATGGTGGGAATGTAGAGGAATTTTCGGACCGAGCTAGGAACCTGGGTGTAGACGTCACTACTGATGAGGGTTTCGATTTCGATTTTGGCGACTTGCTTGGGTGGGCGTCCCCGTTTGGGGCGGGGGTTTAAAGCTTCGTTTGAGTAGTAGGAATCTGATTTTTTCTTGATCTGTTGGCGGATCTGGTTGAGCTCTTTGGGGACCTTTGGATCGAAGAGGTGGACTTTGAGCTGTTCGATGATTGAGGGGAGGAGTTCAAGGTCTTCCTCAAAGACAAAACGGATCTCTTGCGATCTTAGCCACTCGATAATCCGGATCCGGGAGCGCTCTTGGTAAAACTGGTGCCATTTTTCAAGTTCAGTCTCTTGGTCATAGAGAAACTCGAGGAACTGCTCTCGGGCATCTTTGGAGGAGATGATGTCGAGGAGTTTCTCTTTCGTATCGATGTCGTAGACCTTCTCGTTGACAAATCCTTCCATCAGCTTTTTTGTTTCGTAGAAAGTCAGTTTAGGAAGTAGGGCATACCGGTTGGGTGAAGAGGAGAGCGTATCTTCTAATTTTTTGAGGTTCTCTTCATCTTTATTGAGATCGACAAATACGAGAAACCCTTCTACTCGGTCAAGATAGAAGCCCCGCTCGTCGTCGGATTTGGCAAATGCATCCATGAGACGATAGAGACGGAGAATGAGAGGGGTCTGGGGTTGGGGTAGATCTTTCATAGGAGAAGAAATATTAGCTGATCGCTCCTTTTAATGCGACAGTGGAGTATTGCCCACCTCCAATCTTCTCGACAGGGCCTTGGAGGGTGATCCTGCTCCAGTCGGGAGTAAAGGAAACCTTTAGAATGTCGCCCGAAGCAACTTCGATGGAGATAGGAGAGAAAGTATCATGGCATTTTGCCAAGGCAAGAGCTGCCGCAACAGCTCCAGTCCCGCATGCTTGCGTCTCTCCTTCGACTCCCCGTTCGTAGGTCCGAATCCGTGCGGGATTTTTGGAAACAAAGGTGACATTTGTCCCACTTGGGCCAAATTTGGGGTGGAAGCGGAGCTCTTTTCCCCTCTTTTCGACATCGATCTCTTCGATCTTGTCGACAAAACAAACGGCATGAGGGACTCCAGTGTGGAGGAGGTGGATGGTGAGGGGGGTCTCGGCAAGGGAAATTGTGAGGTCCCACTTGCAGACTTTAGGAGAGGGGAGTTGGATACATATCTCCTCTCCTCTTTTCCACCCATGGTAGATGCCGGCAGGAGTCTCAATTGCATACTTGGCCTCTTTTTCTCCGAGCTCTTCTAAAAACGCGACCATCGTGCGCAGGCCATTTCCACACATATCGGCCCTACTTCCATCTTTGTTGAATGTACTCATCTGATAGGGAGTTTTCTCCCCCTTTTCGAGCAAAAGCACCCCATCGATCTTGCATTTTTTGCAAAGGGAGGGGATTTCCTCGTGGGGAAAAAGGTTCGTGCGGGCATCTAGAAGGGCAAAAGTATTCCCTGCGCCTGAGTAGAGGGTATAGGGATACCTCATCACTTCATGTCTTTGTAAGAGGTCACGATCTTGTCAAGCAAGCCAAACTCTTTGGCTTCCTCGGCACTCATCCACTTATCCCTGTCGAGTGCCTCTTCGATTACCTCTCGACTTTGTCCCGATTTTTCCATGTATAGATCGACAAGGAGGTTTTTTGTTTTGATCATCTCTTTCGCCTGGATATCGAGATCGGTCGCCTGTCCAGTTACGGGGCCTCCGATTGAGGGTTGGTGGATCATGATGCGTGAGTGAGGAGTGGCGTATCGTTTGCCGGGGCTTGCACACAGGCTCAAAACAGAACCCATCGAAGCTGCAAGGCCGGTCACAAGGGTAGTCACGGGACTTGTGATCATCTTGATTTGGTCCCAGATAGCAAATCCTGAGTCGACTGATCCTCCTGGACTGTTGATCACAAAGTGGATCGGTTTACCTGGTAGGGAGAGTTCGAGATACCAGATCTTCCGGATAATCTCTTTTGCAGAGTTGTTGTCTATAGTATCTGAAAGAAAAATGCGACGGGATTTTAGGATAGAGATGTCGATTTTGTCGTTTAGAGATTTATACTCTTCTTTTTCGGGTTCTTTCTCTTTCTCAATTTTTGCCATGCAAAATCACTCCTATCTATATCTCTAATTCTGGGTAGAGGGGGTATTGTTTCAAAAGAGAGGCAACACCCTCTCTTACCTCCTCGAGTATCTTGGGGTCGGTTTCACCGTGTGCTCGGCTCTTCTCCCCTGTTTTGGGATCGAGGCCTGCTCTGGTATTATGGAGCACACGGCTGATCCACTTCCCAATCATTTCCATCTCTTTTTCTTTCATCCCTCTTGTTGTGAGAGCTGCCGTCCCGATCCGAATCCCGGAAGTGAACCAGGCCCCTTCAGAGTCGAAGGGGATCATATTTCGGTTGACGATCATCTCTGCCTGAACGAGGGCATTTTCTCCGATTTTTCCTGTTATACCTAGATGCGATAGATCAAGCAAGACAAGATGATTATCGGTCCCATTTGTGACGACAGAAATTCCTTCTCGTTTAAGGGAAGTGGCTAAGGCTCTAGCGTTTGTTACAACTTGTCCGGCGTAGTCTTGAAAATCAGGAGTATTTGCTTCTCTAAAAGCAATCGCCTTTGCTCCTATCACATGGGGGAGGGGGCCTCCTAAAACGAGGGGACACCCTTTGTCGATCACCTCAGAAAATTCGGGTTGGCAAAGAATTAGGCCCCCACGTGGTCCTCGAAGGGTTTTGTGGGTGGTTGAGGTGATGATATGGGCGTAGGGGACAGGATCTTCTTCCCCTTGGAAAACTTTTCCTGCGACAAGTCCAGCAAAGTGAGCCATATCACAGAGCAAGACGGCCCCTACCTCATCGGCAATCTCTCGCATCTTAGCGAAGTTGATCCGACGTGGGTAGGCCGAGTAGCCGGCGAGAAGAATCAGAGGCTTCTCTTCTCTGGCGATGCGGGCGATCTCTCCATAATCGAGAAGGCCAGTGTCGGGATCGACGCTGTAGGAGACAGCGCGCATCATTTTGGCGGAGACATTTTGCCGAAATCCGTGGGTGAGATGGCCTCCAGAGTGAAGGGAGAGGCCCAAGAAGGTCTGGTTGCACAAAAGTTGGCGCAACTTCTCAAATTCCTCATTCGTGAGGGCATTGGGGCTCTTTTTCCCTAGACGCTCGATCTCTTTATTTTGGATTTTTTTCGTTAAAATTGCCCAAAAAGCGACCAAGTTCGCATCGGCTCCCGAGTGGGGTTGGACGTAAGCATGAGAGGCTCCAAAAAGGGCTTTCGCCCCTTCTACCGCTTCGCTCTCCACCTGATCGACATTCTCACACCCTGCGTAGAAACGGTGATAGGGGAACCCTTCACAGTACTTGTCGGTAAGGAGGTTTCCCATCGCCAGTTGAACCGTAAGGGAGGAGTAGTTTTCCGAAGCGATGAGCTTCAGACGCCTTTTTTGGTCAACCAGCTCCTGCAGAAGCGGTTTTGCGATATAAGGGGCGCGTTCTTGGAGATGATCGAGAATCGCAAGGTAGGCGATCACCTCTTTTTTTCTTGGCTTTCCACTATTTTTCTCGAGGTACTTGTCTAGTAAAGAGTCTGTCATGGCTGTTCAGAGTATTCGCGAGCCCTCCATAAAGTCAATAGGGGATAGAGGGCGAGTTATTCTTTTAAAGAAGGTTGTGTGGATATTCACGAAACCCTTGCTCTTTACGTGAAAATGGGGTATGATCAGGGCTCTTTGTAGTAAAAGGAAGTATATGCAAGAATCTTTGCAGCAATCTTTGCAGCAATCTTTTCAAAAAATCCTCCAAATTCAAGAGTTGGATATCAAGATGATCCGGCTCATGCGGGTAAAAAAAGAGCGGCAGCAGGAGTTGTCCAAAATCCATTCTCTCACTGCTGATATCCAAACTCAGGTAATCGAGAAAGAGACTGGAGTTACAGAGGTCAAGAAACAGATCCGCATGGGAGAGACTCAGATCAAAGAGATCCAAGATAAGGTAGGTAAACTCGAGTCTCAACAGGCCGCTGTCAAAAAGATGGACGAGTTCAATGCACTGACTCAAGAGATGATGCGGACTGGTCGAGAACGGAACCAGGTCGAGCTGCAGCTCAGTGATCTGACAGATAAACTCGTGACAGAAGAGGATCTGTTGGCAATTCTTAAAGAAAATCTCGAAGCAACTGATCAAAATAGCACACTCATCGAAAAAGAGATCCATGAGAGTATTGAGAAGATCAACGAAGAGGGACGAACGATTCTCTCCGAGCGTGAGGCTGTAAGGGAAAAAACCGACCCAGAAGTCTTTTCTATCTATGATCGTCTTTTGAGAAATAAGAAAGACCGAGTTGTCGTACCAATTGAAAACCGCACATGTAGTGGTTGTCATATTGTCTTGACTCCCCAAAATGAGAACTTGGTCCGCAAAGGAGACCGTCTGGTTTTCTGTGAACACTGTTCTCGGATTCTCTTCTGGCAGGAGGCAAATGTAGCAGAGGGTGAAGAGGCTGCTCCGCGCCGTCGTCGCCGTAAAAGCATCGGCTAAACCCTAAACTTTTTGAGGGGCATGTGTGCGATCGCTGCTTTTGGGAAGTTTTTTCCAGAAGGAGAGGAAAGTCTGGACTTCGCAGGAGAGGATACCAGCGAAAGGCTGGGGGTCGCAAGGCTACGGAAAGTGCAACAGAAAACATCCCGCTACCGGTTGGAGTAGATAGGCTGAAAATCCTAGCTTTTAGAGTTAGGCACGCTTGGGGAGACTTAAGGTGGTGTAAACCCTATCCGAAGCAAGACAAAGGGATCAGAAGTTCTCCGCTAGAGGTTCCTTACATAAAGTCGCTTGAGGATCTTGGTGACAAGATCCCTAGATGAATGATCGCCCTACCTTCTTCAGGTGGGAACAGAATCCGGCTTACCGCATGCCCCTCTTTTTTTCTATCACCTTAAGAGCACACAGAGGAAGGAAAATGTCACATAAAAAAAGGCATCCCTACCGGGATGCTCTCTAGCAAATATCATTATATGCCAAATTTTAGACAAAAAACCATATCCTGTCGCTCGTCAAGCGATCTTGTCTATCGTGTTTTATTTGCTTGCCTGTTTGGGATGTGTGTCTAATGTTTTCCTATTTTTTTGAGGTAGTCTTCGAGGGGGCCGTCGAAGAAGTGGACTCCGTCTTCTTCGAAGGAGAGGATTTTGGTTGCAAAGTGGTTGATGAGGTCTCTGTCATGACTCACTGCAATGACGGTCCCTTTGTAATCTTCTAGCCCCCATCCGAGAGCGGAAACGGCTTCTAAGTCGAGGTGATTGTTGGGTTCATCGAGGATGAGCCAGTTGTACTCTTCAAGCATCATCCCGGCTAGGATCAAACGGGCTGTCTCTCCACCTGAGAGGGTCGCAACGTTTTTGTGTGCGTCATCTCCTCCAAAGAGCATCTTCCCGAGGGCGCTTCGGATATCTTGGTCGTAGAGTCCCTCTTTTCGGTCTCTAAGCCAGTCAAAAACAGTTTGATCAGTATTCGTTTTAGCGAGGATATCAGAGTGGTTTTGGGAGAAATAGCACTTTTGGACTTGATGCCCTCCTTCAATCACACCAGCATCTGATGGGAGGACACTAGCTAAAATCTTCATCAGGGTTGTTTTTCCACGCCCATTGCTTCCAATCACACCCACCTTGTCACCACGCTGGATTTCAAAAGAGAGATCTTTCAAAACCTCCACATCGCCGTAGCTTTTTGAAATTTTCTTGAGTTTTGCGACAATTTTTCCAGAGGCTTTTTCCGGTCTAGGAAACCGGATATAGGGGCGTTGGATATTGGACTGCTTGAGTTCTTGGGGCTTAAGACGCTCAATCTCCCGCAAACGTGACTGGACTTGACTCGCTCTCGTTCCTGCTCCAAATTTTGCGACAAACTCTTTGAGTTGGGAGATTTTTTTCTCTTTTGAGCGGATTTCTGCTTGCCCTCTCTCATGTACTGAGGTTTTGGTGACAAGCATTTGGTCGTAGTTCCCAGGATAAGTGATGATCGTATCGTAGTCGATATCGGCAATTTGGGTTGTGACGGAGTTGAGAAAGTGGCGGTCGTGGCTGACAACGATCAAAGTCCCTTTGTAGCTGTGGAAGAACTCTTCTAACCATCCGATCGATTCTAGATCGAGGTGGTTGGTAGGTTCATCGAGTAAGAGGGCTTGAGGATTTCCAAAGAGGGCTTGGCAAAGAAGGGCTCGGAATTGGAAGTCAGAGGGGACCGATTCCATCAACTCTTCATGGTACTCTTGGGGAATCCCTGCACCCATCAAGAGCTGTTCAGCATTTGCCTCGGCGCTATACCCGTCTTCTTCTCCGATGATCTCTTCGAGTTCGCCGATTCGGATCCCCACCTCATCGGTCATCTCTCCTTCATAGAGCCTGTTTTGCTCTTCCCGCGTTTTCCATAAACGAGCGTTTCCCATAACGACTGTGTCGAGGACTGTATATGTTAGGAAGGCTTCGATGTTTTGTCGGAGCATTCCCACCTTCTCAGGAAGGGAGACTGATCCACTCGTTGGTTCGATCTCACCCATGATGATCTTGAGCAAAGTCGATTTTCCAGCTCCATTGGGGCCTGTCAACCCATATCTTTCTCCAGGATTAAAGGAGGCTGTGACGTCGTGAAAGAGAACTTTGGTTCCAAAGCTCTTTGAAATTTTATTTAAATTGATACTCATGGAAAATAGAATACCAAACTAAAGAGATCCAAACAACCCGCAGTTCCTATCCTTTGAGTTACACCCGATTGCTATCGGTTTTGGGAATAAATTGTGACACAAGCACCTCCTACTAAGATTGTGTGGATGTCTTTTTTTCGAAGTTCTTCAGCGATATGACCAGCAAATTCCTCAAGAGAAGAGGTTCTCTAGCATATACCTACCAACTCTTTTGGTAGTAGTCAAGCGCGGGGGTGGGTCTTGTCATAAACTTCTTTTTTTAGCTTGGGGGAGACATGTGTGTAGATAGTGGTAGTGGCAAGAGAGGAGTGGCCGAGGAGTTGTTGGATCGTTTTGAGGTCCATGCCATTTTCGAGCCAGTGGGTGGCGATGGTGTGGCGGATGGTGTGTGGGGTAGCTTTTCCAGCAAGGCCGCTGGCTTTGAGGTATAGATCAAATTTCCTGTCCACCGAGCGGGTTGTGAGGCGAGTTCCAAGCCGATTGAGAAAAATTGCTTGGGGGTCTGCTTCCGCGAGGTGGCCATCGATATCAGCATGTCTCTCGGGATGGTCTAAATAGCGACCAATCCATTCGGAGGCATTTTTGGTAATCGGGATCACCCGTTCTTTTTTCCCTTTTCCTCTCAGACGGATCAGAAGAGAGCTCGGATCAAAATCGGTGCGGTTTAACCCCACAAGTTCACTCACGCGGATCCCGGAGCTGTAGAAAAGCTCTAAGATCGTCCGGTCACGGAATCCTAAGTAGGTGGCAAGATTGGGTTGATCAAAGAGAGTTTGGACTTGCGCATACTGGAGAGATAGGGGGATTCGCTTGGGGAGTTTGGGTCTTTCGAGCTCATCTGCAGGATTTGATCCAAGCCAATTCTGCTTCATACAAAAGGAGAAAAAACTGCGAAGAGAGGAGAGTCTGCGGACAAGGGTTGCTTTCCCCAAATTTTGCTCAGCGAGATGGGCGAGAAAGTGGCGCAGAGTCTTCCTGTCGATCTTATCAATGGGATAGGAGTTAGCCTGTGTTGGTGTGAGAAGAGAGATTTTTTCCGACTGTTCTTCTATGGGAAGAGAGAGAACCTTCTCTTCGATGAACGATTTTAGGGTGTTGAGGTCGATTGCATAATTGCGGGTGGTATGTTCCGAGGCCATTTTGACCGATTGGAGATAGAGGAGAAATTGGTGGGCTTCGTAAATCATCCTCTTATCAAATGCAAGAAGGGCTATTTTGTCAACCAGAGGCGCTACAGGTTCGCGCATCTTTACCCTTCGAAAATAAATTTCACCACAGAGAACACAGAGATCACAGGGGAAAAGAAATCTCTCTCTGTGCTCTCTGTGTTCTCTGTGGTGATAAAAAAT
>JAAKFR010000076.1 GCA_011064985.1 Chlamydiota bacterium
CTTTCGAACCAGAAAAATTGGACGGTGGCGATGTTTACGATGGGAGTGGCTTTTGGATTGTTTGGAGCGATGTTTTTGGCTGCCCACTTTGCACCTGGAGCGGCACATCTCCCCAATAACGCGTTTGGGCACACGGTTACCTGGATGCAACATAATCCGGTAACTGGGATTCTATTTGTTGGAATGGGTCTTGTTGCACTAGGGGCTGCAGGAGGGGGCTTTCGACACCTTCACGTCATGAAAGGGGTGTAACCCAAATCAGTTAACCCAAGACTCTGGTCTTCAGACACAAGCATACCAGGCTCTTGCATGCCCCCTACCGGGAAATAACGAGAACCGAAGGCACGAAGAATCCTCTTACGAGGAGGAGGCCGGATTTAAGAAATCCTTTGTGTCTCTCACGCCTTTGTGCCTTTGTGTTGAAGCTTTGTGTCTTGCTTCTGAAAAGTTTGCGTATTCATTGTTCTCTGAGGGATTGAGTAAGAACACCACCTACTTTGTGCCTGAGGATGGGAACTTGGGCGAGAGAAACTTAAGCCAAACCACCCCAAACCACATAGGCCCTTGCAAAAACCTCTTGTAAAAGGTATACTTGTATTCGTAGTGAGGGTGTTACTCTCACATAAATGAATTTTGCTCGCAAGTTTCCCGTAGATTGGTCAAAGTTGCTGCATACAAAAAGAAGGTTAAAGAAGATGAGAATTTATGTTGGCAACTTGCCCTATGATTGCTCAGAAGATGATTTGAAAGAGATTTTTGGTGATTTCACAGTTGCAAGTGCAAAGTTGATCACAGATAGAGATACAGGAAGATCCAAAGGTTTTGGATTCATCGATATCGAATCTAATGAAGAGGGACAAAAGGCTATCGATGAACTCGATAAAAAAGAGTTCAGCGGCCGTCCCCTCACAGTCAACGAAGCACGCCCTCGAGAAGATGCTCCTCGCGGTGGCAACCGCCGCTTCCGATAAATCCTATTTTATCCAAAAAAACAAGACCCTCCTCTGTTGGAGGGTCTTTTTCTTAAAATCACTACACTTCAATTGTTTACGTAATTAAATGTTACACAACTATCTAGTGTTAGATAATCTTATAATATTAACAAAACCTTAATCCCTAGCCCCCACTCTTGTTCCTTCCAACCTATTTAAATTAAGAATTAATCAAGAATATTGGCCTTCTGTTAATTATATTAAGCAAAATTAACAAAAGTTGTTGATTTTAAGTAATTTATTTGTTATAATACATCTATTGTTTAATTAACTAGCATAAGGACTACTAATTATGGCTAATATTTCAGAAAGTACTCAACAGCTCCAACTCCTCCCAATAGACCTCCAAAAAGGTCAATCTGCAGGGAAGAGCTCCTCTGCAGGGAAGAGCTCCAAGGGAGGAAGTACTTCAGCCCCTCCCCTTAGTTACTATGCGATACTGTTCCTCATCTTACTATCCACTATGCAGAGCAAGCAGAATACCGTGTTAATCCAATCGAAAGAGATTGGACTGAATGCCTCGGTCCAAGAGAAGTTGAATAAGGAGAACGGGCAAATTAAGTTCGCGGTACTTCCTCCTGGAGCGAATACTGCCAAAATTAACCAGATCAACGATGAGAACGAAGAGTATGCGGCTCAGCGTGAGGATATCCAGAACAATCTGATCACCACTCGGCAAACAGGACAGGTAGAAATGACTGAGGCATCGACAGGTGTCAACTCACTTCAGGAATATGCTTCGGAAGACTCTGGATACCTGAAGACGTTGAACACAATTTTTAAGGTTATTGACAAAATTATCGGTACCTAATAATTTTAATAAAAAATAATAGGATAAACCATGAATATCCCTGTAAGTAAACTAGAAACTAATTTAGTCCCTCCGAAAAAAGTAGGAGAGACACAGCAACAAAATGGCGTAAGTCAAGCGCAAGAAAGGCAGCAAGAAGAGTACAATAATGTCTCCCCTATTGAGCTTGCTTATCTGATGATCTACGAATCGGTGATCTCGTCACACGATACGGCGCAGATCCAAGCCAAAGAGCTCGAAAATAATGCGCAGAACCAAAACCTCTTGATCAACGAGGAAGAGCAATTCAACTTTTTCTCTCTTCCAAGTGATCGGGTGAAATGGAAATACCATAAGTCCGTGAATGCGGCACTCCCTGACGGGGGAAATATACGGCACTCGGGCTTTTGGACTAAAAAAGTGATAAAAGTTGGCACAAAAACGATTGCGAAATATCAGGTGAAAAACCAAGAGATTTCGGCGATTCGTGACAACTTTTCAAATAAATTGATCGTAGACAGGCAAGATGCTCAGATCAATGAGACCAACATGAATTCGACAATCAACACAAGTGAGCAGTCGATTTCTGAGGGGAGTGGAATCATGCAGATGCTCAACTCTCTTACAAACCAAATAGCTAAAGTATAAGGAGGTTTCTATGACAGATCCAGTATCCCTCAACCCAGAGATCTCTTCCTTACAAGCTCAAAAAACAACAACTCATGATCGGGGATCTCCCTTTATTGGAAATAATGTGAGCCCGATTATGCTTGCCTATTTGATGCTTGTGGAGGCAGCTTCTAACACTACCGAATCGGCCCTTCTCCAGTCGAAGGAACTTCAAGCGAACGCCGCATCCCAACAGAGATTGAATAAGGAGCAACAACACCTCCAAATGCAAACCGTGCCTAAAGAGAAAATTGACCACCACAAAGATAAACATAGTCATTGGTCCTGGGGGCTATGGCAAATGGGGCAATGGAATGCGATGGTGACCAACTACA
Source organism: Chlamydiota bacterium (assembly GCA_011064985.1). Lineage (GTDB taxonomy): Bacteria > Chlamydiota > Chlamydiia > Chlamydiales > JAAKFR01 > JAAKFR01. The sequence continues at coordinate 2,787 of JAAKFR010000076.1, forward strand.
CATTCAGGACCTCGATTCCAAATCTCACCAAAGTCAAGAATGCAGAAGCCCGCAACCAAGAGATCTCAGCGCAAAGAAGCATCATCTCGGACAGGCTTCTTGTGACCCAGCAGAGCGCGAAAATCCAGATGACTGAGATCAACACAAAAAGCAACACCGCCTCTGAGATAATGTCTGAAACTGGCGCCTTGATGAATATGGTCAAATCGCTCACATTCAAAGCTCTGATGACACAACCTGAATCAGGATTTTAACAAGAAAGAGGGCAGAAACAGACCCCCGCCTTCTCCATTTCAAAATAGGCTTTTTCGACATCTCCTGGCGCCAAGTCGATCCCTCGACACCCCTCAGGAATCACATAAACGGAAAATCCTTCAGAAAGAGCATCAAGGGCTGTAAATTTCACACAGTAATCGGTTGCTAGACCTACGATGTAGAGCTTCTCTATCCCCTTCTCTCGTAAATACGCCGTCAAACCCGTAGAACGGAGTCTTTGGTTGTCGAAAAAAGCGCTGTAGCTATCGACCCGTGCATCAGTTCCTTTATAGAATACCTGATCAATCCTCCCTTTCTCCAAAGAGGGGGCAAGCTCTGCCCCCCAACTCCCCTGGACGCAGTGGACAGGCCAAAGCTCTTGGAGCTCTCCCTCTACCTCGATCTTCTCTCCCGGTTTTTTTCCATGAAAGTGAGCGAAACTGCTATGGTTTTCAGGATGGCAATCCTCCGTTGCTACAACAAGGGGAAACTCTTTTTGTAGATCATTGATGATCGGGATAACCTGATCCCCATCGGGTACAGCCAAGGCCCCACCTGGAAGAAAGTCATTCTGCACATCTACGATAAGAAGGGCTTTTTTCAAGTTCCTTTCTTTTGGCATCGATCATCTCCAATTTCATCTGGTAGTACGCCTCCTCCATCCCAACAGGGTAGCTATGGGGAAAATGGAGCCTTTTTATCGAGTTATCAAATTGGGCAAGCTGGGAGGCTGCATAGGCTTGTATATCTGGTAGCGTTGGCAGATCATAGACCCGTTTCCCCTTCTCAAAGATCGGGACCAGTAAATCTCTACCCACCATCTCCTCTCCGATCTTCCTCCTTCTCGTCGGATCGATCGGATCAACGATTGAACACCCATGAGACAAATCGGTCCCCTCATCATAGAGGGCGTCGGCTCGGTACCCCCCATTTTCTGGCAGCGAGAACCTACGTACTTGGATGATTCCCGGATCGGAGATCTTTTTCATCCTCTCAGAAAGCTTGAGACGATACTTCCACTTCGTCTCTCCTTGCTTCCGAATTGCAGAGAGCTTGTAGACCCCACCGAGGGCAGGCTGGCTTTGTCCCGTCACAAGATGGGTCCCCACCCCCCAAACAGCCACTTTTGCCCCTTGCGCTTTGAGATCACGGATCAAGGTTTCGCATAGCTCATTGCTCGCATAGATCTGGGCTTCAGGAAATCCTGCGGCATCTAAAAGTTTCCGGCTCTCCTTACTCAAATAGTCGATATCTCCAGAGTCGAGGCGGATCCCCAAAAAGGGCTTTCCTCGAGCTTTCAGCCACTTCCCTACCTCAATTGCATGGGCGACCCCATCTAAAGTGTCATAGGTATCGACCAGAAAAACGCAGTTATCAGGCAACGCCTCGGCGTAGGCTTGGAAGGCCTCCTTCTCATGATCAAACGCCATGATCCAACTATGGGCGTGGGTCCCCCTGACAGGGATCCCATACACCTTGCCAGCCAGAGTATTTGAGGTGGCAGCGCACCCGCCGATAAAAGCCGCGCGGGCGGCGCTTAAGCCCCCATCGATCCCCTGCGCTCGCCTAAGCCCAAATTCGAGTATCGAATCTCCTTCTGCAGCTAAAGAGATGCGAGCAGCCTTCGTTGCAATCAAGGTAGGAAAATTCGTAAGCGTCAAAAGAGGGGTCTCGAGAAGTTGAGCTTGGAGAAGAGGTCCTTGGATACGCAAGAGAGGCTCATAGGGGAAAACCACCTCTCCCTCCCGCATCCCCATCACATCACAAGAGAAGGAGAGATCCTCTAGGTAGCGTAAAAAACCCTCCTCGAACATCGGAACCCCGGTAGGGGCCTTCATCTGAGCTAAAAAGTCGAGATCCGAGCTGTCAAATCGCCAACTCTCCAAATATTCGATGACCGGCTCGAGCCCCGCCGCTATAGCATACCCCCCCTCAAACGGCTTTTTCCGAAAGAAAAGATGAAAAACGGCCTCGTCAGAAGCCATTTGCCTTTTCCAGTAACCATAGGCCATGGTAATCTCATAAAGATCGGTCAAAAGGGCGAGTGAAGGTTTGTAGATACGCAAAAAACTACCTCTCTTCCCCGAATGTACGAAGAGAAAAGAGAAATATGCAAGCTCCATTCTTATTTAAAAAGAGTGAACCTACACCAAAAGTGCTCAAATGGCTTCTAGCCATTACCGTTACCACTTCCCTCCTTGCTCCCATTGTAACATTCTTCCTCAACCATTCGTTCAACATTCCAGGCCCCTTGCAGTGGTTTTCCCTCTCGCTTTGGGGACTCCTTCAGACATGGCTCTGGCAGCCACTCACCTACTTTTTCATCCAATCAAACTCAACTGAGATTACTCTCTCACTTTTCTTCTCCCTCCTGTTCTGGATGTCTCTTCTCTGGATTACGGGCAAGGAGATCATATTGCGGTATGGAACCTCCTCTTTCCTCCTTTTCTACTTAGGGGGAGGGATCTTTACCGGTCTTCTCTCCTGGCTAGCGCAGTGGCTCTTTTCGAGCCAACAGGTAGTCTACGGGAGCGGCCCGCCCGTTTTTGCCACCCTCCTGCTTTGGACAATGCTTTTTCCCAACCTGGAGCTTTTTTTCTTTATTCTCATTCGGATTGAAGTGCGGTGGCTCGTGGCAATCCTCGTGGGCCTTACCCTCCTCATCCACCTCCTCCACGGGGAGTACTTCCCTCTTCTAGCCGATCTCTTCGGCCTTCTGTGGGGCTTTTCTATCGGGAAACTTGTCTGGAAGCTCCCAAACCCCTACCCTCTTCCCCAAAAGAAGGGACAGGGGCCGCAAAGTAGAGAGGGAAAGATCATCAACATCACCCCCTTCCAAGAGAGCGATGAGGAGTTTATGGATAGAATGCTCGACAAGATCTCCCGCCACGGCGAGAGCTCCCTCACATCCCACGAACGGAGTCGCCTCGACCGCATCTCCAAAAAATAACCCAAGTTGCTACCTGGACACATATCTTAAGCTCCACAAAATCAATTTTACCACAGAGAACACAGGGAGCACAGAGTAGGAAAATTCTTTTCTCAGTGCTCTCTCAAGTCCTCTGTAGTGGAAATAAAATCTAAATAGCTTTCTTGTTTTTATTCCTGTGAAGATGTGTGCGGAGGGCGGTTTGGGCGGTTTGGAGCCCCTCTAAGACCCCCTCCTCGTAGCGGAAGTGGGGATTGTTTTCGAGCTCGGGGTAGTCATTGGGCTGGAGGGCATCTTCTGAGGTGAGGGTAGGGACAAAGGTCCGCCCGCAGGTGAGCACTTTCTCTTTTTGCCCCTCAATAAGCTCTTCAAAAAGGGCTTCGATCTCTTTGTTCATTCTTTTCTTCTTTTTCGGAAAAATTCTTGGATAATGGCCCCACATTCGTCGGCTAAAACTCCAGAAGTGATCGAGAGGGTATGGGTGGGATGGGGGTTTGCAAAGAGGTCGACCCAGCTCCCGTTGGCACCATGGCGGATATCGGGAGCTCCCCACACAAGCCGCTTCACCCGCGAAAGGAGAAGCGCCCCGGCGCACATGGGACACGGTTCGATCGTACAATAAAGAGTCGATCCAAGAAGACGCCAATTCTCGAGCGCTTGGGCACCCGATCCGATACAGAGCATCTCAGCATGAGCAGTCGCATCTTTGAGAAGTTCAACCTGATTGTGCCCACGAGCGATCACGCGCCCCATCTTTACGAGTACGGCCCCGACCGGCACCTCTTCCTCTCGGAAGGCCTTTTCAGCCTCTTTAAGGGCCTGCCGCATAAACCAGGTGTCATCAGGAAGATTCATCCGATCCATCGAGCTTTTTGTGGAGAGTACGCACTTGCTTTTTTAAGGTCTCGGTATTTTTGTTGTACTTCTTCTCCATACCTGCAAATTTTTTCTCATACCGGTCTTTCATAGCAGTAAGCTCGCGAGCATATCGACTTTGGAGCGATTCAAGGGTTTCATTTGTTTGCTTTTTTGCCTCTTCTTGGCGCACCTTTTCCGTCTCTTTTTCAGCTTTCATGCGAAGCTCTTCATAAATTGCATCGGAAAATACAACCGAGTTGAGTACAGAAAAAAGGTATGTGAGACGGGGCCCAAATTTCTTCAAAGCTCCATCGACGAGAGTTTGAGAAACATCATCGGGTAAAAGATCCATCTCATCGAAATCGGGAGTGATCTTGTTTAGGGTCTCCTCAAAATAGTAATAGACATCGGTATGTTTCAATAACCACCTAGAGGAGATGAATTCCCCTAACCCAACATTCCCCTCTTTGACATCCGTATAATAGGCATCTGCCAACTCTTGAAGGGTGACCTGCTGCAAACTTTTTCCTAAAAAATATCTCTTACAAAACTCTCTGTCGGCTTTTAGGTGCTCATTCTTGAGATCTTTCTTCACATCGTGAATGATCTCCACAAGCCATGGACGCACCATTTCAAACTTCTCTTGATATCCTGTCTCTTTTAGCATAGATTGACTCCTGAATTTGGATGAACCTACTATATAGCAAGCAAATGGATGAAGCACAAGAAAAGCCATACTACGGAAAAGAGATCGACTCCGATCAAGAGCAGGAGTTAATACAAATTATTTTATCAAAATACCGTTTAGAGCCCGTTACAGACGAGCTTCGCAAAAAAATCACTTGCGAACTTCAAGAGGCGAAAGCTGCTGGAAAAATCTCTATCCCCTACCAAGTCGTGATGCGAAAAAGCCCCTCACCCTACCACCGGAGCTACATCGAAATCCTCCTGGACACAAAACTCTAATAACGCATACGGCGAGGATGAGATCGTCAAAATGGGAGCAAAAGCAGCCAAAAGACTTCCTCAACATGAGATGAACAATACCTTGTTGTATGAATATCTCCTGTGTGGTACAATAGGTGGTCAATATAGTTTTCAATGTTAGGGAGAAAAATACATGTCCATAGATAAAGGTACGAAAGAAGAGATTACGAAAAAATTCCAGCTCCACGAGAAAGATACCGGGTCCGCTGACGTTCAAATTGCGATTTTAACTGAACGAATCGCTGAGTTAACTGATCATTTGAAACGATCTCCTAAAGATCACAACTCCCGCCTCTCCCTCCTCAAGCTGGTAGGACAACGCCGCAAGTTGCTGGAGTATCTCAATTCCACCGACACAAAACGTTACAAAAACCTTATCAAAAAACTAAATCTGAGAAAGTAAAGTATATAGTGGACAGCCTACAAGGGGCTGTCCAAATAAATCATAGACAACCTCACCTACCTTTTTTCCCCTAGATTTACAAAAGTCTCCGCTCTTTTTTGAGCCAACGATAGATCTGGGACAACTCTTAAGGAAGTGACTACAGGAATACGAATGGAACGGAAGATCAAAAAAGTCCAAATTGCTGAAGATAAAGAGCTCATCTTTGAAACAGGAAAAATCGCGAAACAGGCCAACGGGTCGGTTCTCCTCAAAATGGGAGAGACCTTCCTCTTTGCTAGCGCCTGTGGAGTGTTAGAACCTGCAGATGAGATCGACTTTCTCCCCTTGCGAGTCGACTACCAAGAGAAGTTTTCTTCAGTAGGGAAAACGTTAGGTGGGTTTATCAAACGTGAAGGACGACCAACAGAAAGAGAAATCCTCACCTGTCGCCTGATTGACCGCCCGATTCGTCCCATGTTCGAAGAGGGCTTTTTCGGCGAAGTCCAGCTCCTCTGTTATGTCTGGTCCTACGATGGGGTCAATTCCCCCGATGCGATGGCAATTACTGCCGCCTCAGCCGCCCTTGTGATCTCAGACATCCCTCTAATAAAACCAATTGCAGGGATACGTGTCGGCAGGATTGGGGAGCAGTTTGTGATCAATCCAACTGTCAAAGAGATGGAGGCCTCCACTCTTGATCTCATGCTAGCAGGAACTGAAAATGCTATTTTGATGATCGAAGGGTATTGCGACTTTCTCACTGAAAATGAAGTCTTAGAGGCCATTGCATTCGGACATACTGCGATCCAAAAGATCTGCCATGCCCTAGCAGAGTGGCAAAAAGAGGTGGGGAAAGAGAAGAACCGAAACGCTCTCAACCCTCTTCCAGAAGAGCTTCTCGAAGAGATCGACTCCATGGTTGGAAAAGATCTTTCAAAAGCGATCCGCAACCCACAGAAACAAGAGCGAGAAGAAGCCCTCAATGCTATAGGTGAAAGAATACGAGGCCACTTTACCCCATCTGATAGGGAAGAGTCCCGCTTCTCTGAGATCAAGGTCAAGATGGCCTTTAAGAAGATTTCCGCCAAATATATGCGTGAAATGGTCCTCACGGAAGGAGTGCGTGCTGATGGCCGCTCCGCAAAAGATGTTCGATTCCTAGACATAGAGCCCGCTCTGCTCCCAAGGACCCACGGAAGCTGCCTGTTTACCCGTGGAGAGACACAAACCATGGCGGTTTGTACTCTCGGAGGAGAGAGCATGGGGCAACGGTACGAAGACCTCGACAAAGATGGGCTTCGTCGCTTCTATCTCCAATACTTCTTCCCTCCTTTCTCTGTTGGAGAAGTAGGAAGAGCGGGCCCTCCAGGTAGACGTGAAGTGGGACATGGAAAGCTTGCAGAACGAGCTCTCCAAGCGACTCTCCCCACTAAAGAAGAGTTTCCCTACACCATCCGTCTTGAGTCGAATATTACTGAATCCAACGGCTCTTCTTCCATGGCTTCTGTCTGTGGAGGGTGTTTGGCTATGATGGATGCAGGGGTTCCGATCAAAAGGCCTGTTGCGGGAATCGCGATGGGGCTCATCTTAGAAAAAGATCGGGTTGCGATCCTTTCTGACATTTTAGGGATCGAAGATGCTCTTGGAGATATGGATTTTAAGATTACAGGAGATGAGAACGGAATCACAGCCTTCCAAATGGATATCAAGGTCGAAGGGATCACCCTCGAAATCATGAAAGAGGCGCTCCTCCAAGCAAAAGAGGGGAGAGTCCACATCCTTTCCAAAATGCTAGAAATCCTACCCAAACCACGCGCTGAAATGTCTGTCTACGCACCTCGTATTGAGACGATTCAAGTGAAACCAAGCAAGATTGCTGTCATCATCGGTCCTGGTGGAAAACAGATCCGTGCCATTGTTGAAGAGAGTGGTGCCCAGATCGACATCAATGACGACGGAGTTGTGAGCATTGCCTCTAACAACTCTGAGTCGATGGCTATTGCGAGACGTATCATCGAAGGGCTCATCGCAGAAGTTGAGGTAGGCAAAGTCTATGAAGGGAAAATTACCTCTGTTGTCAACTTCGGTGCTTTTGTTGAGATTCTTCCTGGTAAAGAGGGACTCTGCCACATCTCTGAGCTTTCCGATACTCGTGTGGAGGACATCTTCTCATACATCAAGGAGGGGCAGAAGCTGACTGTGAAGGTTCTCGACATCAATGAGCGGGGCCAACTCAAACTCAGCCGCAAAGCCACCCTCAAACCCTAGAGGGGCGGCACAAAGCCTATCCCCTCTCATCTCTTCTTCTATTTCGAATGTTTCCAAATGAAATGGGTGTAACCCAAATCAGTTAAAAACCCAAGACTCTGGTCTTCAGACACAAGCATACCAGGCTCTTGCATGCCCCCTACCGGGAAATAACGAGAACGGAAGGCCACAAAGAACACAAAGACTCAACACAAAGACATTAGAGTAGAGGCGGGTGTTTAAGCCCGCCCCCCTCATCGAACCGTACGTAGAGGGTAGACGAGACAGGTCACCCTGCTCGCCCCCCGTTTCAACCCAACGTGCCCTATTAAGGCATTGGGCTAATGATAAAATCGTTTACTTGGC
>JAAKFR010000077.1 GCA_011064985.1 Chlamydiota bacterium
GGCTCTGGAATGTTTCAGTGATTCGATTTCTATTGGCATAGATGAAGTGCAATGTTCGAGGATATGTCGAAAAAGTCGAGAAATTTCGACATATGGGGCCTTATATGTCGAATGGATCGACATAAAGAGGGGGATATGTCGAGATTTTGCCTTTTTTTCGACATGGGTGTAACCCAAATCGGTTAAAGGTCCAAGTTCCTATCCTCAGGCACAAAGTAGGTGGTGTTCTTACTCATCCCTCAGAGAACAATGAATACGCAAACTTTTTACTAACAAGACACAAAGCTTCAACACAAAGGCACAAAGACACAAAGGATTTCTTAAATCCGGCCTCCTCCTCGTAAGAGGAGTTTTCCTTAAGGAGAGAACAAAAATGGAAAATAGAATCGAACAATAACATGAGAAATTCAACATTTCTATTTTCCATTTTTGCTCTCTCCTTAAGGAAAAAGACCCTTTGGGTCAGGCCGGATTCTTCGTGTCTTCGTGTCTTTGTGTTGAGTCTTTGTGTCTTTTGTGCCTTCCGTTCTCGTTATTTCCCGGTAGGGGGCATGCGAGAGCCTGGTATGCTTATGTCTGAAGACCAGAGTCTTGGGTTTTTAACTGATTTGGGTTACACCCAAATATTTTTAACGAAAAATGTCTAGCAATGAAGGCAAAAGCCTGCCACAAATGAAGGCAAAAGCTCCACTTTTAATTGCACCCTCTGAAGACCAGAGTCTTGGGTTTTTAACTGATTTGGGTTACACCCTTTCGACATTTAGTGGTTTTTCAGGACCTCGAGGAAGGCATCATTGACGAAGTACTTTTCTCTCCCTCTCTTCACTTGGCGTAAGATTCCGATTTTTTCCAGCTTTTGGAGGTATTGAGATGCCGTTTGCCGGTGGACAAGGTGCTCCAAAAACCGAATTTTGCAATATGGATGTTCGAAAAGAAGTTCGACTAAGTCTTTAGAATAGATCCGAGGGAGCTCATCTTGAATTTGTTGGGCCATCCGATCTCGCACGTTCAAAATCATGCGGATCTTTTCCCTAGAGAGCTTGGCAGTTGCCTGTACAGCATTGAGGATGAACAAAATCCATGTTTCCCACTCTCCTTTTTGGGTAACATTCCGTAATCCTTCATAGTAAGCAGCTTTGTTTTCAATTACGTACTTGGAAAGATAGAGGATGGGAAGATTCAAAAGTTCTTTTTCTACTAGGTAGAGAATATTGACAATACGTCCAGTCCTCCCGTTTCCATCATGAAATGGGTGAATCGCCTCGAATTGGTAGTGGAGAAGGGCAAGAATGATCAGAGGATCGATATCTTGCTCGATATAAATAAATTTAGATAGATGATCCATCATGTCTCTGATCACCGATTCACCCTCAGGCGGTGTGTAAACAACCTTGTTTTCAAGAGGGTTTTTCAATACGGTTCCTGGGAGCTTTCTCACACCGGAAGAATGTTGTGTCATCAGTTGAACAAGTTCTTCAAATAGAGTTAGGTTGAGAATCCGATTCTCCTCTTTGATTGCCCGATATCCATACCACAGGGCCTCGTTGTATCCTAACACCTCTTTGGTGTGGGGATCAGATGTCATTCCCCTATCGGCATAAGAACGGTAGAGTTCATCATTTGTGGTAACGATATTCTCGATTTCAGAGGAGACGCGGGCCTCTTGGAGACCGATCGATTGAATCAAAATCGCTTGATTGGGGAGTTGGGGACTCATCCCCTTCAGTTCGGCAAGTTCTCTGTGGGCCTCAATCGTTTTTTTCCATATCTCGGGTGTGTGGAATTTCTCTTTAGGAGGAGGAAGAGGAGGGAGCGCATTATAAGGGGTCTTGGCTTCAAACATGAGAAAGGTAGTGATAATCTTTACTGGTATAGTACGGCGATATGTCGAAAAAGTCGAGAAATTTCGACATATGGGGCCTTATATGTCGAATGGATCGACATAAAGAGGGGGATATGTCGAGATTTTGCCTTTTTTTCGACAGGAGGGGTTAGGTGAGGAGGCCCCAGGCGATAAGGGATATAAGGATCCCAACAGCTAGACCGAGAAGGGAGAGAAGAAGAGCTCCCCACATCTGCTTTTTGGTGACGGTGGGTGGGGTATGTTCCCTACGCGCGTGATGTTCGTGGTGTTCGTGCATGGGGGCTTCTTCCCCTTTGCGTACTGTCATCATTCCGTGTTTGAGTCCATTTTTCACGAGCCAACGGTTCATATTGAAGGCTGTCAGACCGGCGATAATGGCAGCTAAGCTCATCTTTCCCCAGAAGTGGGGGGAGCGAGGGTCTTGAGCTGAGGGTTCGAGCAGGTTCCAGATCACCATGGTAGGGATCATTCCAGCCATGATCATGTTCATTGAGGTGAATTCCGGATAGAAAGAGGTTTTGAGGGCTTTTAGGTAGGTGCCTCCCATCATCCCTTTCATGAATAGAGATTGGAAGATGAAAAGGCCGAAGAGAAAACCGGCTAGATATTCAATCGTGATCTCCCAGGCCATATTGATTTTGAAAAAGGCAATCACGATCGCTGCCAGAATAATCCCCGTAACATCACCAGCGAGGCAGTGGACCATGGAGCCGAGAGATTGCTTCCACAGGGGTTCGATGAATTTTTCATGCATCCCAGGTACATGTTCTTTACAGGAGATGAGATAGAAAAAGAGTCCAACAGGTCCAGCATAGAGGGTGACGAGCCACCAACCCACTTTCATCACTCCTGCTTCTGGGGTTACAAAGATGAGATCATAGGTGATGTAGATAAGAGAGAGACCTGTTAGGACAAACCAGAGGGTTAACATTCCTGTGAGCATTTCTTTTTCCTTTTGTTAGTTTTATTTTGGACATACAAGCCTCCTGTGATATTGTCAACTTTCATGAGTGAAGAAGAGAGAGTCAAACGAGCTTTGCGCGAGGTGTACGATGTGGTCATTCCCGACCTCGACTACTTCATCCGGCAGATCGACTGCCGTGATGGGTGTCCGGTCAATACCGATGGGCGGGGGTATATGCTCGCGATTCACGCGGGGAACCTTCTCGAAGGGTATAAGATCGCCCGGGGGTCAAATCCGTTTGCTTCGATTTGTGGAATTATCTGCGGTGCGCCGTGTGAGATCAGTTGCAGACGAGACCGGGTCGACAAAACCCTCACGATCCGGGCCCAGAAGCGGTATCTCGATGAGTGGTTTGGCCTTGACAAGCAAGCTCATATCAAATCTCTAGAGTTTAGTTATTCGAGGGGCTCAACCTCTCCCAATCCGAATGGGAAGAGGGTTGCGTGTGTGGGGGCAGGTGTTGCCTCTCTTACGTGCGCTCACGATCTCTTACGTTTGGGCTACCAAGTCGATGTCTATGAACAGATGCCCCTTCCAGGTGGAATGCTCGTTTATGGAGTTCCCAACTATCGGCTCAAAAACGAGGTGGCTCTCAATGAGTGTTCAGCAATCGAACACCTAGGAGCAAAGGTGTTTTACAACACGAAAGTGGGCCGAGACATCACCATGAACGAGCTCCAAGAGAGCTACGATGCCATTTTCATCGGAAATGGCCTTTGGAAGTCAAGGGGGATTCCTCTCGATGGGTTCAAAGCTCCCGACGTGATCCGAGGAGTTGAGTATTTGCGTGTTCTGTGTGCTGAAGACCAGTGGAAGATCGGCAAGAGAGTCGTTGTTGTGGGAGGGGGAAATGTCGGCTTCGATGTGAGCCGCTCTTCAGTTCGAAATGGAGCGGAAAAGGTGGCGATGGTCTGTCTCGAATCGCGAGATGAGCAGACGGCTGATGAGTTTGAAGTGGAAGATGGAGAAGCAGAAGGACTTGAGATCCATTATAGAGTTGCCCCTTTAAGCATCGAACGAAACGCTCAAGGGAAGATCGTCGGAATTAGGATGCAGAGGATCTCCTCTCTTTTCGATCCCGATGGGAAATTCTCCCCTGAGTTCATCCCTGACACCGAATTCGTCCTCCCTTGTGATACGATCATTCTCGCCATTGGGCAGGAGATGGATACGAGTCTATTTGACGGTTGGTCGAAAAAAGAGAAGCTCGTAATGGAAAGAGGGCTCATCAAGACGGAAAGGGGTACAGGACGTACGTCTGTAGAAGGGGTCTATGCTGGGGGAGATGGCGCCTTTGGAGCTGCCCTCTTCATCACGGCGATCCGCCATGGGCAGGAAGCTGCTCTAGCAGTCGATCAAGACCTAAGAGGGACCAAGCCCTACCAGGAATTTGTCGGGATGTTCATGACAATTCCTCCTGGCCGCGACAAAACCTATCTACGTACCCCTTGGGCACTCCCCTCCTCGCAACCGGCTAATGTGCGAAAAAATAATCTCAATCTTGTTGAAAACAACTATACCCCTGAAGAGGTCCGGGAACAGGCAAATAGGTGTTTACAATGCCACATCTCCCCTGTCTTTGATGGCTCCTTGTGCATCAAGTGCAATGGGTGTGTTGATGTCTGTCCAACAAATTGCCTCAAGCAAGTGCCTCTTTCGATGCTCAACCTCGATTTAGGGGAGGGAAACTTACGAAGAGCTGTAGACAACCACTACGGGATCGATTCGAGGGCAACCGATCCCGAAGAGCTCGACGCGCTCGGAACAGCGATGCTCAAAGATGAGGATCTTTGTATCCGTTGCGGCCTTTGTGCCGAGAAGTGTCCTACCCAGGCGGTGACGATGGATGTGATGAACTACTCGTTTAGATGGGTTGAATGATGGAAATTTTTTGCTTTCTTGTCGTATCGTTGTTTGCTGGAGCCATTGGACTCGCCTTTTTTCTCTACCACTATAGAAAAGGGCAGTTTGACGATATGGAAGATCCAAAATACCAACTCTTTCGTGAGGAGGACGATGCCGAAATACCGAAATAGCCTACAAAAAGATGAGAAGAAGATCTCCCGTCGGAAATTTCTTGCTCTTGCTGGATGGGGAGCTGTAGCGGGTGTGGGAGGCGTTTTGGGGGCTGCGATGCTGGGATTTCTCTACCCAAATGCTCTTAAAATTCCACCGAGTGTTTTTTCGATCGGCAGACCAAAAGACGTTCTAGCTTCGGAAGGGAAGGTCTTTATCCCAGATCAAAAGGTCTTTCTAGAGGTAGCACGAGGGAAAGTGCGGTGTATGACAGCGATCTGCACTCATCTCGGCTGTACGGTCAACTCAGTTGAGACAGGCTTTAAGTGTCCTTGTCACGGCTCGACCTACGATCTAGACGGGAGAAATACGGGAGGTCCGGCTCCTCTCCCTCTTGTCTATTACCCGATCCACATGGGGGTGACAGGGGAGCTTCTTGTTGATAAGAGCCGGGTAATCCAAATTCCGGGAGAGGCTTGGTACTCTCCTACAGCATAAAGAGAAGAAATGGCAGAGTTTAAGGGTAAGAAAAAAGAGAGTTTTTTGGAGGCGATGGAAAATCTTCCCGCTCGCTTCATCCGTTCGATTTTCAAACACAACTACCCGAGCAACGATGTCGATCGCTCTGAAGTGATTTTTAAGAACTTTTTCCTCCACATCCACCCTGTAAAGTGTCATAAAACTGTGATCGATCCTTTCCACACTCTGGGTTTGGGGACAATTACCGCCTCTCTTTTTCTTCTTCTCGTGCTGACAGGGGTTGTGTTGATGTTTTTCTACGTCCCAGCAACCGACAGGGCTTACAGCATTCTAATCGATTGGCTCGATACCACCCCTTTTGCGATGATGTGGCGCAATATCCACAGATGGAGCGCCCAGCTGATGGTTCTCTTTGTCTTTCTCCACATGAGCCGAGTGTTTTATACGGGCTCTTACAAAGGGGAGAGGAAGTTTAACTGGGTGATCGGGATTCTCCTTATGGTCACGATCCTTTTCCTCTCTTTTACTGGCTACCTTCTCCCTTGGGATCAGCTCGCCTTCTGGGCGATTACAGTAGGAGCTGAGATCGCGGGGTACGTCCCAAGTGTCCCTGGGATGCAGTACAACATCAACAAGTTGATGCTTCTTGGGTCGACAACAGTTGGACAAGATGCCTTGATCCGCTTTTATGTGTTGCATGTAATGGTCTTACCGCTCCTTACCGGGACCCTTCTTGGCGTCCACTTCTGGAGGATACGGAAAGATGGGGGCCTCGCCCGCCCTCCCGATCGCTTTCGTCCCGATCCTTACCGTGTGATCCAAAGATCAGATACCAAAGAGTCGTTCGCTCCAGGTGTGAGAAGAACGTATGGACTTATGGAGCTTGTAAAAGGGAGTTGTCCTGCTGTCGATCGAGGGCCCGAGAACTATGTTTTCGCCTGGCCGAATCTTTTGCGAGCCGAGCTGATGGTTTTCTTAGGGACAGCGGCTTTAGCACTTCTCCTCTCCCTTTTCATCGATGCCCCCTTAGAAGAGATTGCCGACCCCTCCAAACCGACAAATCCCGCCAAAGCGCCTTGGTACTTTCTGGGCTTACAAGAGATGGTCTCTTACAACGCCTTTTGGGGAGGGGTGGGAATCCCCACTTTGATGATCATCGGCCTTGCCTTGATCCCCTATTTGGATCGTAATCCTTATGGGGAGGGAGTTTGGTTCCATCGGACCCGCTATTTTGGGATTTTTCTCTACACAGTCTTTATGACCGTCCAAGGACTCTTGGTTGTCGTAGGAGTCTTTTTTCGGGGGCCAAATTGGGGGTGGATCTGGCCCTGGACGAAAAACTTTGCGAGGCATTAAGCATACGTGGCGAAATATCGAGATAGTTACCAGTTTTTCCTCCTCCTCTTCTCCTTCATCGTCCTTTTCGGTGTAGGGGTCTTTGTCTATCGAGAGCTTTTCCCTCAATACAAAACCTACCAACAGACCTATATCGACTTAGAACGGTTCCGATCGGGCTATACGGGAATCAAACCTCCCCCGTTTGAGAAGGGGATTAAACAGATTTTGATTCCTAAAGAGGGGGGAGGGCCCGATCAAGTCGAGAGATGTATCTCGTGTCATGTCGCTCTTGATATCCCCTATTTTTCCCCCACTAGAATTGCTCTGGACGTCAACCAAAACCCTATTTTGGATAAGAAAGGGAAGCCTGTTCTGGAAGAAAACCCCGACTATGTATGGGGGCATCTAAAAGATAAGATCGGAGAACTTCGCAACGAAACTGTTATTGATCAGCTTAGATCTCGAGGTAAAGGGGAGGAGGCTGATAAGCGGTTGACGCAAGCTGAGCAGCTTGCAGCCCTCCTTACCGCCGAATTTGGGGGACTGACCTACAATGTGGAGAAAGCGCTCCAGATGCACCCTCTCATTGGAGATGAGACCCGTCCATTTGAGTACCATCCGATGCATGAATATGGATGTGTCTCGTGCCACAGTGGAAACGCCCAAGCTCTTGTGGCGAAAAGGGCCCACGGAGCGGTTTTCGATGAGGAATATGAACCGGCTGATACTCTTATAAAACCTCAATTTCTCGAAATCGACCCAGAAAATGATCCCCGCTTCTCGACGATGTACAACGACAAACCAGGACACGACCTCGTTTTCCAAACAACTCCCATTCTCGCCGAAACGCTCATTGTCTCGAATTGTGCCCAGTGTCACCAGACAAGTACGGGAAAAGCGAAAGAGACGATCGAGCAGCTCTCTCGTTTTGGCATACAAAAACAAGAGCAAGCCAAAGAGATTGAGAAGGGAATCGCGCAAGAAAAAGAGGCACTCACCGCTCTTCTTACCCTCTACCAGTCGATCCAAAAAGTGGGACTGGAAAAGACAAAAGAGATGTGGAATGAGAAACTGGGCAACTACCGTCTCCCTGCTGCTGAGATCGATAGAATTGAGGGGCAGTTCGCCTATCTAGAAGCGCATGAAGAGATCGAGTGGGCGATACGTGATTCGATCACCCGTCTTGTAGGAGGAGTTGAAGGGGCGGAGAGCCTGATGAATGAGGCGGTCGACACAGACAATCTCCCTCTTTTTGTCGATTCGTTTTTGCAAAAAGAAGGAGTAGGAGGGTCGATTGCCCAAAAAGAGGCTACCTTAGAGAACATTCAACCCACTTTGCAAAAAATTTCTCGAGCAGAGAGACCAGTCGATACTACCTTAGAAAGCATCTCCTTAGAGACAACAATCGATACCTATCTGGCCCCATATGAGCGTGGGAAAGAGCTTTTTGTCTCCCAAGCTTGTTATGCCTGCCACCGGATAGATGGGTTTTCTAGAGCAGCTGTGGGTCCTGAGCTCACAAAGGCGGGTCTCAACTACCCATGGTATATCAAAGAGTCGATCGTCTGGCCGCAGGCCGATCTCCCCTCTTCCACTATGCCCAATTTTCATCTCGATCACGAAGAACTTGAGGCTCTTATGACCTTCCTTCTAGCCCAGAAGGGGGAGACCAAGGCGATCTCAGAGGTCCAGTACCAGATCTCCTTGAAAGAGTGGGAAGCTGGGGCGAAGATGCCGTGGGAAGAGCCAGTTCCACCTACAAAAATCGAAGATCTCCAAGCTGGAATGCGCGTGTATGCTACTGAGGGTTGTGCCTCCTGCCACAAGCTCCAAGGTTTTGAATCGAAAGTCGATCTTGCTGAAAACAGAAGTGAGTGGTTTTACAAAAGATTCCCAGAACAGATTCTTGGTACGGTGCTCGTCGATCGTGTTCTTGAATATGGAGAGGAGATCGATCGATACATCTACCTGGATGGGGAAAAGCAGGAGATGTTGGAAGTCCTGGCAGAAGAGTTCCCAGGCTTGATTGAGGGCTTTTATCCAAACTTCCGCTATGCGATGCGGGCGCAAAACACCCGCCTAAAAGAAAATGAGGAGGCCCTGACTCTCTACCTAGAACGCCTCCACAAGGTCCTCATGGTCTATATCGAAGAGTACGGTCTTGGGAGGGACATCGCTCCTCATCTCAATTGGTCGGGGGTTTACCGTGACGACGCGTGGCTCACAGGGCATTTCAAGAATCCAGCAGCCTTCACTGCCCGTTCGATCATGCCCGTCATGCCTTTTGACGAGACCAAATTCTATATGCTCAACAATATGCTCCATGTCTTGGGGAGAAAGAATCGAAACGAGCTCCGCTCGATTTGGAAAAAGAAAGGATTTGACCCAGCCCTTGCTTATGAGCTTCTTTGTAGTTCGTGTCACGGTCTCCAAAGGCAAGGGAATGGCCTTGTCGCCGAGTGGATCTACCCGATTCCGAAAAACCTCCGAAATCCAGTCTTCTTGAGAAGCATCACCAAAGAGCGAGCTCTCGATTCGATTCTCCATGGGGTCAAGGGAACTCCGATGCCCCCTTGGGGAGAAGTAGCCCCTCCTCAAGAGCTTGGTGATTCACTCCCCGTCTTGACCTACTCCGAGGGTATGCAACTTGTCAATTGGCTTTACAGAGGCGTCCCCATTCAAATGCTTGGTGAGGAGAAGATTGAGCAAAAGAAGTGGAATTACGACCCAGAAAACATTATCGAAGAGATGAGTAAGGAAAGAGATTGGCTGGCTCCTGCCCCTCCAAAAAAAGAAGATCTTGAAGAGAAGGTCGAAGACTACTTTAGAACCGTTCCCAATCCGATCCCAAGCCCCGACAAAGAGCTTTATTACATTCGGGAGAAATACTATACCGATCCGAACCTAGCGGAAGCGAGAGCCTACTTCGATCTCAACTGCGCCTCCTGCCATGGGAAGGAGGGTACAGGAACAGGCCTTCGCGCTACATCAATGGTAGAGGCAAAGCCGAGGATGTTCACCAACCTCCCTTGGATCCAAACACGAGATGACCTCCGCCTCCTCCGTTCCCTCAAATATGGGGTCCCTGGAACCGCGATGATCGCTTTTGGAGACCAAACAACGGCAGCTCAGCGGATGAAATTGGTGATGCTCATCCGCGACTTCACCCGTTACCCCTTATTCCAAGAAGACCTCGAGGAAGCCCTCTACAAGGAGTTTGACAGAAAAGTGTTACAAGTGGAAGAAGAGCGAGTAGACAACTACGCTAACCTTGAAAAAGCCCAAGAAGCTCTCCAAAACCTGCAAGAGTCCCTCTTCGAAAAAACCGAGCAAGAAGGGAGTTCCCCTGAAGAAATCGGTGCCCTCTACTCCCAGATCACAAGCTTACGAAAACAAACCGAAGCTTATGAGGCACAAGACCAGGCGTACCTCGATGAGATCGTTTCCATCAAACAAAACAGAAAGCATTACGAAACGATCGGCTCGGCCATGATCGGGAGTAAAATCAAAGAGGAGCTCATCATCGATTTCCTCGCTATGATCCCTGCCGCCTCAGATCCTAAGAAGAGCAAAGAGCTACAAGAAGCACTCTCCAAGAAATTCGATCAGATCATCGCCAGCTACCAGAAGAAAATCGACCAAGCCGAACAGAACATCCAAGACCCAGAGCGTGGCAAGAAGATCCAAGAGCTCATGGAGCAGCAAGGGACCTACATCAACCTCCGCACCAAACTCTATGAGATTCGCATATAATAGATCGACACCCCACGTTCCACTCGCACCTATTTGTCCCCGTGCCAGATTCTTCTCTGCGCCTTTAGGCATCGAAGCTGAGGCAGGGGGAGTTGCCAGAGGTAAACGTAGAGGGTGGGGCTGTAGTAGCGTCTGCCGAAGTAGAGGTAGCCGGTTTCGGGGTCGTATCTTTTGGAGGCAAAGCGCCAGGGTGAGGTGACGCTTGAGGTTAATTCTTCGCCAAAGGCGTTGTAGCGGTAGGTTTCTGG
>JAAKFR010000078.1 GCA_011064985.1 Chlamydiota bacterium
TTCGGATTCATTTGCCTGCAAAGCTGAAGGATGTGTTGAGAATTATTGCCTAATGGAACGAGGAGGAAGCTGATCCGTTTTGCATCCTTTTTATTCTGGTTGATTTGGTTTTGGAATTTGAGGAGATTGACTTGTAAAGTTCTGCGCTCTTCTCCTTCGGGAGCCATCCAGTTGCTCGCCTCCGATTCGAGGAAGATATCATCCAGCTGAGGGAAGACGACCTTCTTATCGACATTTTTGTTGAACAGGATCTCGAGGAGGCGGATGTTTCGAGCCAGGGTGCCGAGGAAGTCACGGATCTGGTCCATCAACTGCCCTCCGATCATATGATCTACCACCTGGTTGTTCCAATCGGTCAAAGTTTCTTCGTTTAGGTCTGCCTGCTCGAGGACAAGGAGGATAAACTTCTCCATCTTATCCGGTAGCTCAGATGATTTTACCCTGCGTAATTGTGTGAGTGCTTGATTGACACCTTGATCATTTTGAGTCTTCTCGAAGATGGTACCCAACAGCTCATTGCCCCATTCGATTAACGTTTCATCAATCATGCAGGTGTGATTTTTGAGGAGATTTGGGAGTTGCGCCAGGATGTCGGCATTTGTTGTGCGACCTCTGAGGAGGGTATGGATACCCCCCATGTTATTTCCGCTCATGATCGCTTTGAATCTCTTGAAGGCCTTCTCATAGAGGTCGGCATTTTCTGAGTTGTAGGCGGCTACGAGTTGACGAAGAGCGATTGTGAGCTTGGTTTTCCCCGGTCCATACCCGCGGAGAAGCTCAGAGACAAAGGTTTTGGGATCATGGGCAACTAGATTAACGTACAGCTTCCCCTTTGCAATGGTTTGATGGACTTCTTTTTCTACCTTTGAGAACTCGATCTTTCTGTTCATCACGTGGTCGTCGGAATTCTTCATCGCTTGGAGGACCCCCTCCAATGAATCAAATAGGGGATTGAAAATCTCCTGGCAAAGGAAGTCGATCGGCTTATGCTTCAGAGATAGAGGCGTAAGTTCCTCTTTTAACTGTTTAATCTCATCGCTATCTACGTCTTCAACTTCCTCAGAATTGTCGGCATTAATTTCTATCTCTTCGTTTTTAGCATTTTGTTTTGCTTTTGCTTCTTCTAGTTGTCTGAGTTTTTCCCCCAGCTCTTGACGGATTCTTTCTTGCTCTTGCTGTTCTCTTAGTTGTTCTGCTTCTTTCCTTTCAGTCTCTTCGGCTTGTTCCTTTTTGAATTCAGCGCCTTCTCGCTTATTGTTCTCTTTGGTGGCTTCGCGCTTGGCTTTGGCGAAGACGAGGGAGTTGACGGCGAGGAGGGTGAGGGAGACGGCTCCGATGACTGCCATGGGGACGAGGAGGGCGTAGCCGCCGGCGGCTTTAAAGGCTGCGAAATTTGAGAGGGGGCTGGCGAGGGTGAAGATCAGGGTGAGAGCCACTGCTGACACAAGGAGGGTGATCCCTGTAGCGATCATCCCTTTCTTGGCAGGGTTTTCGTAGTCTTCCCAGTGGATGGTTTTATGTTCGTAGTCTGGGCTTAAAAGGGGAGAATCTGACATAAGCTACACCTATAAAAAACGTTATTGTCTGCAATAAGTATAAAGATAATATATTAATTCCATATTAAGTGCGCGAATTAAAATAAAAGCTATCCAATCTCGTGTTGGAGAAGGGTTTTTTTGAGGGGAAGGCCGCAGGAAAAGCCGCCAAGTCCATTTGCTGAAACGATTCGGTGGCAAGGGTAGAGGAGGGGGAAGGGGTTGCGTCCGAGAGCTGACCCGACAGCTCGCGTGTATTTTGGGGAGGCTATTGCTGTTGCGAGTTCTTGGTAGGAGGCGATCTCTCCAAAGGGGATGGAGGTGAGTCCTTTGGCTACCTTCCGGGTAAAGGGGGAGGCTTTACGCCAATCGACAGGAGGGAGGGGAGCTTCCTTCTTGTTTGCATATGCTTTGAGGAATGTCTCAATTATGTAGATCAGTTGAGGAGTTGCCGGGCCCACAATCTCCCACGAGAATCCGCTCTCGTTTGGGAGTAGCTCTACACCTTCCACCTTCTCACTTGCCGTTTTCACAACCACTTTCAGATGCAGAGCATGTTCGAATGTGTTCATAAAGTCTTTGTGCCTTACCCTTCTTCTCGCTACTACCGAGGGAAGTTCATCCGCTCAAACGTGGCCCGATTGACAAGCCCTCCCTGGTGGTACCACTCAGTCCTAGCCTCTCCGTCAATATACAGCTTAGTAGGCCCGTGTTGGATATCGTTTTGCCAGCAGATCTCCTCCACCAAATCCACGCCATCCCGAAAGCGAAGCTCCATCCCGTGCTTCTTCCCACGCATGTATGTCACTTCCGCAACCTTATCCCCATTCTGGTACAAAGTCGTTTTTCCTTCTCTCATCCCACCTACAAACTCTTCAGCTGCCAAGGGTACACCCCCCGCCAAAAACGTCAACTTGGTTCCATGTACGTGTCCATCACGAAAAGGGATGATCTCTTTCGGCTCGCCACTGGGGTAGAAAATTGTAGACTCTACACGCTTTCCCCCCTCGATCATCTCTTTTGCGAGAAGATCGCCGGTAGTTGAACGGCGGACCCGGATCCCTTGCCCTCCATGGACTCTCCCCTCAAGCTCATTCAAAGTTGTCCTGTACTCGGCAATCTCCAGCACGCCTCCGCTGTACTTCTCGGTGTAGGCAGGAGCACCATCTTCGTACCAACAGGTAACTTCCGCCAAAACCCCATCCGAAAAAACCTTTTCGACAGAGGGGACTCCGGTCATGTAGTGTTCTTTGACTCCAACTAACTCTCCTCCCCGGTATGTTTCGATTTTCGCGATGAGAGAAGAGTGGGGGAAGGTATATGTGGTTTCTTCCTCTAGAATTCCTTGGTGGTAGGTCTCGGTTTTTGTGACGCCATCTTTTCCAAGTCGGACGATCTGCCCTTCACGACCCTGCATCTCCCAGTCAGATTGCGAACAGGGGACGCCATACTTGTGGATATAGGTCTCTTTCACAACATGGTTTTGGGGGGCACGATTGCAAGCAGTGCAAAAGCTGAGTACAATAGCAAGAAGAGCGAGCTTTTTCATCGGGTTACATCCTTACAGGTTGAGCTTGTTTTGTCCATGACGTGTGATCCGGTTGTGTTCCTTTTCCACTTCATCGACAGAAAGGGTTTTCTTCTGGTCTCGATAGACAAAATGCAGGGTTGCGTTTTTTTTGTCTCCCCCGATTTTTGGATCGCGGTAGAGATCGGCGACAGTGAGCGCTTCTAAAATGGGGGAATTTGCCTCCTCAATGGCTGCGATCAGCATCCCAACAGGGAGAGACTCGGGAAGGGTGATTGTCCAATCACGCTTTGAGCTTGGAAACTGGGAGAGGGGCTTCATTTTCTTCTCTGTTTCGACAAATCGGTAAAGATCCTCCAAGCTCAGCTCAGCGAAGTAGACCTCTTGAGACTTCGATCCCTGGCCAGCAGTCTCAGGATGGATTTGGCCTACAATCCCTACTTCCACATCTTCGATTTTCAAAGCCGCCTGCCTTCCTGGGTGGAAGTGGGGGTCTTGGGAAGGGACAAATGTTCCTCCGGAGATGGCGAGCTGGGCGAGGAGGTTCTCAACTGCCCCTTTTAGGTGGTAAAAATCGATTGTTTCCGGTTTTTCTTCCCAGTTAGAGGGAGCTTTTTGGCCGGTAAAAATGAGCGACACGACAGTTGGCTCGAAAAACTCACCTTTATTTGAGAAATGCACTCTTCCCACTTCGAATCCAGCAAGGGAGAACGTTCCGAAATCGTGGTTGTGTTTCACGACCTGGAGGAGACCAGGAAGGAGGGAGGTACGGAGAACCGATTGCTCTTGGGATGCAGGGTTGAGGAGGTGGATTTGCGCTCTTTTGGGCATCGAATCAGAAGTGACAAGCGATGCGGCAGCTGGGCTGATCAGATCACAGGTGAGAAGCTCTTGCAACCCTTCCCGTAAAAGAGCTTTGCGTACTTTTTGCTCAAAGAGGTATTCGGAGCAATGGGGGAGGTTTCCTTCTCTGTAGAGAGAAGCCTCTTGTTTTTCAATGTTGGTGAATCCATAGAGGCGGGCGACCTCCTCAACAAGATCTATCTCATGAGAGACGTCGTGCCGGTAGGTGGGGATGGAGAGTGTGATGCTCTCTTGGGTTTGTTCGACCATCGAGAAGCCGATCCGCTTGAAGATCGAGGCGATTTCGCTAAAGGAGAGTTTCGTTCCCAGGACACGGTTCACCCGGTCGATTCTGCAGGGGACTGTTTGGGGGGGGAACTCCTTTTTCCCTACATCGAGGATACCATGTCTTGCTGTTCCTCCAGCAAGTTCACAGATCAGGGCTGTGGCCCGTTCAAGAGCTTCCAAAACACCATTTGGATCGGTCCCTCTCTCAAAACGGTAGGAGGCCTCTGTCTGGAGCTCCATCCGTTTGGTGGTTTTCCGGACAGCACTTGGGGAAAAATAGGCCGACTCGAGAAGGACGTTCACCGTTTTTTCGGTCACTTCGGTCTTTTCACTCCCCATTACACCGGCAAAGGCAACCGGCTTTTTCTCGTCGCAAATGAGGAGAGTCTCTGCTGTCGGAGTACGCTCTTGTCCATCGAGAGTTTTTAGAGCGTCATGTGCGTTCCCCATCCGCACGACGATCTTTCCCCCTGCCAGCGTGTCAAAGTCGAAAGGGTGGAGGGGGTGGCCGAGCTCTAGAAGAACGAGATTCGTGCTGTCGACAACGTTGTTGACACTCCTGATCCCACACGCTTCGATCCTTTCGCGAAGCCAGGAAGGAGAGGGAGCCACTTCTACCCCTTCGATGAGCCGACACGCGTAACGGGGGCACTCTTCCGAGGCTTCGACTGTGACCGAGACTTTCTCTTCTATTGGGAGCTCTCGCTTCTCGGCAGCTTCGGAGAATTTGGAGAGGTGGAGCCGGTCTTGGGTGATGGCAGCAAGCTCTCTTGCCACACCTCGGATACTGTTGCAGTGGGCGAGATTGGGGGTAAGGGCGATCTCAAAAACGAAGTCTTCACCTACCGATTCAACCCCATCGACTTCAAGTCCGATAAGGGTAAGTGATTCGGCGATCTCCTCAGGGGAGAGGTTTGTTTCTATATATTCTTTTAGCCAGGAGAGGGGGATTTTCATGAGTCAGATACTGTTTTTTCATGAGATTTTAGGGAAGAGGACGTATAGTTACAAGCATCATGTGGATGAAATCGCAATGGTTCTTTCAGGCATTTGTCTTAAGCCTCCTTCTCAATGGGATTTTAGTTGGGGTTTTCTTCTACTTTCTCATTCGGGAGAATCCTCTCCCTTTTTTCTACACCCCTCCTAAGATCAAGCAAGAGAAAGGAGTTCCTCCAAGCCCCGATTTTTTTGCTAGCTTACGTACACTTCCTCTCAATGATCTCTTTTCCATGCTCAAAGAGAGACAAAAAGTCGAGAGGCGATGGGCCGTGCGCGATTTTGCTCTTGGGACTTTGGTTGAAACCCACGAGTTTGCTGTTTGGCGCGCTCTTGGGAAGAGGGCTCTTGGGGGGCGGAGATGGAAGGGAGAAGAGGAGAGCTTTTTGCTCTTTCCGGGGCTCGATGATGAGAGTTGGGAAAAGATCGAAAGATTTGCAAAAACCGAAGCGTACCCTTGGACGACCAAAGGGCTTTTCTTGCGGATCCAAGAGGCAGGAGTCATCGATTCTCCTTCTGAAATGATCGAAGCTTTCTCCTTTACTTCCGAGTTTGTGGTATTGAATACCTTGTTTAGTCGGTCAAATCTCCCCCTCCACAAGGGAGCCCTTCTCAAACTCGTGTTAGAAGGGGAGTGGGAGATGCTCGAAAACTTTTTTGAGTCAGAGAAAAAAGAGGCCGATTTTTCCGAGCAGATGAGACAAGAGCTCCTCGTCTCGTATCTCGATCACGGTTCACAAACAGCGGCTTACCTCCTCCTTTTGACCGATCTTGAGTTTGTCGGGGAGGAGCTTTCTGAAGAGAAGGTCTGCCAGCTCATCTCCCAATTAACCGTGCCAACCGAGGAGGCCTCCCAATTCCTCCAAGAGATCCTCGAAGCCGATTATCCATTAGGGGCCCAAGCAGAGGCTCGGAAACAACTCGGAAATTGGCTCCAAGAACCCCCCGAGGAGGTTGCCAAGCGCTTCTTTCCAAGGCCCTCAGAGGGAGAGCTCCGCCCCTCCTTCCGAGAGGCTCCACCCGCCGCCCCAGAACCCTCCCAGCACATTGTCCAACCAGGCGAGTCGCTCTGGCTCATCGCCCGGAAGTACCACCTCACCGTCGAGGAGCTCATGCAAGCCAACAACCTCCACTCCTCCACCCTCAAACAGGGCGCCGTCCTCAAAATCCCCCGTTAACAACTGGTAAAAAAATCGTTACCCTAATGCGTTTTGCCTATAGAGTTCAAAATGTGTATATTTCCTTAAACAAATGTCTCTGATCATGTACAATACGGTTATATGGAATACGAATTGATCATCTATGCCACAGAAGATGACAAAGAGCCCTTCAAAGATTTGGTTGGAGGGGTTAAGAGATCTTGACACTCAAGCTTTAGTTTTCCAGAGGTTGCAACGTGTGAGGCTCGGAAATTTTGGTGATTGTAAGTCTTTAAGTGATGGTCTCTGGGAGTTTCGTATTCATGCTAAGTCTGGCTTGAGAGTGTATTACGCACGTGTTGGCCGTCAAGTAGTACTCATTATTGGAGGAGGAGATAAGGGGAGTCAGAAGCGTGACATTAGCCAGGCAAGGGCACATTTGAAGGAGTACAAAAGGAGAAAATCATGAAACCTAAGTATCGCTCTTTTGAAGAGCTTTTAGACGAATATCTGGAGAACCCTGAGTTCGCAATGAGTTTTTTAAATCAAGCTCTTGCTGATGAAAATGTTGAAGCTTTTAAACTCTCTTTAACGGATATCATGCGAGCTCGCGGCAAAATCACTGATCTAGCAAAAAAAGCCCATCTGAGCAGGAGCACGCTTTATAAATTAATGGAGAGAAAAGGAGGCGCTGAAGTCGGCACCATCCTAAAACTTCTTCATGCTTTAGGCTATGATCTTGTAGTTACTTTGCGCAATCATACCAGTAAAACTCCTAAAAAGTCCCCAATGCGGGTAGCCGCGCAACCAGCCTATTGTCGAAAAAAGAAAAAATAACAGACCCCATGAGCTACAGTTTTCGTGTTTTCGAGTCGGGGACAAGGTCGACGCCGCCGGGGTGCCAGGGGCCGCATTTGGCAAGTCTTTTGAGGGTGAGCCAAGTCCCTCGGATTGTTCCGTGGGTTTCGAGCGCTTCATGGGCATACTCAGAGCAGCTAGGGTAGAAGCGGCAGCAAGGACCTAGAAAGGGGCTGATTGTGAGCTGGTAGAGGCGAAGGAACCCCTTGAGAAGAGTTTTCATATGAGATGAAACACGTCTGAGATCAGGACCAAAACGACTTCGATGACGATGAGCCAGATGATCGTCCACTCGAGAATGGAGGAGTGTTGGTGGTTGAGTTGGTCACTCAAAATTTCGAGTAGATCGCCGATGATCCCTAAGCGGGTATTCAAAACTTCCACCCGGGGCGTGAGATCGAGGCATTTTGCAAGATCGCGGTAGAGGGGGTGGTGTTCGGGGTATTCCCAGAAAAAATCGGGTTCGTCGAGAATG
The DNA here is from genome assembly GCA_011064985.1 of Chlamydiota bacterium. Classification (GTDB taxonomy): domain Bacteria; phylum Chlamydiota; class Chlamydiia; order Chlamydiales; family JAAKFR01; genus JAAKFR01. Next base: position 7,663 of record JAAKFR010000078.1, read on the forward strand.
TCAGAATGGAGGTTGATCGAACTTCTGTCGATAAAGAGCTCTCCGATTTTTTTGGAGATGGCCTTCCGGGAGAGGAAAATCTTCCCCTTCCTGGCTAGATCTTCTGGAAGGTGCCGTGTTTTAGTAATTGTTTGGTCGATTGTCTCCTCAAAGACCGAGAGTTTGACCGATTGGGCGAGTCCATAGGAGAGGGCGAGTTTGGTCATCGGGTCGCTGTTGGGTAAAACGAGCTCATCTCTTTGGATTCTGATTTTTTCTCCGTAGGAAAATTCGTAACGGTCCCATTCAAAGGGGGTGATAGGGTCAATCTCCACAGGTTTGATCTTCCCTAAAAGGTTGAGTTCTTCTTCTTCTGTGAGTCCCCAAAAAACGGCTGTTCCGTAGGAGAAAAAACAGGCGTCTCCCCTGGAGGTGGCGATGTGGATTGCATCTCGGTAGAAAGTGGATGGGAAGTGCTTTTTGAGTTTCTCGAGTAGTTGCCTGAATTGGTAAGAATCGGCCGTGCAGTAGGCCATGCATCGCATCGTCATAAGAGAGAAAAGTGTACCCATTCTCGGGATAACTGGGAAGGAAAACTCCTTGCGAGAAACTTAAGCATACTGCTACGATGAGCCCCATCCGAACGCGGAAGTGGCGGAATTGGTATACGCGCTAGCTTGAGGGGCTAGTGGAGGTAACTCCTTGGGGGTTCAAGTCCCCCCTTTCGCATAAGTTTATTGTATTCTCGTTGTTTGGGGGACTTTTGGATGCTTTTCGCTAACGTTACGCACTCTTTTACAAAGAGTGCTTGAACGATCGCTCGCTCCCTGTATGAATTATACTATGTTCGCTCGCGATCGTCCAACTGGGACGAAAATCCCCAAAAGCGTTGTGGAAGGGTTTTCGCAATCACATGGTTTTTTGGGGATCTGGTATAAAACTGATTCATACATGGGCGTTCTGCTAGTGAGATATATTCTATTTAGTTTGTTGTTTGTGGGGACGTTGGTTGGAGGAGAGGCCGATCGGTCGATTCGGGCATTTGAAGAGAAGGTTCCCCAAAAGCGGAAGATCGATACGTATGACTTTTCTGGGGACTATCCTGAGCTTTCTACTGTTGAGATAGATGCGAGACGGAAGAAGAATGTAGAAGTTCTTTTGAATGGGGAATACCCCGTTTTAGAAGAGGTCGTCTATGAGGGGAGCTACGGAAAGCTAGTGGGGGATTTGACTGGCTATTTCCCTAGGTTGAGTTCTGTGAGTATCGCGTGTGGAAGTGCGAAGATGGAGATCGATTTGCGCGGTGTTTTCGAAAAGAGCTGCGAGATCTATATCCGAGGGTTAAAAGAGGAGGTGGTGCTTTCTCTTCCTGAGGGGGTAGGGCTTGTCGTACATACTCACAACACTCCAGGAATTCCGGTAGTGAATCGGTCGGATCTCAAGAAAAAAGGGTGGTTTGGTTTCACCAAGAAGACCTTCCAAAATCCCCTCGCAAAAGAAGCGCCTGTAGTCCTCACAATCTATATCGAAACCACCAACGGCGCCATCACCCTCCAATAACCCAAAATCAGGTTCTAATCCGTATTTTTTACGGTAATCTCGAATATCTGGCTTCCAGAATACTCTGAGGTATGTTTACCCCAAGTGGTCATCCAGCCAAAGAGATCGATCAGGCGATGTTGCTCAACATATGGGCACACCATCTCGACCAAGAAAAGTCTCCAAGAATGATCACCGATTTTCTGCAAGAAGAACTGATCAGTAATGCTTACTTTGCCTTTATTAATAAAGGACGCGACCGAATCAAAATCCTCTATTTCGATGGAGATGGTCTCGCCATCTGGCAAAAGCGTCTTGAAAAAGGAAGATTCCCCAAGCAAAAAGAGCAAAACCCACTCATGAGCCGAAGAAGCTTCCTAATGCTCATAGAAGGAGTCATTCCAAAGAGAGTTTATAAAAGATTCAATCTTTTTTTCTCTATGGAAAAGTGGTAAAATATCTCTTATGACTGCACAAGCTCCCTTAAAAGAAAACGAACACCTACACCCTGAATCCTACTACCTCAAACAAATCATCAGACCCAAATATGCCACTCTAGAAGGAAGCATCAAAACAACCCCCCCTCCCACACCAGGACTGATGGCAGCTTTGGAGAGCCCTCACGCGCACAAGAAAAGTAGCCAGATCCACTAGTTTGCAATCAAGGAAATGGCGCCAATGGCTATTTTCGGCGCTGTAGCGCAGGTATTTGCCACTTCGAAAACGATTTGGTAGCTATGGCCCTCTGTTTCACTTACGACCTCTCCCTCCGATACAAGACATTCAAAGCTCTTGCTCTCAACCTGTATTTTTTCAAATTGGCTTTCCTCCCCTGATGGGATAACAAAAAGGGTTATCATCTCTCCTTCTTTAGGTTGGTAGCCTGGATCAAAGTCAATGGTGATCACATTGTCGTTGCTTCTATCGAACTGCCCAGTTCCTCCCGATACTGTGTAGCTGCCCACTGTTTGGCCCTCTACAACAATGGGATTGTTCACCTCGTAAACAATATCTTCAATCGAACGAATGGCTAACCCTGAGGATCCTCCCGATGAAGGAGAGGAGAGAGTAAAACCCACTTGGGTTCTTGTAGGAACACTGCTTGGTGAAGTTTGCTGCGTTGACTGCATCATCGAAGTCGGCGTTTTTCCACTTGGGGAAGTTGAGGATTCTCCCGATGAAGGAGAAGAGAGAGTAGAACCCACTTGGGTTCCTGTAGGAACACTGCTTGGTGAAATTTGCTGCGTTGACTGTATCATCGAAGTCGGCGTTTTTCCACTTGGTGAAGTTGAGATTCCTCCCGATGAAGGAGAAGAGGGAGTAAAACCCACTTGGGTTCCTGTAGGAACACTGCTTGGTGTTGATAGGAGTGTCGATGTTGTGTTCGTTGCATTGGACAGAATTAGCTCTATGGGATT
>JAAKFR010000079.1 GCA_011064985.1 Chlamydiota bacterium
GATCCCCTCCGTCAACTCATAGATTTTCTCTTTCAAACTGTTTGGCAGAAACACAAAACTCCTAAATGTACTATCTTAGGATCATGCGCTGTGATGAATTTGCCTGAAGCATACTTCAACATTTTCTTGTCGCTAGTGATTAATATACTTTTGCATACAGGCAGTCCTGTTGATGATGTGGTCTTTTCTATTTTAACATAATGCACTTGAATAATACAATCCAGATTACTGGTGAGGATGCATATGTTACGGGAGGCGCGATTAAGCGAGATAGGGATTGCTCTTTCTAAAGAGAGGGAGATTCCTGTTTTGCTTCGGAAGATCTTGGTCGGGGCCAAAGAGCTTACAGAGGCAGATGGGGGGACGATCTATATGGTGACCCCTGAGAAGAGACTCAAGTTTGAGGTTGTGTTATCAGATACTTTGGAGGTACATGAGCCCCCTTCTTTCACTCTTCCCTTATTTCAACCGGATGGCTCTCCTATCGAGTCGATGATGGTCTCTTACGCTGTTCATCACAAGAAGACAATTCATATTGCCGATGCCTATAAAGAGGAAGGGTTTGATTTTTCCGGCACTCGGGAGTTCGATGAGAAAACGGGGTACCGGACGAGAACCGTTTTGACGATTCCGATGAAAAATCACGAGGAGGAGGTGATTGCGGTGCTGCAGCTGCTCAATCCTCCAGAGGGGAGGATCTTTACAGGCGAGGAGATCGCTTTGGCCGAGTCGCTTGCTTCCCAAGCTGGGATGTTCCTCACCAATCAAATTCTCATCAAAAACTTGCGGGGACTTTTTACTTCTCTTATTCAAGTGATTGCCGAGGCGATCGATGAGAAGTCTCCCTCAACGGGAAATCACGGGAAGCGGGTTCCGATTGTAGCCGAGGCTCTTGCCAATGCCGTGAGCCGAGCTGAAGAGGGGCCTTTCTCTTCTACCTCTTTTTCTAGTGAGGATCTCTATGAGCTCGAGGTGGCTGCATTCCTGCATGATTGTGGGAAGATCACCACTCCTGAGTATATCATGGAGAAAAAGACAAAACTCGAAACCTTTTTCGATCGGATCGAAGTGATTGAAGCACGGGCAGCAAGTCTACGAAAGTCGCCAGAGGAGATCGAAGAGATAGTCGGTTTTTTGAAAAGGTGTAATGAGGGAAAAGAGGCGATTACTGATGAGGTGCGGGCAAGGGTAAAAGAGATCGCCAAACTACCCTGGGGCGGGAAAGGGCCTTTTCTCACAGAGGAAGAAGTAGAGCACCTTGTTGTGGAAAAAGGGAATCTCACGGAAAAGGAGCGGGAGATTCTTGAAAACCACGTGGTGATGACCTACAGGATGCTCTCGAAACTCACTTACCCAAAAGATCTCAAGAGGGTCCCTGAAATAGCTGCCTCTCATCATGAGTGGATCAACGGTCATGGCTATCCTAGGGGTCTTAAAGGAGGGCAGATGTCACTCCAAGCAAAAATCCTTGCTGTAGCAGATGTATTCGAAGCGTTGTCAGCTCCCGACCGCCCCTACAAAAAACCTCTCCCCCTTTCCAAGATCTTTTCCATTATGGAGAACATGGCAGAGGAGGGGCATCTCGATCTAGATCTCTTGACCCTTTTTCGGACAAAAAAAGTCTATCTTCCGTATGCTGAAAGATTCTTAAGCCCTGAACAGATCGATGTCTAGCTGCACTCTCTGCGAACTTCCCATTCCAAAAAACCCAATCCAGGAGGAGGGGAATCGTTTCTGTTGTACTGGCTGCCTTACCGTCTACAAGATCCTCTCGGCTCAGTCGGCTCTTGAGAACGTGCGTGCCCAACCCCTTTTCCAAGAGGCTTTAAAGGGAGGAATTCTCTCAAATCCTGCTCTCTATGAAGAGAAGGCTGATGGTGAGGCGCGAGAGAAAAAAGGTCTTCCACTTGAAGTAACAGGGATGTGGTGTCCCTCTTGCGCCGAAGTAATCGGGCTTCTTCTCAGGCGAAAAAAAGGGATTTACTTGGCCAAAGTCGACTATGCGACTGATCTTGCAATTGTTGAGTATGATCCTCAAAAAATGGGGCGAGAAGAGATCATAGAGGCGATTTGTAGGCTGGGATACCGGGCATTTCCCCTTTCTGAAAAAGCGAGGAATGAGACCTTTCGCCCCCTTTGGATTCGATTTGGAATCACCACTTTTCTTACCGCCAATCTGATGATGTTTGCCTATCCCCTATACGGCCGCCAATCGACCGAGGGGTATGGACTAGCTCTTGGAGCCTTCTCTATGGCTTTTGCTTTGCCCTTGCTTACCTATAGCGCCTATCCGATCTGGAAACGGTTTTGGCTCTCTCTCAAAACAGGACTCTTTGGGATGGAGACGCTTATCATTCTTGGGATGAGTACCGCCTTTTTCACTTCGGTGGCCTCTTTTTTTCGAGGGGATCTCCACCACCTCTATTTCGATACAATGGCCATGCTCATCACACTTGTCTTGCTTGGCAAAAACCTCGAGCAAAAAGCAAAATTCTCGGCAAAAGAGACTCTTTTTCGGATCACCCGTTCTCTTCCGCAGAAAGGATACAAGGAAATTGCCCCTGAAACCTACTCTTGGGTCCCTTTGAAAGAAATTGGAAAGGGAGATCGATTTCTCTCCAAGCCGGGAGAAAAGATCGTCCTGGATGGAGTGGTGGAACAAGGAGAAGGGTGGGTTGAAGAGGCTGTGATGACAGGAGAGCCTCTCCCAAAAGGGAAAAGACATGGTGAGAAGGTGGTAGGGGGGAGCCTGCTAAAAAGTGGATATCTCCTCATCAGAGCCGAAACCGATGTTGATACCTCACTTGTGGGAAAACTGACCCACCTGATCGAAAAAGACCTCGAGGGAAAAAAGGGAGCAGCAAGGCTTGTTGACCGGATCATCCCCTATTTTGTCCCTGGTGTTCTCATGCTGGCAATTCTCGCTTTTTTCTTAGGAGGCATACTTAGATCACTTTCTGTTTTACTCATCTCGTGTCCGTGCGCTCTTGGGTTAGCTGCTCCCCTTGCAGAGGCTCGGATTCTCCACCAGTTCGCGATGCTTGGAGCTCTTGTCCGGAATCGGAAAAGTCTCTCTCTTTTAGCTAAGAACCCTTTTTTTGTTTTCGACAAGACGGGAACTCTCACAACAGGAAAGTTTAGAGTAAAGGAGGGGTTAGAAACGTTGGCCTCCACGCAGAAAAGCATCCTGAAAGGACTTTCGAGCTACTCGAGCCATCCAATCTGTGCCCCTCTTCTTGAAGAGATTGAGGAGTCTCCTACCATGCCTCTCTCCGTCCAGGAAATCGTGGGGAGAGGGATCGAAGGGAGGTTCGTGGAAGGAGAATTCCTCCTAGGATCGGCCCGATTTTTGCAGGAGAGGGGAATCGAGGTTCCTCCCACCACTTCATCAACCCTCTACTTTGCTCATGAGGGGGAGCTTCTGGCTATCCTTATATTAGAGGACTCACTTAGAGAAAATATTCCTCAGCTAAAAGATGCCGCTATTCTTTCAGGAGATACCCCTGAGTGTGTCGGGAAAACAGCTGCAGCCTGTGGTTTTCTGTGGGGGAAAGGGGGGTGCGATCCCCTCCAGAAACGGGAAGAGATTCTAGAGATGAAAAAACAGGGGCGAGTTGTTGTGATGGTAGGAGATGGGATGAATGACGCGCCTAGTCTCACAGCTGCTGACATCGGAATTTCGGTCTCTTCTGCCACAGATATGGCAATCGAAGTCTCCGATATCCTACTCACAGCAGATTCCTTGGGAGTTTTGCCCGAGCTCGTTTTGCTAGCAAAGGAGGGGCAAAGAAGACTCAAGCAAAACCTCTTCTGGGCCTTTTTCTACAATCTTCTGGCTCTTCCCTTAGCTTTATTTGGGTATCTCTCGCCTCTGATCGCTTTGGTTGCGATGTTGCTTAGCAGCACTTTCGTTCTCCTCAACTCCTCCCGCTGTCTATCGCAACATCGTTTATAACTTCATATCTTTTGGGTGTAACCCAAATCAGTTAAAAGCCCAAGTGCCCATCCTCAGGCACAAAGTAGGTGGTGTTCTTACTCATCCCGCAGAGGACAATGAATACGCAAACTTTTTACTAACAAGACACAAAGCTTCAACACAAAGGAGCAAAGGCAGCATAAGCTCCACTTTTAATTGCACCCATTGGGAGGGAGTGAAACAGCACGCCCTTTCGAAAGAGTTACTGCTAGCTGATGCCGTACCAGGGGATGACCTGGATCTGATTCCGTTTTTGCCACTCCTTCCCTCCGTAAATCAGACACCCTTTATCTTGTGGGTTTTTCTCGATTTTTAGCCAATAGTGGAGGTGATCAAAGTGCCTTTGGGTCAGGGTTTGGGAAGATTTGACTTCAATAGGAAAGAGAAGGGACTGCCCGTGGTCGATCATGATATCGATCTCCTGGCCGCTGCGCTCTTGCCAAAAGTAGAGAGGTGGCTCCTGGTCATGATGGTAGTAGGTTTTGATCATTTCAGAGAGGACAAAAGTTTCAAAAATCCCTCCAATTTGGGGATGAAATTGGAGATCTTCAGGGGTTTTGATGCGTAAGAGATAGCATAACAAACCGGGGTCTAAAAAATAGATCTTCGGAGATTTCACAAGCCGTTTGTTGAAATTTTGGTAGTAGGGCTCTAGGAGGGTTAGGATATAGCTCGCCTCCAAAACTGAGAGCCAACGTTTGATTGTAGAATGGGTTACACCAAGATCATTCCCTAATGAGGTTAAATTGACACGTTGGCCACATCGACCGGCTAGTAGTCTCAGAAAATTCTGGAAAGAGCGTAGATCTCCAACATGGAGGAGTTGCTGCAGGTCTTTTGTTACGTAGGTGTTGATATAGTCTCGGAAGAATTGCTGAGGGTCAAGGTCATAATCATAGAGACGGGGATAGAGACCTGAGAGCAAATAGGTGTAGAGAGTAGACTTAGGGGGAAGAGTTTTATCTAACTTACCGCTTTCCCAAAAAGATTGCTTGGGCCTTTCCATAAGCTCAGCTAAGGAGAGAGGGAGAAGGGTCAATCTTGCAATCCGGCCTGCAAGGGTTTGGGAGATTTTTTGATTGAGCAAGAACTGCTGGGACCCTGTTAGAATAAACCGACCAGGGGTGGGATTTCGATCGACTTCTCCTTGAAGATAGGAGAAGAGTTGGGGAGCCTGTTGTACTTCGTCGAAGATCACATTTTCTGAGTAGGCTTCAAGAAATCCCCTCGGATCACTCAGAGCATACTCGAGGGTGTCGGGTTCCTCCAAAGAAACATATTTGTAATCGGGACAGGTCGTTTGAGTTAATGTGGTTTTTCCTGATTGCCTGGGGCCTGTAACCGATACAATCGGGTATTTTTTTAAATACTTTTTTAGGTAGAGGGCGAGATGACGCTTTAGCATAGTGTTAGTGTATCAACCCAGAGAACCTTTGTCAAATTGAATATTCGGTATTCAATTTGCATGTATTCTGCGATCTTAATCAAAAATTTATAGATTTGGGTTAGAATAAGGCCATGGTACGAGTTGGGAATCATCATTTCTGTTGTGCGCGAGGGGAGTTACGGGGAGAACTCGTCTCTCCTTTTTACTCCAAAAAGAGATCTCCGCTCCACTTCCTCCCAAACAGAAAAAGGAAGGAGTAGAGCAGCTATATTATGATGACTTTGTCGTGAACGGAGAAACGCGAGGAGTTGCTTGGCTTGGAAGTGGAGCCTACGATCAAGTGTTAGGTAAGCTCAGGTCTATCTCCTCGATCAGTCAGAGCGAGTTGGAAAAGGTGATCAATGTTCCAGCTGTTGTTTGGGTGAAGAATCAAAAGGTCTGTAAGATTTTTGGATTGAATGGGATCACCTTTTTGATCAAGACCACTTGGAAATCATCTGAAGAGACTATGCTCAGTAACATCAAAAAAGAAGCAAGTAACAAGGGATTGCCTTTATCTGAAAAAACTAGTGTCAAGGTCCAATCCAAGACTATCGTTTTAGTGGAGGACCGGGATTGAGCTTGAGGCTCATCTCGAAGCGGTGGTCGTTCTCATTTTGCTCATAACTAAAGGTAAAGCGCCAGTGGTCGTAGAGAATGGTGACGAGTTCTCCTAGCCATTCGAAGTAGTTGTTTTGCTTAGGCCGGTTCCAGCCGTAACGGCAAGAGAGTTTGAGGCTCACATCTGGTGAGAGGCGGAGGAAAGTGCGGAAGAGGAGAGTGTCGCTTCGATCTGAAAGGGGAGAGGCAAGAAGGGCCTCTTCACTACGGACACTTTCGAGGATGAAGTTGTAAAAGTCGGCCTTCCTCCAATCGTAGCGGCTCCTGTGTCGGTATTCGGCCGCAAAGGCGAGGTGGTCTGTGACAGTCCACGCGGCCCTCGTATTGGCAAAATCGATCTGGTTGTGGGCGAAATTCCATCCCCCTTCGAACCCGAAGAAGAGTTTTGCGTATGGGGTCCACTCTATGTTGAGATACCCTTTTGGAATGGAAGTGGGGACAGTTGGTGTGTCAAAGTAGGCTTGGGTCCAAAGATCGATCCAAAGAGGGCGTTCGATTCCGCAGGGGGCTTTCACAAAGAGGCTATTGCGTAACCCACATCGGAGGAGGTTGAGTCTGTCGTAGCCATCTTGGATCGTGAAGATGTAGTGGTCGTCGGTCGCAACCTTTGGGTGGGTGAGGTAGTGGTAGTGGAGGTAGGGCTCGACAACGTGTTTCCATGAGGCAGCTGTTTTGGTAAGAGCCGTTTCGAGGCGGACGCCAAAATCTCCCAAAAGTTGCCCAGCCGATTTCCCTCCAGGGCTATCTGTATAGCCAATTCCGATCAATCCAGCTTCTGGAGTGACCGTGAAGGCATCAAAGAGAAAGGGGCGGTAGAAATGGGGCTCGATGGCAATCCGCCCGGCCGAGAAGTCTCTTCCTTCTTCAACCTCATCGCTAAAGACATAGTCGAGATAGCTGATTTTGAAGGTGTTTTCGGCGATGATTCCTGTTTGACGGAAGGTAAATGGATGCCAGTGGAGTTGAAAGGTGGGGAGTTCTTGGTTGACCGATTGAAAGTCATTGACTCGGACTCGGGTAAAGAGGTTTGCGATCCAGTAAGGTTCTTGCCGACGGAGTGAAAACTGGGTGGGGCCTGCCGTGAGGAGGTCAAAGGACTCTCGTTGGTAGTCTGCAGCCATCTGTCCATCGCTCACAAAGTCGTATTTCCCATCGACTTCTACCCCCTTGATGCAATCAGAGTAGACTCCATCAAACCGGTAACGGGTTCTTCTCTTCCGGTCGTCAAGGGCGATGTCGGATGCAACATAGTTTCGGGTGTAGAGCTTGGTCGGGCGATCAGCAGGGTTATAGACAGTGTCGATTCCAAAGCCGATCCCTTGGCTCATAAAGGCGTCTAGACGAGCTTTCCCCTCCAAGTCTCCTAAAGAGAGAAGGCGGTATAGGAGGGAGAACTGGGAGCCGGTAAACCCTCCCCAAGCAAATCCGACTCCGAATGGGGAGGTCTCGATATTTTTTAGATCGTACTGGAACTTAGGGAAAGCAAAGAGGGGGACTCTTCCGATTTGGAGACGGATCATTTCGGCAGTGAGGATCTCGTCAGGGGTAAGACAAATCCTAGCAGAGCGGAGTAAGGGGTCGGGATTCCCCTTCTCTTCGGATGTAGTCAGGTAGCCGTCGAGTACCACGAGATTCCCCTCAGGTGTCAGGATGATCGTCTCACCCCCCACATACCAAGGGGGTTTGGCGGTCTTTCCACACGTTAGGTACCCCGTTTGGGTGAGAAAATCAAAGTAGAATCGCTCTCCGTTTAAAGTCCACTGGTCGTAGTCGAGAAGGACTTTCCCCTCGCAGATCACCGAGTGGATCGGTTCTTCGGTCTCCGTTTGCTTGGTATAGAGAATCTTTTGTGCCTGGATCCGGAGACGAGGGGCAGTCAACACCCCCCCTTGGTCGGTGAGCAGGACTCCGTCTTCGTAGACAGGATTGCGTAGGTCTATTTGGATTGTATCCTCTTCGGTAAAACAAATCGGAGGGGGAGCCCGATAGGGGCGGCAGTAGGCGCAATCGACAGGCCAGAGAGTGGGGAGTGTGGGGGTGAGTTCATCGGCAACAACATCCCCGAGTAAGCAGAAGAGAAAAAAAACGGGATAAAATCTTTTCACAGGTTATTCGGTGATGCGGATCAAAAGTCCTGCTAGAGCATACCGGTTTTTCGGATTTCCGTGGACCATTGCGTAAAGGAGAGTATCAAGAGCAGCTGGAGATTGGATCGAAGCGAGAGTTTCGTACGACTCCACAAGGAAACGGGAGGTTTCTGAGGGTGATAGTGCAAATTTGGGGGAGAGGAGCTCAGAGGCTTCTCCCTCTTTGAATTGGATCAGGGTCTCTCCTCCAGCTAGACGGATCCAACGGGTGATCATCTCTTCATATGGCCCCTCTTCGCGCAGGCGATAGAGGGCAAGAGCGCAGTAATTTCTTGCGTAAGGGGCTCCCGTTTTCTGGGTACCCTCTCGCAATAGGGCTAGAGCCTCCTCACTCTGCTTATTTTCCAAAAGCTTTACGATGAGGGGGACAAGTGACCGTTCCCCTGAGAAAAGGAGGCGGCGGCACAAGGGATAGAATCTTTTTTCGGAAATTTCCAAACAGGCGAGGAGCGCCTTTTCTCGAAGGGCTGTTGTTTGAGCCAAGATACCAGGGTATTTTTTGGCGCTTGCATGGGCGGAAGGGAGGCATTTCCATACTTTGATTGTTCCACCAGGTGAGGAGACTTGGTAGAAGCCAAGGTCCTGCTTGTCGAGAAAAAGGAGCGACTCGATGTGGGCAATAGCTCGTTTATCTCGTCTTTTCAGCAGGGCAAGGAGGGCTTGGAAGTGGACTTCCCGGTCTTCAGAGTCGAGGAGTTTGGCAAAGATTTCGTTTCCCTCCCCTTCCATTTTGGCAAGAGTTTGGAGGGCAAAAAGATCTCCGCAAAGGGCCTCTTGTTTGAGCCAGGAGAGGGAAAAGGAAGAGTTGAGTTCATAAAGAGCGTGGAGGGCGGCCATCCTGACGGTGGGGCGCCCTTTTTCCGCAAGCTCTCGCAGCAGGGGAATCGACTCAGAATCCTTGAGGGCTCCAAGAGCAAAAGCGCACCCTTCTTGCTCGGCGTGGTGGGGTTGGGTGGCGAGTTTTCTGATCTGAGGGAGGAATTCATCCCGCTTTCCTTTGGCAACCCTGAGGATCGCCTCCATCCGAACCGAGAGCTCCTTATCGGTCAAGAGGTGTCGCATGTAGCTCTCAGCCTCTCCTCCTTCAATATGGATCGCAATCTGAGGGAAGACGGCCCGGATTTGGGGAGGGACTTTGTACATGAGCGATTGGAGTTGGTTGAGGATATCGGGGTAGTTTTTCTGCGCCAGATGGAGACATGCTTCTAGTCTCATCAAAAGGGAGGGAGAGCCTAGGGCATTTTGGATCAAAAGATCTGCTTCATCGTCGTGGAGGGCTCCTAAAAAGCGGAGGGCAAGGAGTTGGATCTGCTCTTGCTTACTCCCCATTCCTTTGACCAAAACGGGGAGCAAAGAAGAGGAGTTTGAGATCCCAGCACCAAACATGCACATCACTTCGACTTCTGGATCGCGGCTCTCCACCCCCTTTTGCAAAAGTTGTTTCCCTGCCTCTTGTAGGAGGGTGAAGTCGTGTGTGTCAGACTCTCGAACCTCCTCCGAGTAGATCGTGAAGGCCTTTTCCACCTCTCCTTTGTGGAGAAGAAAGAGCATTTGGGCGGCTCTGTCTTCAGGAAAAGAGGCCAAGAGGGGGAAGGAGAGGAGAGTAAGAATAGCAATTACGCGAGATAGTACCATAGGTCGATTCCCACTCCTTTAAGTAGTGTGCATGTGAGGGAGATCGGAAGTCCCATCACATTGTAAAAACAGCCGTCGATCTGTTTTACGATCACACTTCCCGCCTGCTGGATCCCGTATCCGCCCGCCTTGTCGGTCGAGCGGAAGGCGTTGTGGTAAAGGGCGAGCTCTTCACGAGGGAGATCGTGGAACAAGATCTTGGTTTCAGCGTGATCTGTATAGGTTTTTTCACCGAGTTGGACTGTTACCCCCGTGTAGACGGTATGGGGGGAGCCAGAAAGTTCGGTGAGCATTTGGAGGGCCTCATCATCATCTTCGGGCTTGTTGTAGAGCTTTCCGTTTTTATACACGCACGTGTCGGCCGTTAAGATCACTGTATCAGAGTAGTGGGAGGCAAGAGAGGCCGCCTTTTTGGTAGAAAGTTCTGTGACGTAGGAAGCAGGGTCTCCGTTGAAGGGGATGAGTTTTTCGTCAAAATGGGGGGAGACTTGGGTGAACGGGTAGGTGAAGTAGCTGAGAATCTCTTTTCTGCGCGGGGAGCTTGAGCCAAGTAGTAGCTTTTTCATAGGGAACCAACATACTCCCTCCTCCTAAAAAAAGCCAGAGGGGTTCGGATGTTCGACAGGGCGATCGCTCCTTGGGATGTTCGAATTTTTGGGCATCGCTG
>JAAKFR010000008.1 GCA_011064985.1 Chlamydiota bacterium
TTGAGTGAGATCATTTTGAATATTTCAGAAAAACAGGCTTCCGGTCCGTAGACCAGCTTAGATGAAACGAAAGTAACCGAGGGTTACGATTCAGGCGCTTACCTCAACTTTATGAGAAGTTGCCATACGAGGGCTGAAGAAGCTTCTATTTTTTCGTCCTGACAGAAAGACTCACTACCGACATATTGACCAGCTGTTCAGCGAATCTATCAACTGGAAAATAATCGATACCCACCTTCCCGACATGCTACGAATAGCTCTTTCCATCAAGGGGTTTTTTGCCCAACGCCCAATAAGGTAAAATCCAGATCTGATTTAAAATAGAATCTTGAAACTCATTGAGATTTATAACAGAGTATCCTTTAACGACTTAAATTTGAAAAAACGAACAATCAGTAGGGATTTTACCGATAATAATAAATAGACGTTTTTACCTTCCAGTCTGTTAGCTGATAATATTTCAAACGTTAACAGTTAACACCAAGAAACGATCCCACACGTAAACATGTGCTCGCAACTCTGATATAGAATAAATCGTTTTGGCTTAGCATGTTAACTTTATCTACCAACAATCTCCTTGACCATTACATATTAACGACAAATCAATTGGCAGTCGTAACAAAAATGTTGAGTGATCTGGATTTTACCTTATTTGGCGTTGGGCAATAAACCCCTAGTCCTTGAAGGGCTCCGATCAATCGTTTTAACCCCACAGTACCCATACATCGTAAGTGTACAACCTCAGCAGGGTCCATCTTTTCCCTCTCCCGCCCAAAAGCGATTATTTTATTTACAGAATCTTAATAAATTTCATCTAAAATACATCAAGGATTAATCAAAGAATGAGTAGGCCTGTCTTGGCAAGGTGTTCGGATCAGAGTTAGAATTCACCTTAGCCAATGATTTCTTTTAATCTTAATTTTTTGTTAATATATAAATGCTATAATAGCCTTATGATTCAATAAAATTATGGTAAAACAATGTTTGTAACACAAAGAAATAAACAGAAATTAATCTTTTCATCTAATTGTTTCCAAGTGGGAATTCATCCGTTAACAGAAATAGCAAGTGAAAAACTAGAACAAAAAAATACTACCTCGTCTACAAAGCTTCCAACATCTGTATCTTGGAAGAAAAAACATAGCCAAATGTGGCAGAAGCTAGATGAAGTTTTTACTTCAGAGGGATTAATTCACCGCTTTGTCTTGCCTGAAGATTGCGACCCTTTCACCAATCCCCTCAATCATCGATCTGCCAGTGAATTAGATGACCGCTACAACCAACTCTTTCCAGCTATTGAACCTAGTGTAGCTGATATGCCCCGTTTAAATTGCATCATTGACCCTAAAAATATAGAAAAATGCATCGAGCACCGCACTGAGGAGGCTGTGAAACTGTATCAGCAAGAGTTTGGTAATTCTTCACCCGATGAAAAAATTTGGAATAGCTTTTGCGAGAAATATGAGATGACCTTTGGTAGAAATAATCGCATTCCTGTTTCAGAAGAGGATTTTCGCAATTTATATTCTGAAAATATAAACTTTAGGTTTTATGAGACAACAGATGGGTTTGACTATAATTACTATCACAATCGGTTCAGAGGTTATCCACATCTTACCCAGTTTTTGTACGATCTGGGTTTTTCTTTTCAATTTGAAGAGAGGCTCAACAAGTGGATTCTTACAATGCCAAGTCCCGAATACTTACAAGCTAAATGGGATCAAAAGCGTCAAAAAATGCCTGGACTCCCAGAGCTAAAACAAACAGATGCTGAAGGAATTGCATCGCATCTCGATTTTGCTAATACCCACACCAAATTTGACCTCTTAGTTTCCCTACATCAAGAACGTTTACATGATATGTATGCTCATGCCCTTTCCTGGTGCATAGCTGTTTACCGTGCATATCAAGACTTTTCAAAGCCTGAAACTGTTAATTTAAAAGAGTCTATTCAGTATTTATTGTTTCGCTTAGGCATCCGAAAAAACACAATAGACCAAGTTATTCAAGAACATACTGACCGACAGGTAAAAGGGATTCAAAAAGTTCTTAAAATCTTGGAAGTGTATGCTCAAGCAATAGACATGCTGGATTCGAACAATCCGAAAAGAGAGACTATGACACGTAATTTACGCCTCTTCAAAGCAATGATTGGGTCTTGGGTTGATCTCGACTCAGCACAGTACCACTTCTACCAGCGGTCCGTGTTAGGTAGGAGTGGATGCAAAAAACTACCTGCTGTTTGGCACTATTACTGGCAGTATGGTGGTAGCAAAGCCAGTGGCTGGCACAAACTAGAAGAATTTAATGAGTATTGGAATCTTAGCGCATCTGATAAAAGGGCAGTACAAGAAGAGTGGCAAAAGTGTTATGAAGCTTGATCGCAACTTCTCATAAAGTTGAGGTAAATTCGGATTTTCATTCCAAAAAATCAGTCCTTTACAGAGAGGATTGCATGAATCAAAAATATACTTCCCCTCAACTTTATGAGAAGTTGCGGCACATCTTTCATTCACAAGAAGATGACCCACCAATAGAGCTCAGATCATAGTCGAGGCGCATAGAGGAACCTAGGCGGGCGGTGCTTTTTAGGGCTAGGCGGGGAGCATGGTTGATTGAGGGAATAGTGAGATGAGGGAAGAGAGGATATCCCTCAGAGCCGAGGAGGCAGTTGCCATAATAGAGGGAGAGGCGGTTTGCCAGCCTTTCATTGAGGAACGAACTTTGGAGCTCTCCTCCCCCCTCGACAAGGGTTTGGACGATATCTCGCTTGCCAAGATAGGTGAGTAGCTCAAGAAGAGTTTCGCAAACCAAGACTTCTGCTCCGGCCTCTTTCCACTCCTCGATTCGACTCGTTGGACATGAGGGGCTTGTTGCAACTAGAGTTGGGGCAAGAGCAAGATCAAAAAGAGGACCTTCTGGAGAGACGTTTCCTCGCCGGTCGAGCAAGACGCGCAAAGGTGTAAAGCCGGGGTACTTCCGCACAGTGAGACGGGGCTTATCGACCAAGGCTGTTTTAGCCCCCACGAGAATCGCCTGCGACTCGGCACGGAGGCGCTGGACATCGGCTCTTGCCTCTTCACTTGTGATCCATTTCGAAGAGCCGTCAGCAGCAGCCGTCCTCCCATCGAGGCTGAGTGCCGCTTTGAGAACAACGTAAGGGAATCCTGTCCGCCTGTGATGGAGATAGGAAGCTAAAGACTCTTCCGCTTGTTCTTTTGCCACACCCACGATCACTTCAATCCCCGCTTTTTCGAGAACTTTTACCCCCTCTCCCCCCACAAGAGGATCGGGATCGGTAAATGGGATGACGACTTTTTTGATGCCAGCTTCAATTAGAGCCTCGGTACATGGAGGGGTACGGCCATAATGGGAGCACGGCTCAAGAGTGATGTACGCCGTTGCTCCTTGTGATAGAAGGCCTGCCTTCTGGAGAGCGATGATCTCCGCATGGGGTTTGCCTGGCGCTTCATGAAATCCCTCCCCAATGATCTCCCCATCTTTGACAAGCACACATCCCACCCAAGGGTTTGGAGGGGCTGTCAGTCGCCCTTTTTCCCCCAATTTGAGGGCCCACTGGAGAAAAAACTGTTGTTGAGAGGGATTCTCTGTCATATACTCATAAGTCTCAAAAAAAAGAGAAGGTCTCCATGCTTGATATCAAAATCCTCCGGAAAGAGCGAGAAAAACTTGAGAAAAAACTCCAAACCAAAGACCCCTCTGTCGATTTAGGTCCCGTACTTGAGCTCGACGAGAAGATCCGTGCTCATAAGTTAGAAGGAGAGACTCTCCAAGCCTCCCGGAACTCTCTTTCAAAAGAGATCGGAGAAAAAGCAAAGCGAGGAGAAAAGGTCGATCCACTCAAGCAACAGGTGCGAGAGATGGGAGAGCGGATCTCCCAGATCAACCATGAATTGACGGAACTTGAGGGGACATTTACTACCCTTCTTGCCTCCATCCCAAATATTCCGATGGATGAGGTGAAGGCCTCCCAAGACAAGGAGGAGAATGTCACAATTAAAGAGGTTGGGAAGAAACCAGAATTCTCGTTTTCCCCCAAACACCATTTGGAACTCAATGAGAAGCTGAACCTCTTTGATTTCCATGCAACTGCGAAAACTTCCGGAAGTGGCTGGCCTGCCTATCGTGGAATGGGAGCTCGCTTAGAGTGGGCTCTGATCAACTACATGCTCGAGATCCAACAACTCAACGGGTTTGAATTTTGGCTCCTTCCCGCCCTCGTCCGCCCGCAGATGATGTTTGGATCGGGGCAATTGCCGAAATTTGAAGGGCAGTTCTACGAAATCAAAGACGAGGAAAATCCCCTCTACTTGATCCCCACAGCAGAAGTGGTCTTAAACGGCCTCCACTACGACGAGATCTTGCCAGAAGAGGTTCTTCCTAAAAAATACGTCGCCTTTACTCCTTGTTTCAGACGAGAAGCAGGAGCTGCAGGAGAAAAAGAACGGGGGCTCATCCGTGTCCACCAATTCCACAAAGTCGAGATGTTTTCCTTCACCCATCCTGAGAAAAGCAATGAGATGTTCGACCATATGGTGAGTGCAGCTGAAGAGATTTTGCAAGGGCTTGGCCTCCACTACCGCCTCTCTCTTCTCGTTACGGGAGATATGTCCTTTACCGCTGCCAAAACAGTCGATGTCGAAGTATGGCTTCCCGGGCAAAACCGGTATTACGAAGTCTCTTCGATCTCGAACTGCACCGACTACCAAGCTCGCCGCTCCCACACCCGATTTAAAGGCAAGAGCGGCAAACCAGAACTTGTCCACACCCTCAATGGCTCCGGTCTGGCAACCCCCCGCCTGCTCGTCGCCCTTTTGGAAAACAACCAGCGAGAAGACGGTTCGGTGCAGCTTCCCCCCATCTTAGCTGAAAAACTCGGTACCCATGAGCTACTTCCCTAAAAAAGGAACGTTACTTGATGTTCGCTCTCCGGGGGAATATGCCCATGCCCCTATCCCAGGAGCTCTTTCCCTCCCTCTTTTCTCTGACGAGGAGAGAGCTGCTGTCGGCACCTGCTACAAAAAGCGTGGTAAAGAGAAAGCATTTGAGTTGGGCCTCCAGTTTGTAGAACCAAAACTCAACTCCTTCATCGAAACAGCCTCCAGCTTCGCATTTCCCCTCACCCTCTACTGCGCGCGAGGGGGCCTCCGTAGCGAATCGATGTGCGCCCTCTTTTCCCAAGCAGGAATCCAGACTCATAGAATCGAAGGGGGCTACAAAGCCTTTCGAAACTGGGCCCTCAAAACCCTCTCTTACCCCTACACATTCCACGTTCTGACAGGCTTGACAGGCTCAGGCAAAACAGAGCTTCTCCACCAAAAGCAAGCTCGTGGAGAGCCTATCCTCGATCTTGAAGCCCTTGCAAACCACAAAGGGAGCGTCTTTGGCTACCAAGGCCCCCAACCCTCAAACGAACACTTCGAAAACATAATCGCCAAAACCCTCTCACAATATCCCCCAGACGAACCTATCTGGATCGAGGATGAGAGCCGGATGATCGGAACATGCCACATCCCCACCCCCATCTACAACCAGATCCAACAGGGAACCTTCATCCCTGTCACCTGCTCTGAAGCTGAGAGACGAGCCCGCATTCAGGCAACCTACCAGAACCAAACGCTCGAAGATCTAACTCGCGCCGCAAGCAGCTTACGCAAAAAACTCGGCCATGAACGAACCGAAAAGCTCCTCTCAGCCCTCCGCAACCACGATCCTGATGCCGTCCTCGACCTGCTCCTCCCCTACTACGACAAGGCCTACCAACACTCCCTCCTCTCCCGCTCCCCCTAAACCTCTCAACTGGTTTATTTTTTGAGCATTTAAATGGAGATTTGGTTTATATTTTCGACATGAAAATGTTTATTTTGCTGACATTTAACGACTTACAAAAAGAGACTAAACCCCCTCCAATTTTTGAAATATTTTTTACCGCAGAGGTTCCGAGACGCAGAGATGGGAGCATTCGCTTTGCTACAAGTCGGCTTTCCGGCTCTTACGCGAAATGGTTTAACCCGATCAACCAAGCCGGGCGTGGTGGGATATTGGGGGGATCTGGTATACTGGCAGATTATGCATAAACATTTTGATGAAAAAGATCCGCTTCTCCATGTGATGGAGAAGCGAGTGGAGGGGATGGCCTCGTTCTCAGAGTCGCATGGGGCCGAAATGCCTGGCCACGTGGCAGCGGGAGCTGACAGTGCGAGGGAGACAGGGATCGTTCTTCTCCTCGTTTGGCTCTTTTTAGCCTTTCTGGGGATAGGGCCAGAAGCGTCTGGGGTCTGTCTTCTCTCTTTTGGACTTGGATGGTTTATCTGGAAAACAGGGAGGAGCAGCTGGCTTGGGTGGACGAGGCTTGAGCGACTCCACCGGGTGATTGAGCAAGAGAAATACGAGATCGAGCACCATAGACCCCAAGAAAGAGAAGAGCTCGTTGCCCTCTACCAAGCAAAAGGGTTTGAGGGAAAGCTTCTCGACGATGTCGTTGATGTTCTCATGGCCGACCAAGACCGCCTCTTGAAGGTGATGCTCGAAGAAGAGCTAGGTCTCACCCTCCAGGCCTATGAACACCCGTTGCAACAGGCGCTAGGGGCGGCTGTGGGCTCTTTTGTCGCTATTTTAGTCAGTATCGTTTCATTTTATTTAGCCCCTATTTGGGGAATCCCAATCGCTGCCACCCTCCTTGTATCGGGCGGAGCGATTGTATCAAGTGTGTATGAAAAAAACCGGGTGATCTCCTCCGTTGTCTGGAACGTCTGTGTTGCTGTTTTGAGTTTTGGAGTTGCCTACTTTGTCTTCCAATTTTTCTTATGAATTCTACATCTAGAACGATCCCCCGCCTCTTCCCTTCTGCCACCACAGGTGTCGAGCAATTTGACGAGTTTTTTGATTCGGGAATGGAAGAGAGTATCAGCCCCTTTCTCATGCCCGATTCACGTAAGTGGGGGGAAAATATCCGGCTCAAAGCATCGATTTTTGCCGCTTTTCTCCTTTTTTTCTCTCTGATTTTCTCTTTTTTTCCAGGCGGAAAAACGGTAGCGAATCTCCTTCTCCTTTTTACCTACTTTTTTGTCGGAGTTCCGGCTCTTATCGCCTCAATTGAAGATCTACTTAGTCTCGAGATCAATATCGATGTCTTGATGACCTTGGCAGCCTTTCTCTCCGTATTGATCGGAAGTGGAATAGAAGGGGCCTTGCTCCTTGTCCTCTTTGCCTTTTCAGGGTCACTAGAGGAGGCCGTTCGGAGTAAAGCGAAGGGAACTTTGAGCTCTCTTAAAAAGCTCTCTCCCCAAAAAGCCTATGTGGTCGAACCAAATGGGAGTCTAAAAGAGCGGTCGGTCAAAGACCTTGTAGTGGGAACACCCATTCACATCAAAGCAGGTCAAATCGTCCCCCTTGATGGTGAGGTGATTGAGGGAGCCTCCTCTGTCAACCTCGTCCACTTAACAGGAGAAAACCTCCCTCAAACCAAAACGATGGGAGATGAAGTTCCGGCTGGTGCCCGCAATCTCGAAGGAGCCATTACCCTCCGAGTGACTCGTACGAGTTCCGAATCGACTTTGAGCCGAATCATCGAGCTGATTACCCAGGCCCAGGAGGCAAAGCCTAAGCTCCAAAGGTGGCTTGACAAAGTGAGTAAGGGGTACGCGATGACGATTATCGGCCTCTCTTTGCTCTTTGCTCTCTCTTTCCCATGGCTCTTCTCGATCCCCTATCTTGGAAATGAGGGATCGATCTACCGAGCCCTTACTTTTTTGATCGCGGCCTCCCCTTGCGCTCTCATCCTTGCCGTCCCGATTGCCTACTTAAGCGCCGTGAGCGCCTGCGCCCGCCAAGGGATTCTGCTAAAAGGTGGAGTGATCCTCGATGCACTTTCTCGTTGTGACACCCTTGCGATGGACAAAACAGGGACTCTCACAACGGGGATTCTCTCTTGTTTAGGAATCGAGTCATTTGGAGGAAGTGAAGACCTCCTTCCCCTTGCCTACACGATGGAGCGGTCAGCCCTCCACCCTATCGCCCAAGCAATCTCCGACTATGCACAAAAAAGAGAGGCTCCTCTTGTTTCCATTTCCGATTTCAAAGTTGTCCCTGGATATGGACTAGAGGCAACCTATATCGGGAAGAGAGCCGAAATCGGAAACAAAGAGTGGATCTTCCCTAAGATACCCCCTAGCATCCACAGCCAAGTCGCCAAGAGAATCAAAGAGATTCATGAGGCAGGGGAGCTCGTCACCCTCCTTCTCTACGAGAAGCAGCTCTCAATATTCCGTTTCTCCGATTCTCTTCGTCCTGAAATACGGGAAACGATCGGAGAAATCCAGAACCACTATAAGATGCGCGTGATGATGCTTACAGGAGATCACCAGCAAAGTGCTGGGCCGATCGCAAAAGCTGTAGGGATTGAAGAGGTGTATGCCGACCTTCGCCCTGAGGATAAGCTTAAAATCATCTCCGAAACAGAAAATCTTGTGATGATTGGGGATGGGATCAATGATGCTCCCGCTTTAGCAAGAGCCCATGTTGGAATCTCGATGGGAAAAGTGGGGAGTACCACCGCTATTGACGCTTCAGATATCATCTTTTTACATGACAACATCGAGCAGCTCGGATGGCTCATTGAAAAATCCCATCAAGTGACCCGAATCGTCAAGCAAAACTTAGGTTTAGCAGGAGCTGCGATTATTTTTGCCTCGATTCCTGCACTTTTAGGGTGGATTCCTCTCTATTTGGCAGTGATCTTGCATGAAGGGGGTACAGTAGTTGTAGGGCTCAATGCCCTGCGCCTATTACGTACTAAGAGAGGAGCCCCCCATGTCGACTCATCCACAGGAGAGACTGAAAGAAGCAATTATTGAAGAGACCCGGGCTTTTGAAGAGGTCTATCTATGGCTCGAAGATGCGATGCCCAAGGTCTTCTTCCAAGAGGTGAGCAAAGAGTGGATCTCGCTGATTGTCCACACCTTGATGGGTTTTCAGAAGCAAGACTATTTTGCTGAGATTCACCTGAAGAATGCGGCTATCTCTCTTTGTGTCGACTCTCCAAAAGCAGATGTTGAGATCCTAAAAAGTTATCCCCTTTTTGGAATCAAAAACTATACGACCTACATCTCCAGACTCCCCCTCCCCTATAAAGAAATCTCAGGGTACCTGCGAATTGCGACAATCTATTTCACCGAGGCAATCAAAAAGGTGGAAGAACCTTTATCTATTGAGACAAGAGAAGAACTCGCAGGATTTTTGCAAGCTCGGAATGTCGATTGGGGAAAAGAGAAATGCTCTAACTTGTTTGAAGAGATGGATCCTCGTTTCTTGCGAAAAATGCCTCGAGAGAGCCAGGTAATTGCCCTTGAAATGTTTGAACGGGCCCAAACGAGAGACCATTGCCAGTATGAGGTGCAATACGAAGAAGAGTGGGAGAGTAAAGGGATCTCTTCGATGTCGATCGTGATGGCCTGGAAAAACGTCCCGAAACACAATTTCCTTCATCGATTAGCACGGGTTGTCTATCGGCATGGCCTTGTGATGCGCCGCGTAAATGCCGCTTATCTCAATCCCTACCAGACAAATAGTATTTTCATGCTCACCTTTGGCATTCATGGAGCAAAAGGAGGGGCAGCTTGGGAGGCGGCTGATATCGTCGATTTCTTACAAGAGTTGGTTACACTGAAATACTTTGGCTCTCTCGACCTGATCGATGAAACGTTTATCCAAACACGACTTCTCAATGGAAATCTTGGGAATCTTCTCCGATCTATGACGAGCTTTATCAACCAAGTACTGGTTCAGGTTGATCCCAATCTCTACAGCTTGGAGAACATCGAAGAGGCCTTCTGCCGCCACCCCGAGCTTGCGATTAAGCTCTGCAATGCTTTTGAACACAAATTCCACCCAACCCGGCACGATATCGTTGTTTATGAGAAGGAGCGTGATGAATTTCTTCAGCTCGTCGACAAACTAGATACCGGACATGAATATCACGATATACGACGCAAAAACATCTTGTATCAAGGAATGAACTTTGTCACTCATGTCTTAAAAACAAACTTTTATCGGAATAACAAGACAGCCTTTGCTTTCCGTCTAGACCCACAATATCTAGACTGCGCCCCTTTTGAAAGAAGCAAAGTGTTCCCTGAGCTCCCCTTCGGCATCTTCTACATGAAAGGGATGCATTTTATCGGCTTCCATATCCGCTTCAAGGACCTTTCTCGAGGGGGTCTCCGGACAATCTACCCAAAGAAAAAAGAACGGATGCTTGCCGAGCGCAATACCGTTTTTCATGAGTGTTACAACCTCGCCTACACCCAACACAAAAAAAACAAAGATATCCCTGAGGGTGGGGCAAAGGGCGTTATTTTCCTAAAACCATATGAAAGACTCACCTCAGAAGCAGAAATTTTTGCTAAAGAGATGGAGCTTGCCGGCTTCTCTTCCGACGAAATCCACCAGAAAATCGAGACGTTCAAAGAAGAACAACAACTCGAATATCTCTACCAAACACAACGCTCCTTTGTGAAAAGTTTTCTCTCCATTATCAATTGCGAACCAGATGGCACTCTTCGACCCAAATACATTGTCGACTATTGGCAAAAACCCGAATACATCTACCTTGGTCCAGATGAGAATATGCACGACTGCATGATCCAATGGATCGCCCAGGAGAGTAAGCAGTGCGGATATAAACCAGGTGGGGCCTTCATCAGTGGAAAACCGGAAATTGGGATCAACCACAAAGGGTATGGGGTTACTTCGATGGGAGTCAATGTCTATATGCATGAGATACTCCTTCACCTAGGGATCGATCCTCTTTCAGAGCCCTTCACAGTAAAAATGACCGGAGGACCCGATGGGGATGTGGCGGGGAACCAAATCCTCAACCTCAACCGCTACTACCCTGAAACTGCAAAACTCTTAGCCCTCACAGATATCTCTGGAACGATTTTTGATCCAAAAGGGCTCAATCTCAATACCCTTGCCACCCTCTTTTATGAGCAAAAGCCCATCCGCTTTTATCCTCAAGAGCAGCTCAACGTGGGAGGTTTTCTCCTAGACCGTGAAAAAAGGCGAGAACCCACCCCTTATGTCCAACAAACTCTTTGCTGGCGCAACCGTGATGGGAACGTAGAAGCCGACTGGCTATCCGGTAACGAGATGAATGCTCTTTACCGGAATAACGTCCATAAAACCCCAGCCGATATCTTTATCCCTTGTGGAGGACGCCCAAGAACGATTCGAGATACCAACTACCAGGACCTCCTCGACAATACCGGAGCACCAACTACCCGTGCCATCGTGGAAGGAGCGAACCTCTACCTCACTCCCTGGAGCCGCAAACTCCTTGAAAATAAGGGGATTTTGATCATCAAAGATAGCTCAGCCAACAAGGGGGGGGTGATCTGCTCCTCATTTGAGATCTTGTGTGGCCTTACCCTCTCCGACAAAGAGTTTTTAGATCATAAAAATGTCTTGGTCGAAGAGATCACTGATAAACTCAAAGCGTGCGCTGAAAACGAGGCGAAGCTCCTCATCACTACCCACAACGAAACGGGGAAGCCTCTCACGGAAATCTCGGATGAAATCTCCAAGCGTATCCTCTATTTTACCTACCAACTCCTCACCTATTTCAATACGATTCAACTCTCAAACAGCCTCAAAGACCCCCTCATCCAATGCTTCCTCTCCTACTGCCCTCACACCCTCCGCCATACTTTCTCAGGGAGGCTCATGTCTGAGGTCCCCGAAAACCACAAAAAAGCGATCATCGCCTCCCACCTCGCCTCTCACCTCGTCTACGAGCGAGGCCTCAACTGGTTTCCCACCCTCGTCGACATCCTCCCCATCCTCCTCCGCAACTCTAAGCTTTTGTGACACTCAGGTTGAGCTTCACTTTTGGCTGCTTTTCGTCCTATTTGAACGAAAATCCCCAAAAGCTCTTTGTAGTCCAATGCATAAAAATCATAGAGCCAAAAATGCAAAGACACACAAACTTCTTTCGAAACATGAGTCAAAAAAAACTCTGAAAAAAGGATGCAGAGAGCTTTTGGGGATTTTCGTGTCAATTGGACAATCGCGAGCGAAGATAGTGTTACCTACACAGCGAGGATGCGATTGTTCAAGTGGCGCGAAAAGCAGCCAAAAGTCCCCCAAAGACTTGTCTCCCCCCTAGAACATGAAGCGGCGGGAGTAGATGGACTGCAGGATACCGAGTGCTGCCATGGTGACGAAAATGGAAGAACCGCCATAAGAGATGAGGATGAGAGGCACACCAGTGATTGGGAGAAGGCCACACATCATCCCGATGTTGATGAGGACGTGCATCGCAAGATAGACCGTGACCCCAGCTGAAAGCATCCGCCCAAAATGGTCCTTGGCAATGACCGTCACTTGAAACCCGAAG
Source organism: Chlamydiota bacterium (assembly GCA_011064985.1). Classification (GTDB taxonomy): domain Bacteria; phylum Chlamydiota; class Chlamydiia; order Chlamydiales; family JAAKFR01; genus JAAKFR01. Next base: position 12,419 of record JAAKFR010000008.1, read on the forward strand.
AAGACGAGAGTATAGAAAAGGATGAGAATGAGGGAGAGCCCCAGAAGTCCAAACTCCTCCCCAAAAGCAGGGAAGACAGAATCGGTATACCCATAAGGGAGCCACCCCCGACCTGTAAACTCACTCGCCCGCCAACCACTCCCCGTAATCCCCCCAACGCCAATTGCCGTAAGGGAAGCCCACTGGTGGTGACTTTCGAGATTGAGCCTCTCGTATTGGTACTCCTTCATAAACTTCAGCGCGATCGGAGCCATCTGCTCATGAGAAAAGACCCCAAAAAAAACAAGGAGAATCAACACAAGAGCTAGAAACCCTAAAATGCTGAAAAAGCGGACAACCCCCTTATGCAAATTTCCGAGATAGAACATCACAAGAGTAACTGGACATAGGACTAAAGCTGTTCCCAGGTCGGGTTGTTTGAGGATCAGGAAAAAAGGGATCCCCACAATGATGCACCCCAAGAAGGCCGTTTTGAGTGAGGAGGCATTCGACCGATTTCGTTCCAAAAACCAACTGAGGCAAAGAACAACGATTAGCTTTGCGTATTCAGAGGGTTGGATGCTGATCCCAACCCCTGGAATCCGGTACCATCTGTGGACACTTTGGATTGCCGGCACAAAGAAGAGGCCAAGAAGACTCAAGACCATCACGAGATAGAGAATCCAAGCCCACTCTCGTATTTTGTTATAGTCAAACCCAGCAAAAAGGAGAAAGACCGCCCAGCCAACCCCAAAACGTTGCATTTGACTGAGCACTTTAGGAGTAAAAAAACCACTTTCATGACCTAAACGAGAGGCTGGATCGGTCGTTGCGATCACAAGCAAGCTGATCACCATAAGTGCAGCCAAAACGGGGATGACCCGCCAATCAATCCGGTACAGAAGGCGATGATTCCACATAATCTAAGTCGGCAGTATACTGTTAAAAGTGAAAATCATTCACCACCATTTTGAGATCCTATCCTCTACAAACGATTGGACCAAGGAGAATCTCGCCTCTTTCTCGCAAGATTGCCTCACTGTTGTCAGTTCTGATGAGCAGACAAAGGGGAGAGGGCAGTTTGGAAGAAATTGGGTCTCTCCCCCCCAAAAAAATCTCTATGTCACCTTCTGCTTTTTTCCCAAGGGTGAAATGCATGAACCCCTCACCTACACCCATCAGTTTGCTCATGCAATAGCCAAACTACTAGAAGATTATGGAATTCACTGCCACGTCAAGCACCCCAATGATCTCTTTGTAGAAGGCAAAAAGATTGGAGGGATCCTCTCCGAAACCTCCCAAGGTGCCGTCCTCATCGGCCTTGGGCTCAACTGCAACATGACAAAAGAAGAACTCGCCCACATCGACCAGCCAGCCACCTCTCTCCTTACAGAAACAGGCCTCCCACATTCTCCTCAAGAGCTCCTCACACACCTGCGTCCGATTCTGGAGGAGGTTGCAGCAGTTGACTAAAGTCGAGAATACGTGAGAAAAATTCAGCTGCAAGAATCTCATCACTTACACCATTGACATGAATCAGAATAGGACGGATAGAAAACCCTCGAGGAAGGGAGATTGCTTCCATTTTTTTTGTTACCTGCTCAATCACCCCCGCTGAAATAGGATGTTGCGAAAACTTGATCTCACATACATACAATGTACGATCCCTCGTTTGGATCAAATAATCGATTTGACACCCTCGACGGCTTTTCGTCGCTTTTTGGAAATAGGGATTATCCCATACCACATCGTGGGGTCGGATGTAGAGCAAATCAAAAATCCGTTTTCGATTGCTGAGCACCAAATTTTCAAACTGAAGACCAAAGATGCTTGCCCACTGCGCCGGATTCATCTCATAACGGTCTTGTTCGATACGCGAGAGGTTTGGGGCAATATACTTGAGGTAAAAACGGAGGTAGTTGTCTTTTAAACGGTATTTGCGTGGTTTTGCTAGCTTCCCCGTCTTGATGTGCCAGGTGTAGTCTTGGCTGATAAAACCAGCTGTTTCCAAATCATAGAGATAATCCGTTATGCGTCCTCCTCTCTGCAACTTCAATGCTGCGCATACCTCCTCCAGTGTACAAGACCCCTCAGCTAGACGGGAAACTAGCTTGCTGTAAAGGTGCCCTCGTTTATGAAAAAGGTCCGAAAAAATCCGATTATATTCCTTTACAAGCAAACCCCCACTTTGAAAACAGAGGCGTAGAATATTCTCTTCCGATGAGACCGAGGGGACAATCTCCTCCAAATATCTAGGTACACCCCCGGTTACAGCAAGTAGTTTGAATTTCTCATAAGCACTGATGCGATCTTTTTGCTCTCGCCAAAACTCATTACAGTGAAAAAGCGGGAGCTGCTCAAGTGTCATCTCAAGAGAGATACGTCCCACAAATCCAGTACTGCCAAGAATATTTTTCTCAATCCAACTCGATACTGAGCCAGTAAGCATAAGAATGAGCTGGGGGTTTTTCTTAAAATCCGTATCCCAGACCGTCTTGAGCTTCCCCAGGAAAGTGGGATCATCCATTCCCATCCAAGAGATCTCATCAAAAACAACGAGCACTCTCCCCTCTTTGATGTAGTGAGCTAATGTCCAGAAAAGATCGCTCCAATCATTTGTTCGGGGTGTTGGAATATTGAGCTGTTTTACCATCTGGATTGCGAAATATTCCCTTTGCATCTGAGCATTCTCTTCCTCAGTTGGAGGAAGGCCAGAGAAGAATAAAACTCGAAAGGGTCGGCCAAATTCTTCCGCAAGACGTGTTTTTCCTATTCGACGGCGACCCTTTAAGACAACCAGGCTAGCAACCCGACTTTCCAAAACTTGTCTTAATTTAGCCAGCTCCCTTTGACGACCAATGAATGGATTGTCTTTATGCATGCTCTTTATTTTGGCACGAAATTAGGTTTTTGTCAATTTGGTGCCAGGCTGGAGCACATAAAACTGGCACGAAATTGGAGTTTTGTCAATTTGGTGCCGGATTAGAAGTTGAGATCGTCGAGGTTGGGGATGACGGTGAGGGAAGGGTTGAGCTTGGTTTGGAGGATCTCCTGGATGGCCGATAGGGTGGAGCCTACTGCCGAGTGGCACGAAGTACAGCTCCCCTGGTAGGAGATGTGGACCTCGGATTCGTTTTTGAGATCTTCGAGGGTGATTCCGCCGGCATCAAGAGCGATGTAGGGACGGATCTCTTCGTCGAGGAGTTCTTCGATTAGGGAAATCCGTTGCTCTTTGGAGAGAGAACTCCAATCGGGAAGGGTGGTCCCCTCTTTTCCAGCCGAGTCGCGAGGGAGGGGAGAGACGTAGCTAGCAGATAGAGGTAAGTCGAGACACTGCTCGGCTGCTTTGTCGGCGGCTTCTAAGACCAGATTGAGGAAGGGGGCCGTCTCCTCAGGGAAGGCAGGAGTCTCGGAGTGGTCGCGGAGGTGCTTGTCGATCAAATCGGCGCTGATCCGCTTTGCTTGGTCGTAGTTTTTCCCGATCAGTAGCTCGCAAAGAGCTTCGGCAGCCGCATAGAGCGCCGCATTTCCAAAAGCCTGGTATTTCGCATCGAGAATGACTCCCCCGTCGAGATCGACAAGCCAGTAGAAAGCGATCTCGTTCCCCTCTTCGAGCCCTCCCTCTCTGCCCATCACAAAACGCATCTGTCTCTCTTCAGCTTCTTTTGCAGTGAAGAAGCCGGCAGATCGGGATTTCTCGATCTTTGCCCCCATTTTTTTGCTATAAAGAGCCCAAGGGAAGGGAGATTTTTTCATGCAAGGGCCTCCTCAAAAAAGAGACGGGAGCGGTTTTGAAGGGAGTGGACTGTCTCAACGATTTTTTCGACCCCCTCTAGAATCTCCTCTTCAGTTGTTTTTGCCGTAAAAGCGAAAGAGAGGGCCGACAAAGAGTCGAGCTTCTTGACACCACAAGCCTGAAGGAGATGGGGTAAGTGTTGCCTCTCCCCCCCTCCAAAGGTAGCATAGACTCCTTTTCGACTGAGCAAATAGAGAAGGACATCGCTGTGTACCATGGGAAAAATCATTGTAGAAATGTGTGGAAGCCGTTTTTGGTCTCCAAATACCACTCTTGCTCCCACGATTTCCTTTTGAATTCTCCCTTCAAAGAGGTTTCTGAGACGATTCACCTCCATCGTTACGGTATCGATCTCAGAAAGAGCCTTCTGACAAGAGGCGCTCAATTGCTCAATCTCTTGGACTGGCGTAGAAGCACCTAAAATAAAGGGCGGGATCTCTTGCTTTGAGAAAAGGCCTCCAGAAAAAGAGAGGAGATCACCCCCACTCTCGGAAAAGCGAAAAGGGCCTTTCCCAAGGACGTGACTCGCCTCGACATGGAATAGAACTCCCCTCTCTTGGCAAAGAGAAGCGAGCTCTTCAACTGGTTGTAAAACCCCCGTGAGCCCACATCCCCAAGAACAGAGAAAAAAGGCCGTTCGAGGGGTAAACGCCTCTGCAAGGGTCTCGGGAGAGATCATACCGTCAGAACCGACTGGAACCATCTCAAACACACATCCAAGCTCTTGGAGCCGCTCCATGCTTAAGATAGCAGGAGCCTCCTCTAAGCCCGAGGCGAGAAAATGGTTTTTCCCCGTCTTCCGGCTTACCTCAAGATAGGTTGCCAAAACGGCATGGTTGACCGCCTCTGCGCTCGAGTGGGCAAAAGAGAAGTGGTGAGAAGCTTGAGCTCCAGCAAAGCGAAGAATCGCCTCGTACTCTTTCTCCAAAGAGGGAGAAAGAGGTGGGTTATGAGTTGGATTTGTAAAGTTTTCCATCTCTATACTCCTAGAAAAGGGGTTTTCCGGTGGGGATAAAGTTTTCCATCTCTATACTCGTAGAAAAGGGGTTTTCCAGTAGGGATTTCGAGTTGCAATACCTCCTCTTCTGAAAGAGCATCTAGCTCCATCACAATAGAGCGGAGGGAGTTGCCATGGGCTGAGACCAAAATCGTCTCTCCACTCTTTACTTTGGGGAGGATCTCTGCGTCAAAATAGGGGAGTGTCCTCTCAGCTGTCATCTTCAAACTCTCTCCATTTGGTGGAGGGATATCGTAGCTCCGGCGCCAGATATGGACCTGCTCATCCCCGAAAATCTCTCGGATCTTCTGCTTGTTTTTCCCTTGGAGCTCTCCGTACATCCGCTCGTTGAGTTGCCACGCCTGAATGGTGGGAATCAGCTCCTCTTCTGACTCCTTATCGTAACACTTCCCCCACTCCCCGAGCTTCCCCTCCTCATGCACGATCACAGGAACTTTTCCCGAATTGTGGACACTCATGGCAAGCATCGCAGTCATGGTTCCTCGGATTAAAGTTGAAGTGTAGATCCGGTCGATCGGAATCGAGGCAAATTCCCTTCCCGCTTCGAGAGCCTCGTCAATCCCCTGGGTGCTCAAAGGGATGTCGATCCATCCAGTAAAAATATTCTTTTTATTCCATTCCGACTGGCCGTGTCGTAAAAGGATCAGTTTTCCCATAATATCTGTAATTGTAATCGACAAAATCAATAATTCCCATGTAAAATGTTCCCCATTATGAAGCAAAGATTGAGCAAAACATTGGCTGAGGCAGGAGTCGCCTCAAGGCGAGAGTGTGAAAAAATCCTCGCCAAGGGGAGAGTTCGCGTGAATGGAGAGATCTCCCTCCTCCCACAACACAAGGTCGATCCAGCAAAAGATGAGATCGAGCTCGATGGAAATCGGCTTAAGCTCGAATCTAAGCTCTATTTCCTCCTCAATAAGCCCCTGGGCTACCTCTGCACCGATGTTCGGATAAAGGGGGGAGCAAAAATCGTCCTCGACCTTTTCTCCCACATCCAATCTCGCCTCTTTACTGTGGGAAGACTCGACCAAGAGACTGACGGACTCATCCTCATCACCAATGATGGAGAGTTTGCCAACCGAGTGATCCACCCCTCCTTCTGTGTGAAAAAGGAGTATCTCGTAAAAACAGCTCAAGAGATCACCGCCGACCACCTCAAGACGATCTCTTCTGGAACAAAAGTACAGGGACAGTGGATCCGTCCCCTCTCAGTGGAAAAGGTACGTCGCGGCACTCTAAAAATAATTGTTGGCGAAGGAAAGAAGCACGAGATCCGCCATCTCGTCGCTACAGCCGGCCTCACCCTGAAGTCCCTAACACGGATCCGGATTGGGCCTCTTTTGCTGGGAAGCTTGCTGCCAGGAGAGTACAGAGAGCTCACTGAAGAGGAACGGAGCTTCTTCTGACAGTCCCGAAAATTTTATAAAAAAAACGCAAATTCGTTAAGACGCAAAGAAGATAAAATTAAATAATAATGTTCGTATGGTTTTTAAAAGCGTCTTATGATAAAATACTTATATGAATATCAAAGTCAACTATTTTTCTAAGCCTGTAATCAATGGCCATTCTCCTGTGGATGAGAGGTCGTGCGGCAGGGTGATGCTTGATGCCATTAAGTCGGCCTTCCAAGCTATCGCCGATTTCTTCACATGGCTCTTCTCCTGCTGTTGCTGCTGCAACTCTCCAGAGATCGGTTCTTCTCCATCCTCCTCAACAAACTCAAACCTCCAAGTTAAAATCCAACAACAGGACAACTTCAACAATTCATCCTCCTCAACAAATTCAAACCCCCAAGTTAACATCCAACAACCTGAATCTTTCCAACAGGACAACCCCAACAATTCACCCTCCTCAACAAATTCAAACCCCCAAGTTAACATCCAACAACCTGAATCTTTCCAACAGGACAACCCCAACAATTCATCCTCCTCAACAAATTCAAACCCCCAAGTTAAAATCCAACAACCTGAATCTTCCCAACAGGACAACCCCAACAATTCATCCTCCCCAACAAACTCAAGCCCTCAGCCTATTCTACTGTCCTCTTCAATCTCTCCCCTTGCTGAGCTTTCCACTTACCTTCCTCTTGGAGCTCTTCAGGAGAAACGTGCCCAAGTGGAAGAGTTTTCCTTGGAAAGCTGGGAGCTTCCCAAGGTTGAGTTTCCTGCACCTCTAAATATAAAGAGACAGGCTGGGTATAAGTGCCTCTCTTTTAAAAAAATTTTAATCGAAAAATTCAAAGAATCGACATGTTTAACAGAGCCCCTAGCCTTGTATGTGAAAGCCAAGGAAGAAATCCAAGCTTTCAACAAAAAGCTCGGAGAAAAAGAAATAAATGATCTTCTTGATGAAGACGCTCTAGTGACAGAGCTGCGTAGTTGGCTTCAACCTGGAGAACATGGAATTCGCAATCATTTGTTCGCTTTTGTAGGTAAACTAAAAAATCAGGTTATTGAGCTTTTAACAACAGAAACAAAAAATTTGAAAATTGAACACCTCGAGGAGATTTTTGCTTACTGTGAACATGAGATTGATCGGTACAAAGCTCTAGCAATCTCTCTTGAATTCACTGTGCTTGCATTTGAGGCAGTGGATCAGTTTCAGAGCACATTCTTTCCAGAAGTGGAATGGTTTATTTCTTGCTTGGAAAAAATGCATCGATTGGTTGGTGGAGAGCTTGATATTGAGAAAAAAGTAGAGCTACTTGCTGAGATTGCATTGAGCTTGCCGGATAGTGACAATCTCCTCTGGAAAAAGCATGGAGTTATTCGAGACCATATGGGAGCTGTACTCATGCCTCTCACTTTCACCTACTTTTCCAACTACCAATTCCAATGCCCCGAAGACAACGGATATATCGAGCAAATCAACCATTCCTATATGCTTCTTGCCAAAAAACTCGGAGCAACGGAGACACCTGAGATCAAAATAGATATGGTCACAGAAAATGATTCATTCCTTGCTCGGCAACAAGCGCTCTTAGAACAAGAAGCGCAATTTCTAATGGATGCAGCACTCGCTGCCTTGCTAGAACAACAATAAAATCTCACTCTTTTTTTCTACTGCTTGCAGAAAAGGGGCTTCCTGAATAAGATGCGCGTTAAGCAAACATTTCAAACCAAAAGGAGTATTGGGTATGAAAAAACAGAGCTTAGCGACACTTGCAGTTATGGGGATCAGCGCTGGATTGATCGTAACAGGGTGCGACAAAAACAGCGAGAAAAATGGAGCGTCTCGAAATGGAAGCAATTCAAACAATAAGGCCTCAGCTGCCGAGCAGATGAGCCCTTCTATGAAATCTTTCCACAACTCTCTTTCTAATGAAGGGAAGAAGAAGTTTATGGAGCTCGATGCTGAGCACAAGATGAAAGCTGTCGAGATGACAAACCAGAGTTGTCAGGGACAAAATAAATGCGAAGGTATGGGTGGATGTGGTTCTGAAAACAATTCGTGCTCTGGCCACAATAGCTGCAAAGGGCAAGGGGGCAAGCCAGTAAAAGATCCGAACAAAGCCGTCAAAACGCAACACAACAACCAGATAGAGCAAAGGGGCCATATGCAAGGCAACGGCCACCGCAATGACAATAACCCCAATGTGGATCACAGAAACAACGACCAAAACGAAAATCACAACAACAGATACTAATTCTCTTTGCAATCGCAGTTCAAGGGGTGTATACGAAGCGTATACACCTCTTTTTTTTATGAGCCATTTATGAGAAATAACAGCGAAATCCCCCGCCTTGGCATCGGAATCGGCCTTAGGCCTGCCCACTACGAAGAGATCTTCTCGCAAAATCCAGAGATCGACTGGTTTGAGATCATCAGCGAAAACTTCATGGACCTTGAAGGGAAATCGATGGCAAACCTCGAGAAGATTTTGGAGCGCTATCCCGTTGTCCAGCATGGAGTCAATCTCGCCATTGGGAGCCCAACTCCTCTCGATTGGGACTACCTAAAAAAGCTGAAAAGCCTCACAAGAAAGACCAAAACTCCCTGGCTCTCCGATCATCTTTGCTGGGGACGGCTCCCGGGAGCCCATTTCCACGACCTCCTTCCCCTTCCCTATACTCAGGAGGTGATCGACTATGTAGCTGAAAGAGCGCGCATCGTCCAAGATTTTCTTGAAATTCCTTTCGCTCTTGAAAACCTCTCTTCTTACGTCGCCTACACCCAAGACCAGATGCCTGAGTGGGAGTTTTATACGGCTGTCGTCGAAAAAGCCGACATCTTCATGATGCTCGACGTGAACAACATCTACGTCTCAAGCCGGAACCATGAATTCGATGCTGAGGAGTATATCAAAGGGGTTCCGATGGAACGGGTGTTGCAGATCCACCTAGCTGGCCATACAGACCATGGTACCTACGTGCTCGACTCGCACGACCGCCACGTCCGCGATGAGGTGTGGGAGCTCTACGGAAAGGTGTGGCCCCAAACAGGAGGGGTCTCGACACTGCTCGAATGGGACGACAACTTCCTCCCCTTCGATGAGACCTGGAAAGAGGCGTTGCGCGCAAAACACTACCAAAAGGAGCTCTGCCACCTATGAGAGCACCCAAAATGCTCCAAGAGATCCAAAACTGGTTTGGAAAAACCATTTCTATACCGCTCCAACACGACCACAAGCTCCCCAACGAAAACTTGGCTGCGGAAAAGTATATCCTCCCTAGCCCGACTCTCAACCCCCATGCGAGGATCGAACTCTACCACCAGCAGTACTGGTGGCGCCTTCTCAGCTGCTTGCAAGAGAATTTCCCCATGGTGACCCGCCTCTTTGGCTACGACGACTTCAACCAGAAAATCGCTATCCCCTACCTCTCAGCCCATCCCCCCTCCCACTGGGGACTCAACAGGCTAGGGGAAAGCCTTCCCCAGTGGATTCGTGCAAACTACCACGCAAAAGACAGGGACCTCATCGTCCAGGCAGCCGAAATCGATTGGGCGGCCAAAAAAGCCTTCTGGATCAAGTCTCTTCCCCCACCTCTCTGGGAAACCCTCTCCGAGGAAAAGATCGCAACCACACCTTTACGCCTCCAGCCCCACGTCTCCCTTTTCTCCTTTGAGAGCGACCTCTTCCATTTCCGGACAGCTTTTCTTGAACATGACGTCTCGTACTACGACCACCACCCGTTCCCTCCCCTCGACCATAGGAAAAGCCACTTCGTCCTCTACCGCCACACCCGCAACCACGTCCACTTTAAAGAGATCACTGAGGCCGCATACACCCTCCTCCAAGCCTTTGCCAAAAGAGCCTCTCTTCAAGAGGCATGCACCCATCTCGAAGGAAAACCCCACCTTGAGAAACAAGCCGAAGGGGAGATCCCCCTCTGGTTCAAAGAGTGGAGCTCCCAAAACTGGTTCTGGATCGCCGGGTAACAAAAAAACATGATAGACAAGATCACTTGTCAAGCGACAAGATAAAAATAAAAAAACGGAGGTGTTTTGCATATGTGGTGGACGATTCTCATTATTATTGTGGTGGTGGCGATCATTGGAGGTTTGCTTGTAGGGATTTACAACGGCTTGATCCGGAAGCGGAACCAGGTAAAAAACGCGTGGAGCCAGATTGATGTGCAGCTGCAAAGACGCTACGATCTGATTCCGAATCTTGTGGAGACGGTCAAAGGGTATATGAGTTACGAGAAATCGACTCTCCAAAGTGTGATCGAAGCTCGGAATCAGGCATCATCAGCAAGGGATGCACTTGAGAAAATGGGGGGACCGACTGGAGAGGGTGTCTCTTTAAAAGACCTCGCAGGAGCAGAAACCACCTTGCAAGGGGCTTTGGGTCATCTCTTCGCTCTATCGGAGAACTATCCAGAACTGCGGGCGACTGAAAATATGCAGCGCCTTCAGGAAGAGCTCTCCTCAACGGAGAATAAGGTAGCCTTCTCAAGACAAGCCTATAACGACTCTGTCATGCTCTACAACACTGCGCAACAAGAGTTTCCAGCGGCCATGTTTGCCTCGATGTTTGGTCATAAGCCTGCCGACCTCTTTGAAACGGAAGAGGCTGAGGCGAAAAAGGGAATTAAGGTCGATTTCTCCTCATGAACTTTTGGGAAGCGCAGAGGAAAGCCAAGTCAAGGACGACCCTTTTTATTCTCTCGTTTATTGGGCTCACGGTCGGGATGGCAATCCTGATCGAGTACGTAGTACGGTTTTTAGTCAAAGATGGCTATACCCAGCCGATGCCCTATCTCGGGTTTCTTTTTCTGGGACTTACATTTCTTGTGGCAGGGTTCTATTACCTCAGCTTCAAATCCCAAGGAGGCTCTTTTGTTGCCGAGTCGCTTGGAGGAAGACGTGTAGAAACTGGAACAAGAGACTTCAAGGAGGAGCAACTCCTCAATATCGTCCAAGAGATGGCCGTTGCCAGTGGGCAGCCGGTCCCTCCTGTCTACGTAATGGAGGTCCAGGATATTAACGCCTTTGCAGCAGGCCTCAAACCTGAGAAGTCGGCGATTGCCGTGACAAGAGGAGCTCTTAATCTCTTAAACCGCGATGAGCTCCAGGGGGTGATCGCCCACGAGTTTGGCCATATCTACAACGCCGATATGAAAATCAGCATGCGCCTTGCTGCCATGGTGATGGGGCTTGTCTTTATCCTCTACTTTGGCGTTCGGATGCTCGAGGGATCCCTTCTTTTTGGAAGACGGAGAGGGAATAACGCAGTCGCCCTCATTGCCCTGATTTTTGTCCTAGCTGGGGCGATCACCTGGTTTGCGGGGGCAATTCTCCGCTCGATGGTGAGCCGCCAGAGGGAGTACTTGGCTGATGCATGCGCTGTCCAATTCACTCGCAACCCCGACGGAATCGCCAATGCCCTCCGCAAAATTGGAGGAGCTCAGACCGGGAAAGGGATGCCCAAGCAGGGGATGGCCTATGCCCACCTCTACTTCGACAACCGCTCTTTCTGGGGCAAACTCTTCACCACCCACCCCCCTCTTCAAAAAAGAATTGAAGCTATTGAAGGGCGCACCTATATTCCAGAAGAATGGAGTAACACACAATAAAGGAGCTCCCCATGCCCCAAACAACACATGTAAACGGAATCGACTGCCAAAAACTCGAAACCTCAATCGGGCAAATCAGAGAGAATAAAGAACTTGGAAAATTCAAACTCCGCGCCCACAACAGCTGGCATGAGGGGGGACATTGCGAAACAAAGATCTCCGACTTCTATGGCCTTTGCAAAGAGCAAAACGTCCGAAAAGAGACCTTTTCTCTCCATGCTGACGAACCTGCGATGCTCTGCGGTACCGACAAGGGACCCAATGCCACAGAAGCCCTCCTCCATGCCCTTGCCTCTTGTCTCAACACAACCTTTGTCTACATGGCAGCGCGCAAAGGGATCGCAATCGAATCTCTCAAGTTCGAATTAGAGGGAGATCTCGATCTGCGTGGCTTTTTGGGAATCGATGAGGAAATCCCAAAAGGATTCCAGAAGATCCGGATCACCTGCCACGCTAAAGGTGATGCCCCCAAAGATCAGCTGGCTCAGCTCTGCCAGCTCGCCCAGAAGTACTCGCCCGTTTTCAACACCCTCACCCGCAGCGTCCCCGTCGAAGTCCACTTCAACGGGTAGGCGCGGGTAGCCATCTTATGATAAAACGGGGGTTTCCCAGTCTATCCAGGAAAACCTTTTCCGGCTCCCAGAAATGCGTGTAAAGCCGAAAGGTGGGCCGGATGCTGCGGATGCGTTTGCGTCTCTCTGCTTCCCCTGCGTTAAATTTTCTTTCACAAACACGGAACCACAAGAATTTTAGACACATAACAACAATGCTGCACTTGTCACGCTGCTTGGTCTGCAATAAGCGAATATAGAAAATCTGGAGAAAGATCAGCTCCATTTTCCCAAACAATTGTTCCCAGGTCTTTGTCTACATAGACAGATGCAAAATATAATCTCGTACCACTCTGACTTCGATAACATCGAATAGCATGTTAAAGGTATTCTTCCTTGGTGGCGCGCTGAAGGAGAAAGTTCAGTCCCTCCTCAGGGCTATACCCTTCATAAATGAGCTTATGGACAGCTTCGGTGATGGGAACTTCGATCTCATGCTTCTCTGCGATTTGCATCGCAGAGCGGCAAGTATAGGCCCCTTCAACGACCATCCCAATCTCCTTTTTGGCCTGGTCAGGCTTTTTTCCCTCCGCAATCAACCGCCCGAACCGGTAGTTGCGGCTGAGATTCGAAAGGCAAGTGACGCAGAGATCTCCCATCCCCGCAAGGCCATTGAGGGTTTCGGGTTTACACCCTTTCACAGCAGCGAGCTTCCGGATTTCATGGAGCCCTCTTGTCATCAAGGCTGCCTTGGCATTATCCCCAAAGCCCATCCCATCTGAAACGCCACAAGCAATGGCGATGATGTTTTTCAAAGCCCCGCCAAGCTCAACCCCGTTGATGTCTGGGTTGGGATAAACACGAAAAGTAGGCGTAGAGAAGGTTTCGTGGATTAACGCGATCACCTCAGGGGTATATCCACTGCAAACGACTGATGAGGGGAGACCTTTCAGTACCTCCTGGGCAATGGAGGGGCCACTTAGACACCCGATCTGTTTCCGGTGCTCTTCCCCTAGAACTTCTGCCACAACATCACTTAAGAGGAGCCCCGTGTCTTGCTCGATCCCCTTGGAGGTGAGAACGATTGGACATTCGGGGACATACGTCTCTTTGATGTGATTGAAAACCTCTCGAAGCCCTGAAGAGGTGACCCCCTCTACAATCAGATCTTTTCCCTGTAGCACCTCTTCAAGATTGGTGGTAAATTGGAGATTATCAGGAGCTGTAAAGCCTGGAAGTTTTGGATGTTCTCGTTTCCCTTTCAGGAAATGGACAATCTCTTCGTCAATCCCCCAAACAAGAACGTGGTTCCCCTTCGATGCAAGGAGCATAGCGAGTGAGTATCCCCAAACGCCGGTCCCTAAATAGCCGATATTTTTGCTCATCAATCCCCTTCGATATAGTCTTGGTCCGGGAGGTTTTTCCCTTTCCATTTTTCTAAAAGAGTCTCGGTTGGGTAGTGGAAAGAGGGAGCAAGTTCAAATTGGGCCTCTGTGGGAGGCTCTATCCCTGAAATTTGCGCAAATACTTTCCGGTCATAGGCCTGCAAGGCCGCCACAACCACTTCAAGGGTATCCTCTCCTCGCAAATTTTTCAAGGGGGCAAAGGTGTTTTCTCTCGGAGCGAGAAGAGCTGCGCATTGATCTGTTAGGGGAAGGACATCAAATAGATACTCTTCAAATTTCCAGGCATTTGGCTCTTCTGGAGTGTGTGTCTCCCCTATTTGCGACAGAATGGGGACTGATTTCTCAGCACGATGAAGAGGGAGCGTTTGTAAAGCGGCTTTTTCTATAAAAGGAAGAGTGAAACAAAAGAGTCCCAGATTGGCAAGCCGGTAGGTGAGACCTCCATCCTCATCGCGAGCCTCCCTTTGGGGGTGCGGAAGTTCTGTATATTCAACAACTGAGAGCTTCCCATCTCGAAGAGCTAAGACGCCCACTTTCTCCTGGGGATTCTTCCGGATAGCCGCTCTGATCCCTGCTTCACACCCATACCTCTCCATAAAGCCGATAAATTCGCAGTCGTAAGGAAAAGCAAGGGGATTATCGATAGGGAGTATCTGGACATATTCAACTCCTGCCTGTTTCCATTTTTCGAGAATCCTAAGCTCCAATAATCTCCGGAATACACCCCCATTCCCGTTAGGCCCTCTAGCAATCTTGTCAGGAGCTTCCAAGAAGAGTTCTCCCTCATAGTTCAAAAGAGGCCACATCTTTTGGTAGAAGCATTGGAACTGGTTGGGTTTCAGTCCAAAAAAGGCGTTTTGGACGAAGAAGGTCTCTGTTTCAATATGGTTTAAGGGAGAAGTCATCAGGATAAGAGGCAACTCTCTTTCCACTTGCTTTGAGGCGGCAACCACTTTTTCAGCGACAAGTTGATAGAGGCTTTTTCTCTTAATAGGACTCACAGGACAAGTTCCCTTTGGACCAGGAAAGCGCAAGCGAGACCCTTGCCCTCCAGACAAAATGAGGGTCACACACTTCCCTGCAGCGACAAGCTCCCGTCCTTTTTCTCGATCTTTTTTGTTGCCAGATGGGTAGAAGGCAGGAAAGGGGGTGAAATTCTGGGTGGCTACTTGAGGGTTCTGTAGGGATTGTCTCATCCTCTGGTAGAGCGGGAGGTCGAGAGAACTTAGCTGGCGTAAAAGACTTTCTTTTTGTGTTAAAGAGAGGCTTTCCCAGTAGGAAAGGAGGGAGATCTGCCCGATTTTTTGTAGCTTTGCGCGGGCCTCACCCTCTGTAAGAGGCTTGGCTGAAGGGGGCTTCATTGAGCATCATCTGCTTTTCAGTGGTTTCTTCCCACTGAGAATATTGTTTCTCCTTGACCTTCTCTACGAATTTCCGTTGACGGGCAGCCCCAGTCAAGCGAGCTTCCATCTCGGCAATCTGGCGATTTTGCGCATCGAGAGTGTGGGAGACCTGAGAAAGGTTGGTGTTGAGGTGATCGAGAATTTGGTTATAGGTCTCTTGTAACTTGATTTCTCCGATCTCTCGCTTCTTTTGGATCTCAGCTGTTAAACCGGCAATCTGGTTTTCCAGGGTCATTTTCTTCTCTTGCCAGCCGCCTAGCTTTTGCTGGGCATAGCTCAGTTCGCGTTGGATTTTCCCCTCACGAGCCTTGCGAACTTTCAGAAGCGTTTCCAGCCGAAAGATAAATCTCTTCATCAAGATACCACCTTTTGTATTTCTCGAATCGTCATCTCAAATGTAATCGGTTTTCGATTCGATTGCACTAAGAATTCTTCCATCAGCCCAATTTTCTCCAATGCCCGATCAGTTGTTGGCTGACTACCAGAAACATAGGCTCCTATCTGGATCAGCTCTTCCGATTCTAGGTAAGCATGGAGAAGAGCTCGGAATTGGGAAGCAGCGGCTCTGTGGGATTCGGTTGTGATTTGAGGCATCAGGCGGGATAGGCTTTTGAGGATGTCGATGGGAGGAAACTTCCCCCCTTCGGCCATTTTTTTCGACAGATGGAGATGCCCGTCGAGCAGAGAACGGACCTGGTCAGGAATGGGGTCATGAAATTCATCTTCTTCTGTAAGAACGGTATAAACTCCCGTAATCGACCCTCTACTAGACGTTCCAGCCCGCTCAAACAGTCGCGGAAGGGCAGCAAAAACAGAAGGGGGGAACCCTTTGGTAGTGGGAGGCTCTCCGACAGCAAGTCCGATCTCCTGTAGCGAGAGTGCGTAGCGAGAGACTGAATCCATCATGAACAATACCTCTCTCCCCTTATCGCGGAAATACTCAGCGATTGCTGTTGCTAAAAGCGCTCCACGTCTACGCAGAGGGGCTGCTTCATCTGAGGTTGCTACAACCACAACTGAGCGGGCAAGCCCCTCAGGTCCAAGCTCTTTTTCGATAAAGTCGCGCACCTCTCTTCCCCTCTCTCCAATTAAGGCGATGACATTCACATCGACCTTAGCTTGCTTTGCGAGCTGTCCAAGTAAAGTCGATTTCCCCACTCCTGGAGGAGAGAAAATCCCAATTCTCTGCCCTTTTCCGAGCGTACAAAGGGCATCGATTGCCGCGATGCCTGTTTCGAGAACCTGATCGATTGGTTTTCTGGTAAGAGGTGGTGGTGGCGAGGAAATTAGAGGGACATGCATCTTTACAAAAAGATCTCCTTTCCCATCGATCGGTCTTCCTAACGCATCGAGAACTCGTCCACAAAGAGCCTCACCTACCCCCACCTGGGGAGGCTCTCCCACAGGATAGACTTCAGCACCGCAAGAAAGAGAAAGTCCCTCTCCTAAGGGGATCAAAAGAACTTTCTCCTCTTTAAATCCCACAACCTCTGCTGGAATCTCCTCACCTTTTTTGCTTCGTATCCAACACATCTCCCCAACAGAAACTTCCGGACCATGTGACTCGATCACAAGCCCGATACTATGGGTCACCCTCCCACTGACACGAATGGGCGAGGGGGCTGAGACTGCAGATATTTCACGAGCGAGGAGACGTGGAGACATGAGCTGTCCTCTGCAAAACATTTTCTTGGATGAGGGCAAGCTCGCGAGAAAGGTCATAGCGGCACATCCTCGTTTTTGTCTCAATCCGCACATCCCCTGTTTGCATCATCGGATCGACACACAAACGAACCATTTCCCACTTTTTCTCACTTAGGAGGGACGCTTCTAACCTAGCGAGATCGTGGGGAGCAAGAAAGAGGGTCAGTTTCTCTTCTTCAAAAAGAGAAAAGGCAGAAGAAAAAAGAGAATCGATCAGCCGCGTAAGATTTTCAGGATCTGCAAGCTCATTCCTAAGCACCCTCTCGCAGACCCGCAAGGAAAACTCGATGAGCTCAGGTTTGATTTTTTCGAGAAGTTCTTTTTTGTAATCCAGGAGAGTTTTTCCGATCTTTTCGATGAGCGTAAGCCATGCCTCATTTTCTTCAATACCCCTCTTAAGGGGAGGCTGCAAAAGCTCCTGACACGACTTGGTTTCCGAAACGAGCCACCTCCCCTCCGATGTGTATACTCCTTCTTCGTCCACCTGTCCTCCACGAATGATAGCCATCCTAGTCCAGCTCCTGTTCAAGCTCTGCAAGGTGGTAGATCACCTCATCTTGAAATGTTTGGGGGAAACGTTCCATCAAGGCTTTAGCTCTTCTGGGCTCTAAATACGAGAGCATGTGGGCAATTGTTGCTGGATCCTCCTCTCGAATCGAATCAGCTAATTTTCCTAGATCGACTCGAGTCATCACAGAAAAAAGAGTCTCTTCCTCATCGCTACCTAGCTTTTTCTTTTGGAAACGGACAAAGAGAAACAGAAACGAAATGAGGGCCGCTACAACAAAAAGAAGGGGATAAAACAAACCCGTATACCCTACTTTTTCAGGGGTCTCACTCCACATTTTCTTCTTTTTTTCAAAGGGAAGAAGGTCGACTACAGGCTCGACTGGATACCCGTATCCCCTCCCGATTGCCTCGAGTTGACGGACAATCTCTTGCTTAAAGTCTTCGTTTACAAGTTCGCCAAGAAAATTCCGATCCAAAATGGCCCCGATTGACAAAGAGAGGATCTCTTCATTTTTCCGATTGAGCTGGGCTGAGACCACCACATAAAAGTGGTCTTCACCAAGAAGCTTTTTCAGAAGACTGGTTGCTTTTTGCTCGATGTGCTCTTCGAGAGCTAGTTGTCCGTGCGAGATCGACTCTTCTACCCCATCGGGATCGAGAGCTTTGTAAAGTTTTCCTGTTGTATCAGATATGGCAATCATGTTCGATTCAAGCCCCCGCACCGCTCCGGCAAGATGGTAGGTAATCGCATGAAGTTGCGAGGTCGACAAGAGGACGCCCGGCATGAGTGTTAAAATCACAGAGGCCTTGGTCTTATACTGGGGACCTGAAAAACTCCGTGGTGGAGCGAGATCGAGTATGACACTTGCACTTTTGATCGAGTCAAAACCGGTAAGATCCCGCTCAAGCTGTCCCTTAAGCGCCCTCATTTCAAGAACTTGAAGCTCCTTTTCCCCTTTGATCCAGGTGTTGGTATCGAAAAGCTCAAACCCCTTTTTCACCTCTCCTTGACCACCAGCTAGCTCTTGCCGTGCTTTTGCTCGCAACTTTTTGGGAACCAAAAACCCCTTCTCTCCCCCATCCTTATAGGGAATATCGAGATGATGCAAGAAGGTGCGGATCTCACTTCTCTCAAGAATATT
Source organism: Chlamydiota bacterium (assembly GCA_011064985.1). GTDB lineage: Bacteria > Chlamydiota > Chlamydiia > Chlamydiales > JAAKFR01 > JAAKFR01. The sequence goes on from JAAKFR010000008.1 coordinate 30,947, forward strand.
CCCCTCCTCTTTCTCAAAAAGAGAGACAAAATCTGATGCAGGGCTGCGAAAAAGGAGAAAGGCGAGGAAGCCGGTAGCAAGGCAGAAAACGCTTAAGCCAAAAATCTTCTGCACTGGCCGACTCTCTCTCCAGATGGTAGCAAACTGCCCCACGAGCTCTCTCATTTTCTCTCCCCTCTACAAATGCGCTACCCCTTCTCTGTATCAAATTAGGAATTTTTTTAGGAACAAGAAATCCTGTAGTCTTTGGTGGCTTCCTAACCGCGAAGAGGCGCGAAGGAACGCGAAGTGGTCTTAGCTATCTTTGGTGTTTAGATTGATAAAGCTTGCAGATCACGAATTTCAGAAGTAGTCTTGGTAGTCGACGAGGAAGGCAGAAAAGATTTTCAAAATACGCATATCGACTGTGCCGGTGTCGTAGATGGTGATCTCCCAATCAACCAGATTTCGTTTGCAGTGAGCTATTAGACGCTCGTTTTTGGAAGGATCAACGATGGTAAACTGAAGAAGCGTCGTCATTGTTGTAGGCAATTCCAACAAGCTCAGCGTTGGCACCATAAAGGTTATATTTTGTGTGAGCTAACGTCATCACTTTCCCATCGATCATCCCGATCTTTTTCTCAGCAGCGTCATAAATATCAATCGGGTGTAACCCAAATCAGTTAAAAACTCAAGACTCTGGTCTTCAGACACAAGCATACCAGGCTCTCGCATGCCCCCTACCGGGAAATAACGAGAACGGAAGGCCACAAAAGACACAAAGACTC
>JAAKFR010000080.1 GCA_011064985.1 Chlamydiota bacterium
AGATATCACTCAAAATCGTATCAGACAGATCTGCCAGTACATCGACCTGCATGGCAAGCCCCGTCGGATCGATCACCCCCACCACATCTCCTACGCGCACAAACGGCGCCTCAATCCCCAACTCCCCAAAGCTCATTCCGGCAGAATTAAGCGTAAGAGCCAAGTTGAGCCCCGTCTCCACATTCAAGTTGAGAGGATCATCACGAGAGAACACTTGACCTTGCAAGTTCGATCCCCTCAAGAGGGTAAGAGTTGGGTTGCTATCGAAGAATGATATGGCAAAACCCAGACCTTCATTCGACTTGGCGATGATAGTCCCAGAGTTGATGATCTGCGTGTTGGTACTATTTTGGCTTTGGATGCCTATAGATAGTCCCGGATTTTCAGCAATTGTTTCGATCAGCCCGCTATTTGTGATGACTGCGTCATCTGCATTGTCATTAAGAATGCCAAGAGCAAAGCTGGAACCAGATGTTGCTCTGATCTCACCACTATTTGTGATGACTGCGTCATCTGCTCCCTCACCATTAAATATAGCCTCTGCTCCCGTTCCATCTGTCCCTGTTGCTTCGATCAGGCCATTGTTGGTGAAAACCCCTTGAGCATTTCCTAAATTAGAAATACCGAGGGTAAAGAATCCAGTACCTGAGGTGGTGGTGATCCGTCCATTGTTTTCGACAAACTGCTCACTTGCCTCAATGTTCACGGCAGCCTCTTCATCTGTGACTTCGATTGCCCCTCCCTTCTCAACGATGAGACCATCCCGTTCGTCATCAAGTGTGATCGGAGCTGTTTCTGTTGTCCCCTTTGGGACGACTTGGATAGTCACCGCATGCAGAGGAAGGGTGGCAATACCAGCTGCCAGAACAAAATAGGTCAATCTCATAACGACTCCATAGATTTTTCTTTTGCCTGTCACACTACACAGCAACCACAATTCTGTCTATACCCTCTTTGGGGGCATCTCGGTAGCGATGCCAAGTGTTGAGCACCGTAAGGTTTTGGCATTCACGTTAGGGAGCGAGCGATCGTCCAAGCACTCTTTGTAAAAAGAGTGCGTAAGGGGACGAAAAGCATCCGAAAGTCCCCCGTCAACCCTAAACTACACAACCCCACTCTGCTGGAGGATGATGAAGAGGATGCCTAGGGGAACGACCCAGCGGACGAGGAAGATCCAGGGGGGGTAGAAGAAGGCCCAAGAGGAGCCTTCGAGGAGCCCATCTTTCCGGACTTGCTTGGAGAGGGACCAACCGGCAAAAAAGGCGATGAAAAGGGCGTTAATGGGGAGAAGCCAGGTGAAACAGAAATCGTTGAGCGTATCGAAGAAGTTCATCCCATAAACCTCGGTCCAGTGGGTAAAGATTCCATTGGAGCCAGAGGCAGCACTTGGGATAGCTACGACGAAGACGATCCCTCCCACAATGAGGGCCCCTTTCCCTCTCGATACTCCAAAGGTCTCTGTGATCGTAGCAACGAGAACTTCCATGATTGAGATTGTCGAGGTGAGAGCAGCAAAGACGACGAGGAGAAAGAAGATCGTTGAGAGAAGGAGAGATCCTGGGAGTTTTTCAAAGAGGACAGGGAGGGTCTTAAAGAGAAGGCCAGGCCCCTCTTCAGGGGGGAAGTTGAAGGTGAAGATGATGGGGAAGATCATAAGAGCAGCTAGGAGGGAGACGAGGACAGCGATTCCGGCCACAATCACGGCCGTTTTGGGGATGTCTTCGCTCTTTTGCATGTAGCTTCCGTAGGTGATGATGATTCCCATCCCAAGGCTTAAAGTAAAGCAAGCAAGGCCAAGAGCTTGCAAAAGGCCTGTTGGGGAGAGCTTGTTCACGTTTGGGTAAAAAATAAACCGGAAGGCCTCCGGAAACCCTTCTAATGTGACGCTATAGAGGAGGAGGGTGATGAGGATAAGAAAAAGAGCAGGCATCAAAATTTTCGACCAGAACTCAATCCCCTTCCGAATTCCGCGATAGACGATCCCCGTTGTGAGGGCGAGAAAGAGGAAAGTCCAGAGGAGATTGATGTCACTTGCCTGGTAGAGGTTTTCGAATACCTGGCGGATCTGCTCAGGGTTTTTTCCCCGTGTGAAGTTGAGTAAAGAGAGGAGGGAGTAGTTCAAAGCCCAACTTGAGACGACGGCATAAAATGAGAGGACAAGAAACGAGACGATCACACACGACCACCCAACAAAGCGCCACCCCTTCTCCTTCCCACCAAGAGAGGTAAAAGCACCTACAGGACCTCTCTCTGCAGTTCTTCCGATCATCATCTCTGACAAGAAGATCGGGATTCCGATAAGGAGGGTAAATACCAGATAGGCAAGGACAAAGAGTCCTCCTCCATTCTGCCCAGTCACATACGGAAACTTCCAAAGGCTCCCTAGGCCTACAGCTGAGCCGGCTGTAGCCATCAGAAACCCGAGGCGCGAGCCCCAATGTTCGCGAAGTTTTTCTTTAGGTTTCATCTTGATTTGACCCTATCAGAAAGGGTAAAATAAGATAAGTGGAACTTGAAAACATGTACTTACTAGCCCAATTTGTTGAGGGTGTAACCCTTGTATTTGTTGCGATCGTCGCTTTTGTTGTCATTGGTCTTGCTTTGACGACGATGATTCTTGTTACAAAGAAAAAGTTCGTTCGGACGGCCCTTTGCGAAATCAAAATCAACGAAGATACTTCTCTTACCAAAACGGTAGTGGGGGGGCAGACGCTTCTCTCTGCCTTGACCTCAGAGGGGATTCCTGTCCCCTCTCCTTGTGGAGGGAAGGCGACATGTAAACAGTGTCGCCTCCAGGTCCTAGAGGGGGCAGAAGATCCTTTAGAGACCGATAAGGGGACATTCAATCGGAAAGAGCTCAAAGAGGGGTGGCGCCTTTCCTGCCAATGTAAGGTCAAACAAGACCTCCATGTCCACATTGAAGAGAGATATCTCTCTGTACGTGAGTGGGAAGCAAAAGTTGTTTCCAATGAGAATGTGGCGACCTTCATCAAAGAACTCATTGTGGAATTGCCTGAAAGAGAAGATGTTCCGTATAAGTCTGGGGGGTATCTCCAATTTCATGTCCCTCCCTTTAAAACGAATACCGATTCTTGGAAAGAGACGATGGATCCGAAATACCACCCCGACTGGGAGAAATTCGGGCTGTTTGGGAGGGCGATTGATTTCTCTCATCTCTCTTCAGAAGAGGTGATTCGTGCCTACTCTATGGCTTCTTTCCCAGCTGAAGGGCGCCTTTTACGTTTCAATATCCGGATCGCAACGCCTCCTTTCATCAAGGGAGAGATTGTTGACAAGATCTCTTGGGGGATTTGCTCCTCCTACGCCTTTGGCTTGAAGCCTGGAGAGAAGGTCCGCCTCTCAGGCCCTTACGGGGAGTCGTTTATGATCCACGACAAGCGGCCTCTCATCTTCCTGATAGGAGGAGCCGGGTCGTCGTTTGGGCGGAGTCATATCCTCCAACTGTTTCAAACTGACAAGACCGATCGGGAGGTCGATTTCTGGTACGGGGCTCGCTCGCTTAAGGAGAATATCTACCAAGAGGAGTATGAGAAGCTCGATCAAGCCCATCCCAACTTCCGCTATCATCTCGTCCTCTCTGAGCCCCTCCCAGAAGATCTCGAAGCGGGGTGGCCGAAGGAGGATCCGATCAAAACGAACTTCTTATTCCGTGCTTTTGAGCAGGGGCAATTGAGTAAGATGGATGAGCCCGAGGAGTGTCTCTACTATGTTTGTGGTCCTCCTTTGCATAATTCAAGTGTGTTGCAGCTGCTCGATGATTACGGGGTGCCGAGGGAGAATATCGTCTTGGACGACTTCGGCAGTTAGTGGATTGTGAGCGGGATAGAAAAAAACGCAAAGTCGCAGAGAAAAAAGAGATTTTGCTCTTAGGGAGAAGTAGGTAAAGGGAATGCGGGTAGCGCTTGGGCAAATCAATCCGATTGTGGGGGGAATCGAATACAACAAAGAGAAAATTCTGAAGTTCCTCGGTGTTGCAAAAGAGAAGGGAGCCGAGCTTGTTGTATTTCCTGAAATGGCCCTCTGTGGGTATCCACCTGAAGATTTACTTTTATTGCCTAGGTTTGTCGACGCGCTGAATGAGGCGCTTGATGAGATCCGTAAACAGACAAAAGGGATAGCCGTTGTGATCGGGACGGTGCGTGAGAACCTGCATGGAGGGGAGAAAGGGCTCTATAACACAGCTGCGATTCTCCAAGAGGGAGAACTCGTTGGGTTCCAGGACAAGACCCTCCTTCCCGACTACGACGTTTTTTCTGAGAGGAGATACTTTGAGCCGGCCACTCGGATCGATGTATGGAGTCTTTTGGGAAAGCGGGTTGCTGTGACAATCTGTGAAGACATCTGGCAACATGCAGGGGTTGTGGAGTATGCCACATATCCTCGAGATCCAGTCACAGATATCGAGCCCCAAGCTCCTGATCTTCTCCTGAACTTGTCGGCTTCTCCTTTTCACATGCAGAGGCAGGACACTCGCCTTCTAGTATTGGAAAAATGTGCCCAAACTCTCAAGTGTCCCATTGCATTTTGTAACCAAGTGGGGGGAAATGACAGCCTGATTTTTGACGGGTCGAGCTGTGTGGTCAATGGGAAAAGCTCTCTGTTTGGGAAGAGTTTTCAAGAGGATATGCTCTTTTTTGATTTAGAAAGCCTCCCTGCAACGGTTAAGAGGGAAAGAGATCCGATTTCTGATCTCTACCATGCTCTTTGTTTGGGGGTACGTGACTATTTCCATAAGCAAGGTTTTCAGAAGGCGTGTTTCGGTTTGTCAGGGGGGATCGATTCGGCTGTTGTCGCCTGCATTGCAGCGCGAGCACTTGGCAAAGAGAACCTCTTGACCTTTGCCCTCCCTTCTCGTTACTCCTCAAAAGAGAGTGTAGTGGATGCGAAAAGGCTTGCTCGGAGATTAGAGATCTCCTTAGAGGAGATCTCGATTGAGGGGCCTTTTCAGGCCTTTTTGGATCTTCTCGAGCCCCACTTTGAGCAGATGCCAGCAGGGGTGACCGAGGAGAACCTCCAGGCTCGGATCCGGGCGGTGATCCTCATGGCTTTTTCTAACAAGTTTGGGCACCTCTTATTAGGAACGGGGAACAAAAGTGAGATGGCAGTTGGCTATTCAACCCTTTATGGCGATATGTGTGGGGGGCTTGGAGTGCTTAGCGATGTGACAAAGGGGCAGGTCTATGCTCTTGCCCGCTTCATCAATCGAAGTGAGGAGATCATCCCCAAAGAGATTCTGGAAAAGGCCCCATCAGCTGAGCTCCGCCCCAACCAGAAAGACTCGGACGCTCTTCCTCCCTATGAGGTCTTAGATATTGTCTTGCAAGAGTATGTAGAGGAGCATCTCTCTCCTGAAAAGGTAGCCTCCAAACATGGCCTCGACCTCCTTCTTGTCAAAGAGCTCGTGCATAAAATCCACGAAAATGAGTATAAGCGACAACAAGCTCCTCCCGGACTCCGGGTAACAAAAAAGGCCTTCACAGTAGGAAGGAGATTTCCTATCGTACAAGATTGGAATCGGATTACAAGATGATGAAAAAAGCACGGAAGAAGTGGTGGGTGTTGCTTGTGACGACAAGTGGGACCTCTCTTGTCTTTCTCGACAACACCGTAATGCCGGTGGCTTTGCCGACAATCCAGTCGCAGCTTGGGTTCTCTTCGATCTCTTTGGTATGGGTTGTAAACGCCTATCTCTTAGCTCTCACCTCCTTTCTCCTGATTGGGGGAAGGCTATGTGATCTTTTCGGAAAAAGGGTTCTTTATGCTGTAGGTCTTTGCCTTTTTGGAGGCGGCTCTTGGCTCGCGGGAATGGCTTTTTACAAGTGGATGATCCTCCTTGGAAGGGTGATTCAGGGGATGGGGGGGTCTCTTATTGTCCCGACAACAAGCGCTCTTCTCATCTCGACCTTTCCAGAGGGGGAGCGGGCCAAAGCGATTGGGATCAATACCGGGATCAGCTCTCTCTTCATGATTATGGGTCCTGCTGTGGGAGGAGTCTTAACCCAATATCTCTCCTGGAGAAGTATTTTTTTCCTCAATATTCCCCTTGTCGCTTTTGGTCTTGTCACGACATTTTGGATTCTGCAACCTGGGAAGAGGCGACATGAACCATTCCATTTTCTCGGTGCCTTGACGATGATGGTAGCTGTGATCACCCTTGTTGTCGGATTGATGCAAGCAAACGATTGGGGTTGGACCAGCCCTGCAACCCTTTCCCTTTTGGGATTGAGTCCCTTCTTCTTTTTCCTTTTTTACTGGATCTCAGTTCACATCGACCATCCAATCATCGACTTTCACCTATTTAAAAAGCGCCTTTTCACCGTAGCTAACATCAGCATCTTCCTGACTCAGGTGGTGGTGATGATCACGGTCCTTTGGGCGATCTACTTCCAAGAGCAGCTCAACTTTTCGATTATTTTGACAGGCCTCATCATCTTTACCGCGGTCTCTCCTGTCTTTTTGATGGCTCCCTTGGGGGGCTTTGTCGCCGACCGGTATGGTCCTAGAATTCCGATGCTTACCGGTTTTTCGATTCTCACCTTCGCCCTTTTTTGGCTCCTATTTACAATCAATGTGGGTTCGATTCCTCTGATGCTTCCTGGTCTTCTCGGGTTTGGGTGTGGGATCCCGCTGATCATGTCGCCTACTGTCGCTTTGGGATTGTCGCAGGCCCCAAGAGAGAAACTGGGTGCCGCATCAGGGATCACAACAGAGACGAGGCAGTTGGCAGCTACAATTGGGATTGCCCTTCTTAGCTCTGTCTATTACACAACAGAGGCAAAGACAGGCTCTCACGCCTACGCCTTTACGATGAGCTCGTTTGTCGCCGGGCTTTTTGCTTTCGGGGGAGTGTTGCTCGTCCTATTTGGGATGCGCGGTGTTCGCTCCTTCCGCGGCTAGCACAGGCAACGGGGTTCAGTACAACTACACTCTTGCACAAACCCATTCTCAGTATATTTTATCCAACCACAGAGAAGAAAATTGCACTCTGTGCTCTCTCAAGTCCTCTGTTGTTCTCTGTTTTTAAAAACTTCAACATCTGCTTTTTGGAGTAAGATGTGTTGAAGGAGGGTAGAGGCTTTGTGGATGTCGGAGCGGGAGGCAAAGGCGCTTATGCGGATGAAGCCTTCACCGGAGGGGCCAAAGCCCACCCCAGGGGTGGTGACGATTTTGGCTTTTTCGAGGAGGGTCTCGAACGTTTCCCAAGAGCTCTTGCTTCGGAGGGGGAGCCAGAGGAAGGGGGCGTGTTCTCCTCCGTAGCAGGGGAGGGGGGAGAGGGCCTCTCGGAGAAGGCGGGCATTTTCGAGATAGAAGGCAATCAACTTTCTTTGGCTGGCAAGCCCCTCCTTTTCGAGGGCTGCGATCCCTCCCGCTTGGGCGATGTTGGAGGCTTCGTTGAAGAGGGTTGAGGTGAGAGTAGACCAATCCTTCCAGACGGAGCTCCCATCGGCGAAGGTGAGCTTGTGGGGGACAACACTCCAGCCGAGGCGCACTCCGGTAAACCCGATCCTTTTGGAGAAAGAGCTCGTTTCGATCGCTACCTCTTGGGCCCCTTCGATCTCATAGATGGAGCGAGGGAGTTCCTCACTCTGGATAAAGGCAGCATATGCCGAGTCGAAGAGGAGGAAGCATCTGTTTTCCCTCGCAAAGTGGACGAGTCTTGTGAGCTGGTCTCGGGTGAGAACGGTCCCGGTTGGGTTGTTCGGGGAGCAGAGGTAGAGGAGAGTGCCAGGAGGTAAAGTGGTTACGTCGGGGGTAAACCCATTTTCTGGGGTGCAGGGGAGGTAGTGGATTCCCTCATAGCTTCCACCATCTTGGGCTCCACCTGTCTTCCCACTCAAGACGCTTGCCCCCATGTAGGCAGGGTAGACAGGGTCTTGGAGAGCAACTGGGACATTACGGCTAAAGAGGAGCTGCATTCTCCCCACGTCACACTTCGCCCCGTCGGAGATGAAGATTTCGTCTGGGGAGACTTTGCTATTGTAAATCACTTCCGAGATTTTCTCTCGCAAGAGCCACTTCCCGTGGGTCTCCCCATACCCGGTATAGGTCTTCTTAGAACCAAGACGGCTTGCTGCCTCCCGCATCGCCTCCACAACAGAAGGGGGGATTGGCTCTGTTGTATCCCCAATCCCGAGATTGATCAGCCGCGTCCCCGGCTCTTTTTCCAGAAGGGCTTTTTTCCGCTTTGCGATCTCATGAAAGAGGTAATTTCTCCCCATCTTCGCCACATCTGCATTCCGCTCTACCATAGAACAAAGATCTTGCCATCAAGAGCACACAGAATCAAGCATCAATGCAAGGCTCCTCACAGAATCAAGAAAACGCAATAGTGTGAGGTTTGGTAAGGGCCTTTTTGACCTCACAAAATTGCGTTTTCTTGATTCTGTGAGGAGCTGTTCACTATTTCTCACTATTCACTATTTCTCACTATTCATTATTTTGTGAACAGTATATAATAGTGAATAGAGGTGATGTGTATGCGGTCAAGATTTTTTAAAGATCAAGGAGAGGCTTTTGTTAGAGGAGGTATTTTTAGTGATAAATCTTCCTTGATACTAGATTGGCTACTACATAGTGGAAAGAAAACAAAATCATTTTCCATAAGAGAGGTAGCCAAAGAGGTTCATGTAAGCGTAGGGTTAGTCCATAAGGTATTTAAAGTGCTCATCGATCATGGAATCTTAACACCTCTTGGGTTAAGAACAGCTAAAAGCTATCACCTCAAAGATCCACAAAAACTTCTGAAAAGTTGGTTAGGGGAGTATAACATTCTTAAAAAATGCCCTATGTGGATGTACCAATCAGGTTGTGCAGGGAAGGCTGAAATGATTCAGCTGTTAGAAACCTCACCCTTCAGGGACCAAGTTGCATTTGCTCTTCATTCGGCTGCCGAGGTTCATGGATGCAAAAATACCAATCTACAGACACTAGAACTTTATCTTCTCGACCCAAGTATAAAATCAGATATTGAAAAATTGCTTTTCCTTGAGCCCCAAGAAAGGGGCTATGAAGTTTTATTGATCAAGCCATATTATAAATCTCTCATTTCACAGAGAATAAAAAAGAGCCATACGGTGGATGCAACTCCTCTTCTCATCACTTTCCTCGATTTCATGCATTTCCCCTTAAGGGGACGTGAGCAAGCGGAGTATATGCTCGAACATATCCCCGAGTTACAATCCCTAATAGGAGATCTCAATGGCTTCAAATCTTAGAAAAGAAGATCTTGTGATTTCCCATTTCCTGGAAGCAACAGGTCCTTGGAGTGATTCAATCGTCATAGGGGGAGGTTATGCACTCATAATTTATAAACTTTATCTGGTCGATCAAAACGTTGAAAATTCACCTGTCGGTACAAGTGATATAGATTCTCTCATTCCGAGAAAACTTCCCAAAGTCTCCCAAAAAGATCTTGCCAACCATCTTCGAGAAGCAGATTTTCAAGTCCTTTTCAAGGATTATGAAACCCCTGCAACGCAATCATACATGAAAAAAATTTGTGGAGAGGAGGTAGAAATCGAATTTCTAACAGATACTCTTGTGCGAAAAAATAAAGATAAAAATATTGTAATAGGGGGAGTCACGGCTCAGCCACTCAGATACTTGGAGCTTAGCTTGGTAAATGCTACTCCCTTTCAGACATATAAGGGGCATCGTGGAAGAGTGGTTTCTCCTGATGCCTGGATCTTTCATAAAGGACTTACCTTCCCAAGGCGGAATCGTCTAAAAAAATATAAAGATTTATACGGGGTCTGGTATGCTGCAACTCAACTTGAAGAGTTTTCAAAAAAAGCTGTAGAGAAATTGCATCATCTTTTTCAAAGACATCCATCCTGGGCAAAAACATTCCAAAAAAACATCTCGTTGTGGATTGAGAATGCAACACCACAAGATTGGGTGTACCTAGAGATGCAAGATCCAACTGGCAAACTCAAAAAAAACCACTTTCTCCATCGGGTGAATGATCTTCTAGTGACTAATCACTTTTTGTAAAATCAAACTTTTAATTCTGTGAGGTGAGGGCGATGCTGTCGTTGACGCCTACTCCTTCGAAGGCGCTGCCGATAGCGAGGAGGTTTGCGGGTAGTGTTTTGCGGAAGGAGGAGAGCTTCTCGTGGTGGCCGACGTGGTATTGAGGGATCAGCTCAGTCGTATCCCCAATCCCGAGATTGATCAGCCGCGTCCCCGGCTCTTTTTCCAGAAGGGCTTTTTTCCGCTTGGCGATTTCCTCAAAGAGGTAATTGGCCCCCATCTTCGCCACATCTGCATTCCGCTTTACCATCCTGAATTCCCGAAAAATATAACTACACCCTATCTTTGGACATCGTAACCATCTTGAAATTAGAGTGATTTTGTTTTCAAGAGGGTTGCTTTTTTTTCGAAACATAGTTACAATTCATCTCTT
>JAAKFR010000081.1 GCA_011064985.1 Chlamydiota bacterium
AAATAAAATCGAACAATAACATGAGGAATTTAACATTTCTATTTTCCATTTTTGCTCTCTCCTTAAGGGAAAAGACCCTTCGGGTCAGGCCGGATTCTTCGTGTCTTCGTGGCTTTGTGTTGAAGCTTTGTGTCCTTTGTGCCTTCCGTTCTCGTTATTTCCCGGTAGGGGGCATGCGAGAGCCTGGTATGCTTGTGTCTGAAGACCAGAGTCTTGAGTTTTTAACTGATTTGGGTTACACCCATATCAAAAGACTGTGGCTTTGCTTTCCAAAGAGCAAAATCTCAAGTAGTTTTGAGAGCGGTTTGGAGTTGAAAATTAGGGGAAGAAGGTGTAGGGTAGGGGGACGCTGGACCGATAGCTCAGTGGATAGAGCATCCGCCTTCTAAGCGGACGGTCGCAGGTTCGAATCCTGCTCGGTCCGTTCCTTTTCTCCTAAATGAGACTCTCTACTCTTTCTCGTCTTCTAAGATTTCGAGATTGACCCGGAGTCCATTCCGGCTCGCGACAGACATCAAGAGGGTACGGATGGCATTGATGGTCTTGCCGCGCTTCCCGATGATCTTTCCAATGTCTGATTTCTCGACAGATAGTTCAAGAATGACGGTGTGAGTCCCCTCCACCTCATTGATCTCCACCTTGTCTGGATTGTCTACTAGGTTCTTTACGATATATGCTACAAAGTCTTTCATGTTTCAGGTCCTATGGCCAAGTGTTCGATATTTGTAATACTACACAAAAAACCATTTAACAATCCAACATTACTGTAGTGTGTTTTTTAATATACTGGGGCTCAAGAAGAAAGGTAACAGGCCCATCATTGACAAGCGAAACCTCCATCCTTGCTCCAAAGACTCCTGTTTGGACAGGCTTGGAGAGGGTTTCGGAGAGTTCAGAAACAAATTGTTCGTAAAGGAGGAAGGCTTGCTCTGGAAGGGCGGCTTCTGTAAATTCAGGGCGGCGCCCTTTCGTTAATGTTCCATAAAGGGTGAATTGACTGACAACCAGAGCCTCTCCTCCAGTCTCTTCGAGGTTGAAGTGCATCTTGTCTTCATCGTTTGGGAAAACGCGTAGGTTTCGCACCTTCTCGACAAGCCATTCGACCTCTTTGGGAGTGTCATCTTTGTGGATTCCTAGAAAAAGGAGGAGCCCTTTTCCGATTTTCCCCGATGGTTTTTCTCCAATCAAAACTTCAGCTGATTTCACTCTCTGGATCAATACTCTCATCAAAATCTCTTTGTGAATTCCCTCATATCATCTGGAATAGGGGCTTTAACCTCAATGGACTTTTCGGTGATTGGGTGAGGGAACTGGAGTGAGGCGGCGTGCAAAAGTTGCCTTTCGGATCCCCATTTCTTGTTTTGCGAGGGGATTCCGTAGACAGAATCACCTAAGATGGGGGTTCCGACCGATTGGAGGTGGACGCGGAGTTGGTGGGTGCGCCCTGTTTTGGGAAAAAGGCGGACAAAGGAGAGGTTCTCGTATGTTCCAAGGGAAAGACACTCGGTAGAAGCTTCCTTTCCTCCTTCTTCACGGAGAGACATCTGCTTCCGTTTGGTTGGGTGCCTGCCGATATTTCCTTCGATGAGCCTATTGCCTGGGTTGCCTACACAGATGGCTAGGTACTCTTTTTTCACTTTTTGATTCGCAAATGCCTCCACAAGGCCTTGCTGGGCCCTTTCTGTTTTTGCTGCAAGCAAAACACCTGAGGTCTCTTTGTCTAACCGATGGACGATTCCAGGACGGAGAGTCTCCTGAGAAGGGAGAGTTTGGCAGTAGTAGAGAAGTGCATGGACAAAAGTGCCTGTCCAGTTCCCGGCTGCCGGATGGACCACCATCCCTGCCGGCTTGTTGACTGCTAGCATCTCCTCATCTTCGTACAAAATCGTGAGGGGGATCGGTTCTGGAGTAAGAGAGATCTCTTTGGTGAGGGCAAACTCGATCTCGATTTCATCTCCTTCGATGAGCTTGGTCCGTTTTTTTGCGATCTGACCATTTACTAAAACGAGATGTGTCTCGATCAGGTACTGAAAGTATTGTCTTGAGTAGTCGGGAAATCGGGTAGAGAGAAACTTGTCGAGTCGCACCCCCTCCCCCTCTTTTTCTACAACGAGGAGGTCAGTCTCAGGAGTCATCTGGAAGGGTGAGTAAAATAGGGGGGTGTTCAGTAACTGGGTAGGTGGGAGCGATTTTTTTCAGGAGGCTGATCAAGTTGATTTGGGTCCTCTCAAGCTGTTCTAGGGAGGGGGAGGGAGGAAGGGGTTTCCCTAGGTAAGGGAGGGAGTCTACAACTTTTTTATGCAAATAGTCACCCCCTTGCGTAAACATCCCTACAAGATGAGGATTGCTCTTCTCTATGCTTCTTGCAAAGAGAGAGTCTTCTGGAATAGCGAGATAAAGAGAAAAACGAAACATGTCTATACTCAGTATATTTTTAACATTTTCAGATCCAGCATTTGTTATTAGGATTACTCCATCTGTTTGGAGGCTTGTTTGGCCCTCTCGGCTGATCGTTTAACTTGGTCTAGGGTAAGCATCGCCATGGAGGTCATAAAAGAGTTGTAGAGTTTGGTTCCCTCTTTTTCTCCTAATGTGCTAGTGAGCAAAGATTTTAACTGCCCAAGAGTACGCACTTTTCCATGAAGAGCCTCGTCGACGTTTCTTCCAGATGGCTGAGGCATTTCTTCCCCTGTCTTCTGGGTTTCTTGTAACGGTTGTGGAGTGGGGCTTCCCACTCCAGATGTATCACCTGTCATTTGCTTTCTCCTCTTAGTACTTTTACAGATTTCAACTCTTTGTTTGCAATTCTCGTTCCCCTAGCTGACGCCCCTTTAAGAGGAGCCTCCTCAATCGCAAATTCGATATGCGAGATCTTTTGACGTGCTTTTGGTTTGAACGTAAGTTTTAGGACTGCTTTGGGGCTGCTCGTGATATATTCTAATACCTGGTCACGATCTATAAATGCGTATTCTTTATCAAGGATAAACTGTTTTACGATAAATCGTTTCGAGTAAGGGTAGTTTGTTTTTTTGTCACGATAGACAACTCCAAGTTCGGTCTTCTTGTCGGCAACTCCGATCCAGGCAGCTTCCACCTCCTTCTGGTGGACATACTGCTTCTCGGGGAGATTGACCACCTGATACGTCCCATCTTCATAGACAATGAGGATTTTATCGAGCGAGGTACATTCAATCTGATGGGGGCCGCTTACCTTTGTTCCCAGGAATCCCGTTTCAGGATCGTAGCTAACCCGCACCTCTTTTTTCGCGATCTCCTTCTTGTCGATCTCTTTGATCGATTTGATGCGGGTCTTTCTTGGGAAGAGATTTCCATATTTTTTCAAAAGGCCTTGCAGATATTGGGTCGTCGTCTTCTTGATGTCCTTAAGCTTTTGCTTGACGTTGACAAGCTTCTTACCAAGGAGTTTGACCTCTTGCTCGTTTTTCTCAATGTCAAACCGAGTGATTCGCCTGATCTGGATGTTCAAAAGACGCTCTCGGTCGTCGTAGGTTGGGATGCGAGGTAGTTGTGTATGAAAAGATTCTAGACTCGTTTCGATCGTAGCATGGACTTTTTCGTAGCTTGTGACATTTTCGATCTTTTTGTAGAGACGGTTTTCGATAAAGATCTGTTCGAGGGTTTTCTGGAAGATCTTTTCCAGTAGCCTATCTCTTTCGATTTCGAGCTCGGTTTTGAGATACTCTTTGAGTTGCGTAACATGAAAAGAGAGGACCTCATCGACAGTCCCTTCCCAAGGATTTTCTTCTTTGATCATCACCATCTGGGCATTGATCGAAACCTCGCAGTCGGTAAAAGCGTAGAGAGTATCGAGGACTTTGTGGGCGTATTGTCCTCTTGGGAGCTTGATCTCGATCTCGATTTTTTCGGCCGTGTAGTCGGAGATTGCCTCGATCTTGATTTTTCCCTTCTTGGCTGCTTCATCGATGGAGCGGATCACAGATTCGGTGGTTGTCCCAAAGCAAATCTCTCGGATTACGAGTGTTTTCTCGTCTCGGGTCTCAATCTTCGCGCGGACTTTGACCTTCCCTCTCCCGTTTGCATATTCAGAGGGATCCATCACCCCCCCCGAGGGGAAATCAGGGAAAATTTCGATTGGGTGTCCTTCAAGAAGATCGATCTGGGCTTTTAAGAGCTCGGTGAAATTGTGGGGGAGGATTTTGGTGGCCATTCCCACGGCAATCCCTTCAGCCCCTTGCATCAGCAAGAGGGGGATTTTCACAGGGAGGTTGACGGGCTCTTTTGCCCTCCCGTCATAGGAGGGGAGAAAAGGGGTGAGGTCGGGGTTGAAGAGGGTCTCTTTTGCAAGCTCCCCTAAGCGGGTTTCGATGTAACGGGCAGCAGCTGGTGGGTCTCCAGTTTGGGGGTTACCAAAATTCCCCTGGGTGTCGAGGAGATACCCCTTGTTGGCAAGATTGACAAGGGCATCGATAATGGGGGCATCACCATGAGGATGGAGGGCCATCGTTTGCCCAGCAACGTTCGCAACTTTGTGGAGCTTCCCATCGTCCATCCGGAAGAGAGTCCACAAAATTCTTCTCTGCACCGGTTTGAGCCCGTCGATAATATGAGGGATTGCCCGCTCGAGAATTACGTAGGAGGCGTATTTCAGGTAGTTTTCGCGGAATACGTGTTTGATGTCGGCCATTTTTCTCTACAGTCCCTCGTGAATGAGATTTTCCATGATGAATTTTTTCCGTTGAGGAGTATTTTTGCCCATGTAGAATTCCAAAGTCGGCTTGATATCGGAAAAAGCATGGATTTCAACCGGACGCAAGCGGATATCTTTCCCGACAAATTGCTTAAACTCTTTCGGAGAGATCTCTCCCAGACCCTTGAAACGAGTTACCTCATGATTTTTCCCAAGAGAGTTCACAGCTTTTCTCTTTTCTTCTTCTGAGTAACAGTAGAGGGTCTTTTCCCGGTTGCGCACTTTGAAAAGGGGAGTCTCTAAAATGTGGAGATGTCCATTGATGACAAGTCCTTCAAAATAGGTGAGAAAGAAAGTGATTAAAAGATTTCTGATGTGCATCCCATCGACATCGGCATCCGTTGCCAGGACCACCTTGTTGTAACGGATGCCCGCCACATCCTCTTCGATATTGAGAGCCATCATCAAATTGAACATCTCTTCATTTTTATAGAGCTGGTCCATTTTCAGGCCAAAGACGTTGAGGGGTTTTCCTCGAAGCGAGTAAATCGCTTGTGTGAGGGGGTTTCTCGCAGAAACAATCGAGGCGCTCGCCGATTCCCCCTCTGTTAGGAAAATCATCGTCTCATCGCTGTAGAGAGACTCTTTATTGTAGTGGAATTTGCAATCGCGCAATTTTGGGATCTTATACGAGATTTTCTTCTGCTTCTCTTTCGCCTCTTTTTTAACTGCAGAGAGCTCTTTGCGGAGCTTTTCGTTGAAAGTGATCCGTTTAATGAGAGACTGAGCTCTCTCCGGGTGTTTGTGCAGAAGTTGGAAGATGGCGTCTTTCACCTCTTGCATGAGAGGGGTTCTGATTTCTGTATTTCCAAGCTTACTTTTGGTCTGCGAGTTGAAAATAGGGTCTTTCACTTTGATCAAAATACACCCGATAATCCCCTCTCGGACATCGACTCCTTGGAAATTTTTCTTCGCAAACTCGTTAACCCCTTTCAAAATCCCTTCTCGGTAGGCTGAAAGATGGGTTCCTCCATCAGCTGTATACTGGCCGTTCACAAATGAGTAGTAGCTCTCCCCATAGCTTTGGGTGTGTAAAAAGGCGAATTCGAGCTTTTCTCCTCGGTGGTGGAACGGTTCGTAGAGGCGATCGTCTGTCACTTCGCTGTTGAGAAGATCGAGGAGGCCATGCTCCGATTGGATCGCTTCGTGGTTGTAGAAAAGGGTCAGACTCGTATTGAGGTAGGCGTAGTGCCAGAGGCGTTTTCGGATAAACTCCTCGTGGTAAGCAAATTTCCCGAAAATTTCAATATCAGGGATAAATTCTACATAGGTTCCATTGGCCTCTTTGGCTTTTCCCTGCTTGTTTGAAAGAAGCTTCCCTTGTGAAAAGACTGCCTCAAAGTACTTCCCTTCTCTATAGCTTCGGACAATAAAATGGCTTGAAAGAGCATTGACCGCTTTGAGACCTACTCCGTTTAATCCCACCGAGAACTGGAAAATATCGTCGTTGTATTTTGCCCCCGTATTGATCTGAGAGACACATTCGAGTACTTTCCCAAGAGGAATCCCCCTCCCATGGTCTCGGATGGAGATCATACAAGTTTCAGGGTCAAAGTGGATCATCACACGATCCCCATTTCCCATGATAAATTCGTCGATACTGTTATCGATTACCTCTTTTAAGAGGATGTAGATGCCATCATCGACATGAGATCCATTTCCCAGTCTACCGATGTACATGCCCGAACGCATGCGTATATGTGTAAGAGCATCAAGAGTTTGGATTGCGCTTTCGTCGTATTTCTTAAGTTTAGCCATAATCCTAAGAGCATACAAGAGGAGAAAAATCTAGTCTAGAACCCAAAACTCGATGTATAAAACAACATTTACTGCAAATGGTACGAAATGCACATCGGAATACTCGGAATCAACCATAAGTCGGCCCCCTTAGAGCTTCGGGAGAAGCTTGCCAAGGTGTGTAACCGTCTTTTTCATCCCCATTCTTTCTTTACCAACACCGTCCCTTCGGTCCTCCTCTCGACCTGCAACCGGACCGAAATCTATTTCAGTAGTCAAGACCCCTCAGAGACTCATACTTACTTCCTAAGCAAGATGCGCAGCGAACTTGAAGAAGAGTTTGAACACCGGGTCTATGCCTATTTCGGGAGCGACTGCTTTTTCCATCTCGCCCGCGTAACAGCTGGGATGGATAGTGCTCTTGTGGGGGAGACTGAGATCCAAGGGCAGGTTAAGCAGGCCTACGAATCAGCCATCGGCTTGCAGCCGCTTTCTAAAGAGCTCCACTTTCTCTTCCAGAAGTCGTTAAAAATCGGGAAGCAGATCCGCGCCTCCACCTCTTTGACAAAGAAGGTTCCGTCAATCGAAGAGGCAATTCTCCAGGCTGGGGAGACTGAATTTGGAACGCTGCACGGGAAAAAACTCCTCTTTGTCGGGATTTCAGAGATCAACTACAAGATCTTCCGTACGTTTGCTCACAACGGCCTTACAGAGATCACCCTCTGCAACCGAACAGACCAGAAAGCTGAGACCATAGCCAAAAAAGAACAGGTGAAACACCTCTCCTGGAGGGAGCTCTCTCGGTGGTATGAGTATGATCTTGTCTTATGTGCAACAAAATCGCCCGATTTTCTCTTACACAAAGCTCCTGTCAGAATCTCACCTACTCTCCTTGTGGACTTGAGCGTCCCGCGCAACATCGATCCAAGACTAAATGCCCACCCAGGCATCACCCTCCTAAATCTCGATGAGCTCAATCACTCCCTCAACCAAAAACAGCAGCAAAAACTCGCCGAAATCGCCTACATCGAGTCAAAGCTCATCCTTGAAGCGACCAAACGCCAAGTCAACCTCTTCAAGCTCAAAGAGCTCCGCCGCACCCAAGGCCTCTTCCAACACGCTTCTTAACATACCCCAAAAGACATCGATAAAGAGAATACAAACAGGATAGATAGGATCGCTTGACGAGCGACAGGATATGGACCTCCTTCTCTTATGATTATTTATAGAAATATTCAGTGGAATTTTCGGGAATCTGAACTATAAAGATATGTTATGAGCGTAACCCAAATCGAATACAAGATTTTTCTATTGGTAGAAATGTTACTTTATGTTACAATCATGGTACCAAATGAAGGGTGGAAATGGAACTGATCATCACGGAATGGGCATTGTCATCCTATATTGGGTTGTTGGATAAACATGTCTTTACAAAAGAGACGTTTCAAAAAATAATTCGGCCGGATGTTTTGTTATTGAAAAAGGGAGCCGAGTCAGACCCCAAGTTCGAAAACAGGAAATTTTGGGGTCCGGCCACCTATCAAGGTAGAGTGATTCACCACGGCTGGAAAATGAAATGGCATAATTTTGGCAATGGAAAAATACAGCTACGCCTTGCTGTTGTAGTCGTTAATGAACGCGTTTTTTTATGTCAGGGTTATGTAAAAAGAGATGATAAGGTTGACCAACGTGAAATGGCTCTGTTTATGAACAGGGTGCAAAAGATCATTCTAAATAAACAAGTAATCATTAGGGGAGTGCTATGAGTACCGCATCTAATTACACTTTTAGTCGAGGTGTTGGTTCAGAGAGATTTTTTCGTGTGATTGCAGTTTTGGATGCCATGAAAAGATCAGGATTGTCGGATGAGTTTGTTTTTCACTTATTTCGTTTATCGAAGGAGTATGATGGAACATACGAGCTTATGTTAATGTGGTTTACTGAATCTGATGAGGAAGTATGTGATGAAATTATTGCCGATCTTCAAGGCGAGATTGAAGAGGAGATTTCAGAACCTATTTTACCGAACAACTTAAAAAAAGAAGATTGTTTTCATTTTGATAATCTTGAGGCGATAGCAATAAACGTTATGCAATTTAAAAAAGCTTTACGCTTAGTTGTAGAAAGAAAGGGCGGCTTAAATAAATTGGCTGAAAAAACCAAAATCCCTCGCCCATCCCTTAGTAGGTTTTTCAATACACCTTCTTTACCAAGAAGAAATACATTAAAAAAAATTGCACAAGCTTTGGAACTAAAGAGGAATTCGGAAGAATATAAGCTTTTGAAAAAATGGCTTAACGAATAATAGTCGATTAAAATAAAAAGCAATCAAGACATGATAACTGAAGTATTAGAGCGGCTTCTAAACAAATTTGTACCATCCCCTATTTTTTGGACACAAATTCAGCGGAGTTAGCAGAGAGAAATCACTGAACTTGGGTTAAGATAAAAATCTTGTAATGATTGACGCTGGGCGATCTGATCATCTTGCTTCTGTATAGCAAATAAAAACTTGAATAATAAATCAACTTTTTGTTATAACACCCTTGAATTTAAAAACTTATGAGGTATTCGCTATGTTTTGTGGAAAAACGATGGGAAATCATAGAAAGGCCACGAATCTGTTTGGGTGCCAGGATACCTGCAAAGTAGTCGGGGGTTTTCAATTAAAAAACCCCTGGCACAGAAAAAAAAGAAAAAATCAGAAGAGTTTGCCTTTACAAGCAATCAGCTACCTAACGAACCCTCTTCAAGCACTAGCCAAGCTGGCTAGGATTTAGTTGCACTTTGCAGGTATCCTGTGACTGCCCTGAATGTGACAAATTTGAAGTACGCAGTGAGAGTAAAGCTAGAGAATAAACGAAAACTCCAATTAGCCAACAGCTTGTTGGTCAAATCCAAACCTCGGATTAAGAACACCTTCCTCATACAAAAGCTCTCCGATACCAAAAGAACCTCAGAGTTCACCCAATGGCTCCTCTCAACCACTCGACAAGCTCGCCGAGTTCCTCGAAGGAACTAATGCAGCTGCCCACATCGATATCCACTCCGAGAAAACTGCCGCCGCCTACCTCACTTGCCTAGAACACCTCCCAGACACCACCACACCCTTTTCCATCAAAACCTGGATCCAAGTCCAAGCCCAGGCTGGCTTTTCCTCTACACCAAACTCTCTGAAAGAGCCACCCTCAACCCATTCCTCTCCTCCTGGTTTTCTACCGCCACAAGAAGCCTCCTCAGCCTCTCTCCAGATCTCCAAAGACGGGTCTGGTTTATCATCGATGAGCTCCCCCATCTTCCAGAAACTCCAAGCCCTAGATTCCCTCATTACAGAGGGGAGGAAACACGGAGCTTGGCGCCCTCCTCGCTTTCCAAGGCCCCGTCCAACTTGAAGAGATCTACGGAAGAGCCGCTTCCCAAACAATCCTAGGAAACTGCGCCACTCGCCTCATCTTTGCCGAGCACGACCCCGAAACCGCTCAAAAGATCTCTCGCTCCCTCAGTGAAACCGAAATCAAAGAGTACCAAGAGGGGATCTCCTACGGCGCTCACCAAGTCCGAGATGGCGTCAACCTCTCCCTCCATTCAAAGAAAACTCCCCTCATCTATCCCACTCAGATCCAATCCCTCGAAAACAACCACGCTTACCTCAAACTCCCCGGCAACACCCCCATCACCAAGCTCTCCCTCACTCTCAAAAACTAGCACCCATTTTCCTTGGACTTTTTTTCTTTGAGGGAATAGTCTTAGAACAAAATTTATAGAAACTCAAAGGAAAGACCGATGATGATTTGTACGCACACAACAGTTGAGCTTGAAACACGAGATGGGGCATTCGTTTGCCAGGGAAAACGATTTACGGCGCAAGAGAAAGTGCATGAGTA
>JAAKFR010000082.1 GCA_011064985.1 Chlamydiota bacterium
CTCTTGTGGGATTTATATCTGAAGAAATTCTCAAGGATGGACAGATTTTGCTTTCGGATCGAGCAGGTCAATTTGCAGTATTTGACCATGCAGCGTGCTGGGTACATATGGAGCGCCCCCTCCATAAGATACACCCGAGCTGTGAATTAGTTTGCCAAGGAGCGCGAGCCAAGTCCAGGACGCGGTTTGGAGACCAGCAATTCCCGCTATTTCCAAGATTGATGCTCAGTTATT
Organism: Chlamydiota bacterium; assembly: GCA_011064985.1. GTDB lineage: Bacteria > Chlamydiota > Chlamydiia > Chlamydiales > JAAKFR01 > JAAKFR01. The sequence continues at coordinate 235 of JAAKFR010000082.1, forward strand.
TACATACTTTCTCTTCGATGAAATAACGGATCAAGCCCCCTTTGTTTTCTGCCCAGGCACCCCCTGTTTCTCGGCTCAAATTACGTCTTAGAGCTTGTTTATTGGGAAAAACTTGGCTTTCTTCAGGAGAGAAGTGGAGATAATAGCTCTCCCTTTCTAGGCAAATCTTAATCGTGTCGAAAGAGGTTGTTTTTTGTAGATAGTTGTGGATCTTTTCCATGTTGGAGAAGGTCTTGTTTGCTAGGGAAAGATAATACTTCTCTTTTTGGTTTAGCACTGTTGCTTTTGTTTGTGTATCGATTGAAATAGTCATTGCCTTGTTCCTTTTTTGATAAACTTCATTCCCTTATGAGCGTCTGTTGCACGTTAATTTTTATAGCCGGGTTTCGAGGTTAATCTAACCTTGATCTTTTAAGCAAAGATAAAATCTATATAAATTTACGGTTCATATAGGAGCCTTTTGACTGTGAATCGTTTATGCGCTGAGATTTTTTTACGTCAATAAGTTTTTAAGAAATGCCCCTGTGAGAGAGGGGAGGGAGAAGGGGGCGGTTGGAGAAGTGAGCTGATCTCCTATGAGCCTCGTGAGGGGGCATTTTTTTGCCTTCCAATTCCAGTTAAGAGCTGATCCGATACGGAAGGAGTAGGGGTAGTGGGTGGTGACAAATTTGTGAAGAGGGGGGGTTACCTTTCCGAAGGGGTAGATGAAGGTGGAGATCGGTTTTCCAAGACGATTTTCGAGGAGCTCTTTAGAGTGAACCACTTCCTCCTCTAAGTTGATGAAGGGGAAGGTGAGATTGGCATGTTTGTGGGAGTGGGAGGCGATCTCAACAAGACCTGAGTTGCGTAATTCTTCTAGCTCTTCCCAGGTACAGAAGGGGGCCTTGGTTTCATAGACCCCCTCTTGCATCGCTAGGGTATGGGAGACGGAGAGGCGTTCCTCAGGGGGAAGGGTCGTTTTTTCGAGGATGTAGAGAGTGGGGACACCAAGGACTGCTTTGATGTGGAATTCTTTTAGGAGAGGGAAGAGGTAGTGGTAAAAATCGAAAGAGGCATCATCAAAGGTTAGACATAAGGAGAGCTTTTTCTTAGGAAGAGGGTCTCCCGGAAAGAGAGTGGGATAGCGGGAGGCAATGGCTGCAAAGTGGGTACGGAAAGTCTCGAGGGAATTTGTATGTTTCCCTTTTCCAACTCGGTGGTACATCAGAGCCATCAACATCACTTCTTCTCCAAAAGGTTCGCTTCATAGAGTTTTAAATACTTGTAAAAAGCTGTATGAGCATTGTATGAGGAGATCAAAAAACCCTCATAGCCTCCCAGAAACCCTTTTTTTAGGAAGTAGCTTTTGCAAAAGGCTCCCATGCCATGGATCCACGCAGTCCAGGGAGAGGCTTGTCTTTTTCCTTTGTATTGCTGTGCGAAAAGAGAAGAATACCGCTCCATTTTGACGAGGAAATCAGAGATAGAATCGTAAGAATAGTGATAGAGGGGTTTTTTAAGGGCTACCTCTTTGAGGTTCCCTGTTTGGATTCTTTCATGGAGATAGGCGTTGTCGAATTGGGTCGTTTTTTTATTGTAAAGTCGGACATGTCTCTCTGGGTACCAGCCACAATAGCGGATCTTTTTTCCCCTATAATAGTTCTCAAATGGAAGGGAATAGACACATGTTGGATCAAGGGAAAGAGAGAGAATTTCCTCAGCAAGGGCTACGGAAAGGACTTCATCAGAGTCGAGAGAGAGAATCCAGTCGTGTTTGGCTAAAGAGGCTGCCTTGTTGTGGTCAGGACCAAAACCAGTAAATAGCCTTTCTACGATTGTGACATTGGAAAAGCTTTTCCCTATCTCTAGAGTTTGATCGGTTGATCCAGTGTCGTAGAGAAGAACTTCTTTAAAATTGGCAAGGGAAGAGAGGACTTCGCGTAGCTTTCTCTCTCCATTCTTAACCAGGATCGTTACTGCAATATCCATAAGGGGGAATTATATGTTCTTGGAAGAGATGGAGGCAAGAAAAAACCCCCTACCAAAAAGGTAGAGGGTAATTTGGATAAGGGAGGGGTTATGGTTGGACAGTCACTGTCCCGCTGATCACAACACTCTCTTCTGTTTGGAGATTTTCATATCCATGAGAGATATCTAAGTCGGCAGCGTCTAATACCTCACATCCTCCCCCTGCTTCTGTGAGCAGGTTAGTTGATGGTTCCAAGGTTTTTCTCCTAAAATTCCATCTTGCAAAAGCCGGATGCCGCCCTTACAAGTCCATATTCTATGTATATTCCATATCTAATCGGCGTGGCTTTAGCGCGAATCAAGTGCCTTTCACCTCCTTTTTTGCTCCTACTATCCACCAATGATTAGAGCTCAAGACCCATTAGATTGTTAGGTCTTGCCCTAAGGTGTAACAAATCGATTAGAAAAAAGACAGAAGAAAAACGAAGAAGCTAATTATTGGAAGCAATCCAACTTTCTAAAGAGATTTCTCCCTCCTCAAAAAGAGAGGCAAGAGATGGGTAGACAGGATGTTTTTTGAGTTCTTCCCAATACATATTTTGCTTTTCTGATTGGGCGAGCTTTCGGGAGAGAACGACAAGGCGGAGGAGGTTGAGAGCAGAAAGAGTTTTGTATTGCTCGTCGAGCTGGGAGTGTAAGATTTCGGCTCTTTCAAACGCCTCTTGGTAGTTTTTTTCTCCAATGAGACAAGAGCCAAGGGTATATTCACGAAAAGGAGGAGAGAGTTTTTCTCCAGCCCGCTCAAGAGAGGCTTGGACATACGGAATTGCTTTTTCTTCGTGCTTCTGGGAAAAAAGGGAGAGGGCAATCTTGGAATCGTACTTAGGATGAAGCTCAGGGTGTTTTTTGAGGATTGATTCGGCCGATTCGATTGCTTCAGAAGAGAGGGGTTCTCCTTTCTGGAAGCTGGCAAAGATATGAGTGGCAAGAGAGTAGTCTTGATTGGACTGAGTTTTGTGTGATCTCCACAACCTCTCTCCCCAAGCAGCCACTGAGGCAAAGGCTAAAAATCCCAGAAGGAGCTTCGACCAGTGATCTTTCAAAAATTTGAAGTATTTATTTTCATCCATAAGCCCCCGATCATACCCCTCTCTTACCTCTTAAGTCAAAAGATTTGGGATTTATTCATCACAAAAGAGAGCTCTCTTTTGTGAAATTTATTTAGTAAGGAGGACGGGGGATGGAGCTGAAAAGTTTTTGTGTATAGGGATGTTTCGGTCCGGCAAAGAGGGCCTTGGTCTCTCCTTCTTCCACGATCTTTCCTTCGTGCATGACGAGGACTCGGTCGCACAGATGACGCACGACGGCGAGGTCGTGGGAAATGAAGAGGTAGGCGAGACCTAGGCTCTTTTTGAGTTGGTAGAGGAGGTTCAAGATTTGCGCTTGGATCGATAGATCAAGAGCAGATACGGCCTCATCGCAAACGACGAGCTTAGGCCTAAGCGAGATGGCCCGGCCGATAGAGATCCGCTGCTGTTGTCCTCCTGAGAATTGGTGGGGATACTGGTAGAGGGCGGATATTGGGATGCCGACTTTTTGCAAGATCCCACTGACTACTTCTACCAAAGCCTCTTTTGACTTAACTCGTTTGTGGTAGAGAAGGGGTTCTCCGATGTTTTCCAGGATCGTTTTTCTTGGGTTAAGTGAGCTTAAGGGGTCTTGGAAGACCATCTGGATTTGGGGGCGGATACGACGCATTTTTCGAGAAGAGAACTTCCGAAGGTCTTCTCCTAGAAAGAGGATTTCCCCTTCTGTTGGCTCGATCAACCGGAGAATAGCCCTTCCAACAGTTGTTTTTCCTGAACCTGATTCACCAACTAGGCCGACGATCTCATCTTCATGAATCGAAAAAGAGACATTTTCGACAGCTCGACTTGCCTCTTTCCCCTTCCTAAAAAAAGAGAAGGAGGAAGGATAGATTTTAGAGAGATTTTTAATCTCGAGGATCGTCGATTTTCCATTCGAGTTCTTCGTCATAGAGCCAACACTTCACTTTATGGGTATTTTCAATTTTATCTTCCCGAAATGGGAAGTCGGGAACAGGGCCCTCTTTACAGATTTCCATAGCATACCTACACCTGGGATGGAAACGACACCCTTTGGGAAATTCGGTAAGACGGGGAACACTCCCGGGAATGGTCGGTAACTTCCCCTTTTCTATGGAAGGATCTAAGCGAGAGGCAAAAAGGGCTTGGGTATAAGGATGAGCAGTATGTTGAAAGAGGGTGGGGACGTATCCCATTTCGATTTGCTGTCCTCCGTACATCACGATCCCATCATGAGCAATTTCCGAGACAATTCCCATATCGTGGCTAATGAGCAGGATAGACATGCCTCGCTTTTCTTGGAGTTCGGAGAGCAAAGAGAGGATCTCTCGCTGGATGGTCATATCAAGAGCTGTAGTCGGTTCATCGGCAATGAGGATATCTGGAGAACAGATCAAAGCCATAGCGATCATAGCTCTTTGCAACATCCCTCCCGAGAGTTGGTGTGGGTAGGCGTGTTTGTTCATCTCTGGGTTGGGAAAATGGACCTCCCTTAGGGCCTGCAGGGTCATTTGGCGGGCGGTATCTTTGCTAACATGTAAGTGGGCAATCGCTACTTCTTCAAGTTGGTTCCCGATCGTATACACGGGGTTGAGGGCTGAAGAGGGATTTTGGAAGATCATCGCGATTTTTTTCCCACGAATCCGTTGCATCTGTTTGGGGGAGAGGGTAAGGAGGTCTTCTCCATGGTAGAGAACACTCCCTTCAGAGGGCAGGGCAGGAGGGTGAGGAAGGAGGCGGAGAAGAGAGAGAGCTGTCATCGACTTTCCACATCCCGATTCACCTATGAGGGCAAGAGTTTTTCCTCTTTTTAGGTCAAAGGAGAGGTTGTCAACTACTTTGTAGATTTTTCCTTCAATCTCGAATTTCGTTGTCAGGTGTCGAACAGATAAAACTACCGGTGGAGCCATAAGAATGTACATTATCTAGATGATGGATTATTATCATGTGAAAAAACCCAAGTAAGTGTGCACAGGTGGCTTTGCGAGGGAGATAAACCCCGTGAACGCTTACAAACCCAAAGAGTCTCTTTGTCATGCAAACTTTAGCTCGTCTTTTTGGTCGCTCTCCTTTTGCCCCATTGCAAACGCATATGGCAAAGGTTGCCCTCTGTATAAAGGAGCTGGCTGCTCTATTTGAAGCGCTCGAAAGAAAAGAATATGATAAGATTGAGGAGATTTCAAAACGCATTTCCAAGCTCGAGCACGATGCCGACCTGACAAAAAATGACATCCGAAACAACCTCCCAACTGGTCTTTTCCTTCCGATTGCTCGGGCGAGCTTGCTAGAGATTTTAGCTTTACAGGATAATTTGGCCGATCGAGCAGAAGATGTAGCTGTTTTGCTCACCTTCCGTCATTTGGAGATTCTTCCCACTTTTGCTGTTGGGCTCAAAGCTTTGTTAGAGAAGAATCTGGAGGCTTTTGATGGGGTGCACCAAATCGTTAGAGAGATGGGGCAGCTTCTCGAAAGTTCTTTTGGGGGAACTGAGGCTGAAAAAGTGCGGAAGATGGTGGAGGGAGTTGCGTTTCTTGAACACGAGGCCGACCTTCTCCAACGAGCTCTTTTGAAGAAAATGTTTCATGTATGTGAGGAGATGTCTTCTCCGAATTTTTTCTTATGGATGAAAGTTGTGCAAGAGGTCTCTTCTTTTGCCGATGAGTCCGAAAAACTCGCAAATCGTGTCCGAATGATCTTAGAAGTGAAGTAATGGCTCTGACTCTTCTTATTCTTGCTATAGCTGCGGGATTTTATGTGGCTTGGAACATCGGTGCGAATGATGTCGCCAATGCGGTCGGTACTTCAGTAGGTTCTGGAGCTCTTACTTTAAAACAAGCCGTTCTGGTTGCTGCCATTTTCGAGTTCTGTGGGGCCTTTTTTCTCGGCGGAAGTGTTTCTGAGACAGTGGAATCGGGGATTATTAAGTCCTCTTTCTTCTCTCATGATCAAATGGATTATGTCTTTGGGATGTTAGCTTCTCTTCTGGCTGCAGGAGTGTGGCTTCAGATCGCCTCGTATTTTGGCTGGCCCGTTTCGACAACCCACTCCATTATCGGAGCTGTTGTCGGGTTTGGGCTCGTTTTAGGAGGAGGGCTTCAAGCTATTAACTGGTGGGAGATTGGTTCAATTGCTCTTAGCTGGATCATTTCACCTCTCATTGGAGGGGGTGTCTCTTACCTGATTTTTTCCATAATCCGAAGAAAAATCCTGTACAACATCCATCCAATAAATGCTGCAAAAATCATCACTCCCTATCTCGTCTTTTTTGTATTTTTTATTTTAACTACAACGATCCTATTTGGGGGGCTCTCCCACATCGATTATCCTCTCAATATCCTTGAATCAATTGGGATTGCTGTGCTCGTAGGGCTTATCACAGCATGGATCGCCTATTTCCTATTGAAGCGTATTGTCCTGTCCCCCTCTTCGATGCCTGCATATGGACAAGAGGTCGAATCTGGCCTGATGAAGGTACAAAAGCATTTGCAACGGGTAGAAGCAGCCTCTATGGGGAGCCTCCAAGAGAAAGTCCACGACATTCTCCAGGAGGTAGAGGAGATTTCTTCTGAAATAGAGCCTCCTGAAGAAGAACCCTCAGAGTATGGAGTTGTTGAGAAGATCTTTGTCTATCTTCAGATTGTAGTTGCCTGCTTTATGGCCTTAGCGCACGGGTCAAATGATGTTGCCAATGCGATTGGGCCTCTATCAGCGATCGTCAACATCCTGCAAGGGCGTCCCATCTCAGATCAAACCGTCTCATTTTGGCTCCTTTTGCTCGGCGGCGTTGGGATTGTTTTGGGGTTGGCTACTTGGGGGTGGAGAGTGATCGAGACTGTTGGGCGGAAAATCACTGATCTAACCCCCTCACGAGGTTTTTCTGCTGGGTTTGGGGCGGCTCTTACCATCCTTGTCGCTTCGAAATTGGGATTGCCCATTTCGACAACTCATGTCCTTGTGGGAGCAGTTTTAGGCGTGGGATTTGCTCGTGGAATTGGGGCAATCAATCTCAATACGATCCGAGATATTGCCATCTCCTGGATTGTGACAGTCCCAGCAGGGGCCACCCTCTCGATCCTCTTCTTCTACATCCTCCGCCTTCTTTTTTCTTGAACTATGGATGATCTTTCAAAACACAAGTTTCTCGCAACTTCTCATAAAGTTGAGGTAAATTCGGATTTTCATTCCAAAAAATCAGTCCTTTACAGAGAGGATTGCATGAATCAAAAATATACTTCCCCTCAACTTTATGAGAAGTTGCAGTTTCTCCCTCAACAAAAAAATAAAGTCGACCACAGGGAGTATAATCAAATGTTATTGGATTTTATTTGCCACCACGGAGGACTTGAGAGTATATAGGGAGAGATTTCTTTCCTCTGTGGTAACTATTCACATACCCCCCCCTTCTCTTCGTCTGGGGCATGAAAATTTGCGTCTAATGAAGTCTTTATTTCGTTCACAGCCCTAAAGAAGGTTGTGCTTATCAGGACACCTGCAAAGTAGTGCATTTAATTTGGGCATAACCCAAATCAGTTAAAAACCCAAGACTCTGTTCTTCAGACACAAGCATACCAAGCTCGCATGCGAGCAGTTATTTTTTCCGTTGGGGCCAATCCCGAAAACTCATATGTTGTTACCCCTTTTGCAAACTCCAGAACAAGGCGACTCTTCCCAATGCGGCGACACCCTTTGATGGGGAGTCGGGGTCGCGTTTAGCAAAGATGCGGTATTGTTTTCTCATAGATACACAAAGAATAAAAAGATGCAGAAGATGGCGTGCGTAAATTGAGTCTTTGCTCTTCTAGAGGAATTACGTGTTATGGTTTGAATGCCATGGTCAGCTATATTGCCCGCCATTTTGAATTTTAATACGTCATCAATGGAATCAGACATAGTGATTCTCACCTTTAATTTCCCTTCAAAATCAAGTTATACCTGATTGGCAGGCAAGATCGAGTCAGAATAATCCTTTAGCTAAGCCCAAAATGGGAGGTTTCTCTAAAAAAGAGACACCTCCCGATGGGAATGCGTGGCAAATCAATCTTTCTTGCAACACTCTTTGCAGCATTGTTTGCATTTTTCTGCGCATTGTCTACAGATGTCAGCACACTCTTTGCAAAGTGCTTCATCATGTTTTTCACATTCTTCGGCACAAGCCTCACATGCTTTTATACAAAGACTTAAGAAGTCTCCAGCCAGCTTACTTCCTCTGGAACTAGCTCGAATACAGCTAGTACATGCATCTGCGCAGGTAAGACAAGCTTTGAGACATTCACCATGACTGGCGGTGTTTGCGCAACATTCAAATGCGCAGCGCTCGCAAGTAGTCAGGCATTTTAAGCAAAGATCATGACACTCAGATTTATTCACGATTACCTCCTTGGGGATGAATTTTGGATACTCTCGAGATAATAATAAACAGATGAAAAAAAAACCAGCCTTAAGGAAGAAGAGGAAAGAGCCCGAATGTCATCTCACCACCTAGATAGGCTGTGATAGCAGCTGCAATGATCATGAATCGGGCTGCCTGTAGAAAGATCGGAGAGCGGCTTTTTATGCTGAGAAGTTCTGCGATGGCTGTCATGATGATTAGAGCGATAGGGAAGTGTAAAGCTATGGGGTGATAGTTGCCGAATCTTCTTCTAGTCCACACTCAGCAGCCATTTGGTTAAATGGCTGTCGCCAGCTATCCGGTAGATTCGGAGAATGACGGGGTATAGGTGTCTCATCTCGACGACGGAATGTATTCTTCAGTGATGTAGAAACTCGCTCTTTATCAAGACCTGTTTTGATCAAGAGTAATACGTCAACCAGATCCTTAACTCTCGAGTTTTCTCGCTCACCTCGATCCACAGTCATTGCATGGATCTTCTCAGCAAACTGCTGTTCCAAGGAAATTGCTTCGAACTTAGCAGGAGGAATTCCGCAAAAATCCAGCCAATTCGATCCCTCGATCTCTTCAATCGGTGGAGTGATGGCATCACCAAATCCGATATCAAGTGCATGCCCCCTACTTTGTGCCTGAGGATGGGCACTTGGACCTTTAACTGATTTGGGTTACACCCAAACCATTTTCTATTCCCCAACGACAACTTTACGACATCTCTAAATTACATTTACTACTTTGCAGGTATCCTGCTTATCATGCTTAACTTCCACCTTTGCCTAAAAAGAAACGAACAATTACCTTTTGTGGCAGTTACCTTTGTAATCTTCGATTCAGATGAGAAGGTACAGATATTCGTAGAATACGCGTAAATGTTCTCACTTCCTAACCCAACTAGGGATTTTAAATGATCCTTGATTCTTAATCAAATCTTTGCGACGCATTTTACTTAGTATATTTCCTATCTTATTTGTTTTCTGAATATTATCCAAAATATCTGGCAACTTATCCAAGATTAGTTCATTTATCTCCTCTCTTGTTGCTGAGCCGTATTTATTAATAAAATTCAGGATAAGGTTCTCATAATGGGCATCATTGAGTGCTCTATTTTTAATATAAAGTGCTTTCTTGTTGGTGACTGCAGCCACTCGATCAGAGACAAAAATATTTGGGTATCGCCCTTCGACATGTCTTTTTTTTCTAAGAATTTGCACAATCTCTTAAGGAATTCCCAAGATCTGGAACTTGGCTTTCGAGCAGAGGAGGGGAGTCTCCAGCATCCGTTGGAAATCCTCGATACTCTCAATCCCTGTTGGAACAGCACATGGATCGCTTACCACTCCTCCAATAACAAACAAATGGTAGCCAGCCAAACCAACACCGATGATCAGACAGATTTGAACGATCCATCTCACCACTTTTTGGGGCCTGGCCCAGAACCCAAGTCCTGATATACCCACAATGGCCAGATAGGGGAGTCGTTGTAGTTTACAAAGCGTGCAAGGCTTGTACCGCCCCCTATTTTTTGGACACAAATTTAGCTTAAATAATTTCTTTCCTTCCGTCTTTCAATCTTAATTTTCCTTGAGTTCTCATACCCATCTGCTTATCCTGATGGCACCGAAGAAA
>JAAKFR010000083.1 GCA_011064985.1 Chlamydiota bacterium
GATCAACACCTACACGACAAGCGACCAATTTATCCCAAGCGTAGCATCTCTCAATGATGGGGGCTTTGTCGTTACTTGGTACAGCGATGGCCAAGACGGAGATTCATGGGGCATCTACGGGCAGAGGTATGATAGCACCGGCGTGAAAAGTGGGGTAGAGTTCCAGGTCAACACCTACACGACAAGCAGCCAAAAGTACCCAAGCGTAGCACCCCTCAGTGATGGGGGCTTTGTCGTCACTTGGGGAAGCAATGGCCAAGACGGAGATTCATGGGGCGTCTACGGGCAGAGGTATGCTAGCAGCGGAGTGAAAAGTGGGGTAGAGTTCCAGGTCAACACCTACACGACAAGCTACCAATTGGACCCAAGCGTAGCACTCCTCAATGATGGTGGCTTTGTTATCACTTGGAATAGCAATGGCCAAGATGGGAGTGGCTATGGCGTCTACGGGCAGAGGTATGATAGCAGCGGAGTGAAAAGTGGAGTAGAGTTCCAGATCAACACCTACACGACAAGCAGCCAATGGATCCCAAGCGTAGTGTCCCTCAATGATGGAAGCTTTGTCGTCACTTGGCAAAGCAATGGTCAAGATGGAGATTCTTATGGCGTCTACGGGCAGAGGTATGATTCTAATGGAAATCCCATAGAGCTAATTCTGTCCAATGCAACATCAAGTAGTGTTTCTACAGGAACCACATCGGAATCTACGCCCTTTTCTCTTTTATCAGGGGGATCCTCAATTTTCCCAAGTACGAACAAACCAATAAGCACGCAGTCAACGCAGCAAACTTCAGTAAGCAGTGTTCCTACAGGAACCCAAGTGGGTTTTACTTCCTCTTCTCCTTCATCGGGAGGATCTTCAACTTCCCCAAGCGGAAAAACGCCGACTTCGATGATGCAGTCAACGCAGCAAATTTCAGCAAGCAATATGGTGAGCTTTTCGGGGCTAGTCACTATTTCAGGGGAAATGATCGTTTACGAAGTAAGCTACCCCATCGTTGTCAATGGCCAAACAGTTGGAACTTACACGGTATCTGGAGGAACAGGGGACGTCACCGTATCAAATGCCAATGTACTGACGATCGACCTCGAAGACTATCAGCCTCAAGAAGGGGAGGTAATACCTCTCTTCGCGATTCCTGAAGAGGAAAAAGAGTATTGGGAGTTGATCGAGATTCAAGGAAAGGCTGATTGTCTCGAAATGAAAGGAAAAGTGATTTCTGAAGATGAAGATGATTTTGTTTTTACCATTTCTTTTGCGGAAAGCAATACATGTAGCGTCAATCAAGCGGTAGTTGTACCAACCCTAAGCCTGCTTTTAAAAGTGTAGGCTCAAGCTGTTGCTTACGTAGATATCTACTATGAGAAAACAATACCGCATCTTTGCTAAACGCGACCCCGACTCCCCATCAAAGGGTATCGTCGCCTTGTTCTGGAGTTTGCAAAAGGGGTAACAACATATGAGTTTTCGGGATTGGCTCCAACGGAAAAAACAACTGCTCAGCAGCAGAGAGAGGAGTTTGCACGACAGATATCGGAACGGTTTAGTATAGGTTGCTTTCGTGCTGATGATTGGGGTGACCTGTCTGTGTACTGTACCTCGTTTCCTTGGATACGAATTTGGGATAAACTGAACCCCATATTCAAGGAGAGCTAGGTACAGTATACGCAGTTTTGGGCAGATGGAAATCGTATCTGCCGCTTTTGCGGTTTTTCAAAGCGGCAGACTAATTCCTAAATTAATTTCTTCGTATTGTACTCGTGCTGCCATGAACTTTGACTAGTTAAGACCAAATTATTTCTGGACAATTTGTCCCAAAAAAGTCCAATATATCCAGCAGTTCTCAGACCGCGCTTCTTGCTATTCAGCCTAGCGAAAAGAACACATCGAAAATACAAGCTTTGGGAAATTAAGGAGGAAACATGTTTCCAATTTTTAGATCGTCACGTCTGTTTATACAACATTTCAAGAGATCCTCACCAAACGTTTCTAAAATATTGCCCTACTGGAATATGCATACAACCAAGACTCTTGTCATGTTCCGTTTCTCGTTTATTCCTAACCAAAACCTGCATAACCAAGGTCTTCTTACTCTTTCAGCTGCGAGCATCCCTCTTTTAGGACAGACGATCCAACTTGAGAGCCCTTCACAAGATTTGGACCAATTAGAAAAGCTGGCAAATACCCTAGGAGAGAAACCTCTTGAGAAAAAGGGAGACGAAACTTACGATGCATTCCATACAAGATATTCCCAATTTCTCTTTAAGAAGGTCTTAGAAACTTGCGAAAGGCAAGAAACATGGAAACTCAACAGACTCGACAAACAAGTTTTAAATCGCTTAAGAGATACAAACGGAAACTCTCTTCTCATCAGCGCAGCCATTGAAGCTCCCAGAGCTATTCCTTGGCTTGTCCAAGAGAAAATTGCTTTAGATACGTCCGATGCAAAAGGCAATACAGCTCTTCATATTGCATCCTCTTTAGGAAAACAAAGCATTATTCCTCACCTTTCTTTTCAAATACAGGAGCGAAACTATGACCAAAAAACCCCCCTTCACCTCGCCATCGAGTATGGTCAAGTAGAGATTCTCCCTCTTCTTGTACACTACATGGACATGCTTGCCAGCTGTCCTGTTCTCGGGGTTGATGGTTCTTCAGCTCTTGCTTTAGCTGTCTATTTTGGACATCTTCCGTGTTACAAGTATCTTGCAAATGGACGATGCAAAGAAGAGCTCTCTTCTCCAGTTCCCACCCATGGATCTTTTCTCCATATAGCTTTGCAAAGCAAAAATTCCTTCATGCTCCCCTATCTCTTGACTAAACAAGAACACCTTGGTCATATCAATTCGAAGAATAGCGACTATGATACCCCTCTGATGCTCGCATGTAAGAGGGGAGATATCGAAGCCATTGGATCTCTCATGGAAAAAGGAGCAGACCCCACACTACGAGGAAAAGAGGGGAAACAAGCCACTCACTTTGCTGCAGAAGCAGACTTAAACACCTTGAAAAAACTCTCGAGCTATGTAGATCTGGCACTTTTAGAGACAAAAGACGGGCAAGGACGTCGGCCTGAAGACTTTCTAGACGACCACTCCAAATCTACATGGAACGTCCATTTGCAAGCCCTCAAGAATGTTTCAGGAAAATCCCCTGACTACTCTACCTACCCACCTCACAACTTAGCCATCCAAGGAGGTGGACCCAAAGGGATCGCTTACTTGGGAGCCATAGAAAAATTAGAAGAGGAAGGACTTCTCGACGAACTCAAAAGAGTAGCCGGTACGTCTGCAGGGGCGATTTTAGCCACTCTTCTAGCCGTTGGATACACCTACGAGGAGCTCTATGAGATCCTCATGAACTTCGATATCCAACACTTTCTTGATGCAACCTCTGAAAATGAAAGGTTTGCCAAGGCTGCATTTAAATCAGCGCAGACACAAGAAAAAGGACCTGTTCTACAAGCCCTTTTAGGAGAACAAATCCAAGATATTTGCCATCTCAAGCCAAAGAAGCTCTATAACAAACTCTCAGGGCTAACAGGACTCTTTGAAGGCGAAAAATTTCTTACCTGGATTGATGAATTAATCGAGAAAAAGACAGGCAAAAAAAACTGCACCTTCAAAGAGCTCCAAACCTGCATTCGAAAAAATCCCGACCAATTTAAACAGTTGCATATCTATGCAACCCGAGTAACACCCACATTTTCAGAAACCCATTTCAGTTCTGAAGATAAAGATTGGGAAGATCTAGTCATTTCAAGCGCAGTAAGAGCCTCCATGTCGATTCCTGGGGTATTTAGACCTCACCAGCTTCTTTACAAAAGCAAGGAGGGAGCCGAGCCTCACACACGAGAGGAAAATAAATACGTAGATGGAGGACTTCTCAACAATTTCCCTCTCGACACTTTTGACTCTCAAGCTTACAAGCTACCCGGAGATATCACCTGGGGCGGAAAAACCAACCCTCGTACCTTAGGCCTTTGTTTAAAAGAGATCAAAAATGAAAACCCCGAGGAAAGAAAACTCGACAATGCCGAAGATCTTGGCTCAGCAATAGCCTCTCTCTATTTTGAATGTGAAACCCTGAAAAGTTTTGCTAACCCTACCAATCAAAAACGGTACATCCAAATCCCTGTGAAATTGGGACTCCTTGATTTTGATGCGACCAAACAACAAAAAGAGGAAGCCATCCAAGCAGGTCGAGATGCCACAAAAGCACTCAAAGCCCCTCCTCTAAGTGAACGAGAGATTCCTCGTTCGAACTTTAATAAATGGGATCTGCATCCCAACTTCGTAGGGAGAACAGCTACACTCCAAAAAATTGCAGAGCACTTCCGCCGTGAAAAAGTGTGTGTTCTTTTTGGACTTCCTGGGATGGGAAAAACCCAAACAGCTCTCCAATATGCCAACCAAAATCCTGCAAAGTTCTCCCAAATCTGGGTGGTAAACTGCAAAAGCGAAGCAGAAAAAAATGCCTCTTACCAAGAAATCGCAAAAAAACTCAATCTCGACTATCTCCTCGATACCCACAATGAAGAAGTGATACAAAAGGGAGTCCACCAAAGATTAGAAGAGAACTCCTCCAAGCCGTGGCTCTTGCTATTTGATAATGTCACCACCCATGAGGACCTCGAATCCCTTCCTCAAAAGGGAGGGAAAATCCTCATCACCACCAATCAACCCGGCGTTTGGAGCAACAAAAAAGATCAACTATACATCGACGCTCTCACTCCTGATGAAGCATGTCAACTGCTTGGGCAGATTACAGAAGAACCTAGTTCCAATGAGATGGAACAGCTAGCTCAACAATTAGGATATTTTCCCTTAGCTCTCACATTATCAGCCAACTGCATCAGAGAGACTACCACCATCGCTGAGTTTCTAAAAGACTTTGATCCAGTCAGTACCTCTCTTTCGAAAGATCAGTACTATGAACATACCATCCAAACGGTTTGGAAAAAAATGCTCACAACCATTGAAGAACGAGAACCCCTTGCCCTTAAATGGTTAGAAATATGCACCCACCTCGATCCAGGACATCTCCCCACATCTTGGATAGGGGAGTGGCTAGAGGAAAAAGGGGAATCCCGAGGCCAAGCGGTAGAGATTCAGCAAATTCTTACCTCATACGCAGTCTTTAGGAAAACAGAAAACCATGAATATACGATGCACTCCCTTTTGCAAAAGGTAATTCGTAATAAAACCTCAGAAGTTTCCGCTGAAGCGAAAAAATCTAAAACAGAAACTAATAAAACCTCTTCTAGGATGCAGCAAGAAGCTCTTTTACTTGTGAAGAAACACCTAGATCGATTCGAACAGAACGATCACACTACTTGGAAGTTTGGTAGACAGGCAGCTCTTCATATGTATTGGCTGATTAATGAAAAGTTATTGGATCCAATTGATTATGACACCCACTTTTCTTTAATCAGGGACTCAGGATATATTTCCAATGTTTCGCAAGACCTTGACTATGCAGAAAGGTTCAATCAAATAGCTCTTCAACTGGCTCAAACAAAATACCAGACAGCGCCTCATCCCGATATCGCCTCTTCTCTCAACAATTTAGGATTGGTATGGCATGAAAAGGGTAATTTCACAAAAGCTCTCCAATTCCATGAGAAAGCGCTTGCTATGAAAAAGCAACTTCATGGCGAAACGCCTAATCCCCATACGGCCAATTCTCTCAACAATTTAGGAGAGGTATGGCGTGACAAGGGTGATTTCACAAAAGCTCTCCAATTCCATAAGGAAGCACTTGCTATGCAAAAGCAACTTCATAGCGAAACTCCTCATCTCGACACAGCTTGCTCTCTCAACAATTTAGGATTGGTATGGTATGACAAGGGTGATTTCACAAAAGCTCTCCAATTCCATAAGGAAACACTTGCTATGCAAAAGCAACTTCATGGCGAAACGCCTCATCCTCATACAGCCACTTCTCTCAACAATTTAGGAGCGGTATGGCGTTACAAGGGAGATCTCACAGAATCTCTCCAATTCCATGAGGAAGCACTTGCTATGCGAAAGCAACTTCATGGCGAAACGCCTAATTCCCATACGGCCTCTTCTCTCAACAATTTAGGAGCGGTATGGCATGAAAAGGGTGATTTTACAAAAGCTCTCCAATTCCATGAGGAAGCACTTTCTATGCGAAAGCAACTTCATGGCGAAACTCCTCATCCCCATACGGCCAATTCTCTCAACAATTTGGGAGAGGTATGGCATGACAAGGGAGATCTCACAAAAGCTCTCCAATTCCATGAGGAAGCGCTTTCTATGCGAAAGCAACTTCATGGCGAAACTCCTCATCTCGATATCGCCACTTCTCTCAACAATTTAGGAGAGGTATGGCGTGATAGGGGTGATTTCACAAAAGCTCTTGAATGTTTACAACAGTCTCACAGGATTTTTCAAAAGGTTTACGGTAAAGATCATCCAAGTACTCAAAAAGTGAAAAAGAATATAGATAACCTCAAGAAATGTAGTTGCACAATTTTATGAAACATCGAGTGTATTTGTGTCTCACATGTTTTCATTCATAGATTGGTTTGATAAGATAGATGCACACATGGGAGGAGTTTTTTTTCACATTTTTGGTCCTTAGAAAATGTTTAAGTGTCTATAGATAAATTTCTTATGAAAATACGCGGAATAGGTTTTTTCTATTCTTGCGTATTTTATTGGGGGAATGCTAATATACGTGATATAGGAAAAAACCATTCTTGCGTAAGAAGAAAATGGATCACATTAAATTTATAGGGCGAAAATCAGAATTAGAGGCGCTAAACGACTTATTACAGAAAAAAATGGCCAGTCTAGTCGTCATCAAGGGAAGAAGGCGTATTGGTAAAACCAGGTTGATTGAAGAATTTTCAAAGGGAAAAAAGTTTTTCCGATTTTCTGGATTAGCGCCCGATAAAGGAATAACAGCCCAATCTCAACGAGACGAATTTGCTTATCATCTAAGTAAACAAACTGGATTGCCTGAAATTAAGACTGATGACTGGAGTAAATTATTCACACTTTTGGCTGAAAAAACTAAGTCTGGACGGTGCATCATCTTATTGGACGAAATAACATGGATGGCGCAAGGTGATCCTACATTTCTAAGTAAACTTAAGAATGCGTGGGAGCTATTTTACAAGAGAAACAACAAATTAATTTTAATTTTGTGTGGATCTATATCTGCGTGGATTGAAAAGAATATCTTGAGTAGTACGGGGTTCTTTGCTCGGATATCAAGAAAAATTACCTTAGAAGAATTGCCACTGAATCGATGTAATGAACTATTAGAAACAATAGGATTCACACGATCAAATTATGAAAAGTTTTTAATACTGTCTTTAACAGGAGGAATACCATGGTATATTGAGTTGGTTAATCCAAAACATTCAGCAAATGATAACATAAGGTCATTATGTTTTGATCCTGATGGTATTCTTGTAGATGAACATAAGTATATTTTTCATGACCTTTTTGGTAAACGTAGTGGCATTTATGAAAAAATCACCAGATATTTAGCAAATCAACCGAGTGAATATTCAGAATTAGTTGAAGGTGTTCAGTACACAAGTAGTGGTATATTTAGTGATTATTTAGAAGAACTAATTGAAGCAGGTTATATTAGCCGCGATTTCTCTTGGGATTTTAAAACCGGGAAAGACAAAGCAATTTCTCTATATAGACTTTCAGATAACTATTTGAGATTTTACTATAAATACATTCATCCCAAGATAAACCAAATTCAAAAAGGTCAATATCGAGATATCCAAATATCATCATTGCCTGGTTGGAATGGTATGATAGGCTTTCAATTTGAATCATTGGTCCTTAAGAATCGAAAAATAATTCAAGAGAAATTACATATATTGTCTCCTGAGCAAATTGTTTATGACAATCCATACTTTCAGAAAAAAACTAAACGTGTTCCTGGGTGTCAGATAGATTATCTAATACAAACAAGGCTAAATTCCTTGTTCGTCTGTGAAATAAAGTTTTCGAAAAATGAACTTACAACATCGGTCATTCAAGAAGTCCAAGAAAAAATAAAAAGAGTAGTAAAAACGAAAAATTTCACCTGTATACCTATACTAATTCATGTTAATGGTGTAAGTAGTTCTGTGGTTGAATCTGATTATTTTTATAAAATTATTGATTTCAGTGATTGTTTAAGTGATTGACTATCAACAAGAGAAATAAACATGTTTTTCTGAGTTTGCGTTCTGGAGAATCACTGGAGAATCACGTATTGACAAGAATGTTCTGATCCAAGACTCTAAAAAATCCAAGACTCTGAAGAAAAAACACTGCGAGGTATCAAATGGCAAAAAAACAAAATTTTCTTGGTTAGCTCTTTTTCTTCTTCTCACTTCTCCCTCCCTTCTTATGGGAACAAACCGCCCCCCTCCATGCTCTTTTTCTGTTACGGGAGAATGGGTCTATCTCCAACCAGTCGTTGATAACACCTCCTTTGTAATCAAAAACTCAGATAGCAATCGCTTTCAACAAATTGGTCCAAGAGAGAGACATGACATGGATTATGAATCCGGGTTTCGAATTGAAGGGATGTACGCTTTTTCAAACTGCTTTACCGATCTTCGGGTTGCCTGGACCCATTTAGAAACAGATGATACCAAAACAGTTTCAGGAGAATTTCTTCATCCGACAAAGGGATACCCTCTTTTCACAATAGGCTCTTACGAAGGTTTGGCAAAATCTAGATTGGACCTTGATTTCGATCGAGTGGAAGGAGTTGTAGGATTTCGCGTATTCAACTCCTGCTGTTTCGACCTGGTAATTGAAGGAGGGCTACACTATGTAAGTCTAGACACAAAAAATGATGCCTTCTATTTAAAAGAGTCTAAAAATATTCACTTTGTCAAAACAGATAGTCGCTATTGGGGAATTGGTCCTCAAATCGGTGTCGATCTCTACTATAACTTCTGGAATTGTCTTGCGGTCGTTGGAAGAGCACAAGGAGCCCTACTTGTTGGAGAATGTGAAACCAGAAATGTAATCGGCGATCTCAACTCCGGACTCACCGTTGACTCCAAAAGCACCGATACATGGAGAGTTGTCCCTTATTTCCAAACGAGAGTTGGATTGAACTACGATTGGACATTTTCTTGCCTCACCATAAGTTTAGAGGGGGGATATGAATTTATGTCTTATATTCATCCTCTTGTAAATTCTTCTGCTTGGTTCAATAACTTTGATCCTGATGTCTCCGACTTTGATCTTCCAGGTAACTCAGTAGAGTTGTACAGTCACGCAAACCTACATGGACCTTACGTAGGGCTTACTTTGACCTATTAAATCTTAAGAAATTTCGTGGCATTGAACCTGCGCGGCAGGGCAGGATACCTGCAAAGTAGTGCATTAGATTTAGAGAAGTCGTAAAGTTGTCATTTTTAACATTCACTATGAGAGGTGGTAAATCTAATGACACATTCGACATCAAGCACAAATGAAATATTTAATTCAGAGGCCCTGTCTTTGTTTGAGGCTCTTCACGAGATCTCTGATCCTAGAATGAAGGCAGGCTGCAGAGTAGACGATGCAAGCAAGAGTCATTTTTTTCTTTCCGGACTTAAGGCCATCTCCATGAGAAAATTCTCATCTGCAACTCCTTGAAGATTATAGGCGATTGGGATAAAAGTGCTTTTCACAAAAGAAGCTAAAAAACCAAGAAGACCAAGCACTATAAATGTAACAGATATGGCAATAGGAAGTAATCCTGCTATAAAAAGCGCAATGCCAGTGGTCATCAGGGTAAAACCAAGAAAACAGCTTACCATTTTCAATCCTTTGGGAAACTGACAATGGTTAACAGTCGATGCGACTACTAAACCTGCCAATTTTTGATTTGGAAGCATTTCATAATTCGATATTGGTTGTAGTCTACGTGAATCGACTACTTGATCATTATTGACATAGGTGTAACCCAAATCGGTTAAAGGTCCGAGTTCCCATCCTCAGGCACAAAGCATGTAGTTGCGCTTAGGCGTGTGATGGTGACTAATCGCTATGAAACTTTGCGGTCAGTAATGGCGAATGGGGAGATCCTTCAGGACGACGAAAGAGCGAGCCCTAGCACAAGCGAACCCGTTTCGGCCTCGTTACACTAATCTCGAGCGGCCAAGCTTCCAAAGAGGTGGAAGCCTGCCACGGTGGATTGCCAAACGTGATACTTATGGCCCATCGGCTCGACGGGGTGATTGGGGGGAGCGCGCTCTGAAAGGATAACAGCCACGTCCCGGGAGATCTTCGTAGGTGGAAGTCTTAGCAAGATTC
>JAAKFR010000084.1 GCA_011064985.1 Chlamydiota bacterium
TTGCGTATTCATTGTCCTCTGCGGGATGAGTAAGAACACCACCTACTTTGTGCCTGAGGATGGGAACTTGGGTTAAGTCTTTAAATAGAACCACCTAGCTCAACTGAGTAAGGTTATCGATATGAGCTCCACTTTTAATTGCACCCGTCATATTTTGTCAATTTCGACTTTTAAGAGTCCATCGGTTATAATTGGCCTCTTTTTATGCAAAATGGGGGAAATGTGAAATTTCCTAAGTCTGGTGTGATTGCTGCGGGGCTCGCCCTCTTCTCGATGTTCTTTGGAGCAGGAGACTTGATCTGGCCTCTCATTTTGGGTGGAAAATCTGGAGACCAGAACTTCTACGCAATGATTGGACTATTGATCAGCGGGGTGAGCCTTCCTATGCTTGGACTCATGGGGATGATGCTCTTCCGAGGAGACTACTGGGCCTTTTTCGGGCAAACCGGACGTATCCCAGGGATTGTTCTTGTTTTCCTCGTCCAGGCGATTTTAGGGCCATTTGGTTCTATTCCTCGGCTCATGACCCTAGCTCATGCTACTTTAGAGCCGTATCTCCCCACCTTTTTTACCCTTCCTGTTTTTAGTATTGCTGCTTGTGTTCTGATTTTCCTCTTCACTGTAAAACCGAAGAAAATTGTCGACATTATGGGAGTATTTTTAAGCCCTATTTTGATTCTTGCATTGAGTGTGATCTTGATTATCGGATTCTGGAACCCTCCTGCTCCCGAAGTTGTTGAAATTACCCACAAAACCTCTTTCTTCCATGGGCTCAACACAGGATATAACACCCTTGATCTAATCGCTTCGTTTATCTTTGCCCCCCTTGTTCTCTCCTACTTCAGCCGAGAGAAAGGGGCTCTCGACACCCCCGACTCAAGAAGACAGATTTTCAAAAAGATGGTCAAAGCATGCGCCCTTGCCGGTCTTCTCCTTGCTGGGATGTTTGTCGGGCTTACCTATCTAGCCTCCTTCTATACGCCAGTTCTCCCTACCCACAACCCAGAAGCTCGTCTCGCTGCGATCTCTCGCTATATTCTAGGACGAGAGGGGGCCTTCTTCTCTTGCATCGCGGTTTCGCTCTCTTGTCTCACAACTGCGATTCCGATCTCTGTTATTTCAGCTGAGTATATCCAAAAACAGTTTTTCCGAGGGAAGGGGAACCTGCACATTGCTGTAGCCATCTCTCTTGGCCTCTCGACAGCTGTTGCAAACCTTGGATTCATGGGAATTGCGAGTATGCTCTCGCCCATCCTCCAGATCCTTTGCCCAGGCCTTATCCTCCTCTCGATTCTCAACATCCTCCATAAACTCTACGAGATGCCGATGCGCCGCACCCCAGTATTTGCCGCCTTCGCCCTCTCCCTCTTCGGGTATTTGATTCACTGATTCTTCGGGCTCCTTTTGGATGCTTTTCGTCACGAAAAATCCCCAAAAGCTCTTTTTATCATTCATTTTTAAGCAGATCAGCGTTTTCCCTATCCTGCCTACAGAGGTTTTTCACTAAAAAGACTTGATACAAAATGGTAGCATCACGGCAGTGATGCTCTCGACAAACGCCAGTTTGCATCAAATCTTTTTAGTGAAATGCCCCTGGATAAATAGCTTTTTTTTAAATCTTTCTTGATAATTTATTGCTCTAGATGCTACTATCTATCTTTAAAATCAACCGATGGAGAATAAAAATTGTGAGCCAATCTTATAGTATCTCACTAGGAGTCCCGGGTTGCTACAAACCTGTTGATGAAGAGACCAAGTCATCCAAATACTCTCGGATTACCGCAGTAGCTCTAGGAGCTATCGCCCTAACTTTGGGTCTCCTGTCTTTTCTCCATGTGCCCGGCCTTCATCATTTAGGAACTATCGGAGCCATTAGCTTTACGGCCTCTGGATCCCTTTTACTAGTAGCTGCGTTTGTCATTCGCTATGTAAAAACTCAGACTGAATCTCTAATTGAAAATCAAGAGACCTCAAATCTAACACTTAATAAGAAAAAAACCACCCAAACAAAACTACCAACTCTTCACGATCTCCCCGAAAATCTATTCCCCTATGAAATACTTCCCACAGGCTACCAGAGCTATTGCAAGCAGTTCCCATACAAAGTGTCTGCAAATGCTTCTTTTAAACATATAAAACTTCGGGAGGCATATACAGCTCCTGTCACCATGTATTCTGGGCCATCATATGGTATGGTTTTGCGTTTAAGAGTAGAACACATTTTACAAGATGGTAGCAAAATTGAAAATCTCCGCTGTCCAGAATCTAACCATATAAAACCCTCTGTTTCCTCTGACACCCCATTCACGATGTTTGCGCTTGCCTGGAAGAATAAAACAAATTCTGATCAGTGGATTCTTTCATCTGAAATAGGAAATTGGATGACACACAGAGAGCATACTTTGCCAACAAGCGAGATTTTGGGAGACAATTCATTTTCTAGCGTTTTTTCTGAGGATAAGGAAACTGCCATTGAAGCGGTGAAAAACTTCGAGTATCAAGATCAACTTCCACGTGAGTACCAATGGAGCCTTGATTGGATCCTGGTTCGCCTATTTGAAGGAAAGAGCATCTACATTCGTGAAAAACGAACAGATAGCATGTTCCATCTGCTTAAAGATAAGCCTATAGGATATTGGAAGCTTTCCTTGGAAAGCTAGGGATCCTATTCGAAGGTGGTGAGGATGCAGAAGCACTGGATGCCAAGACCGCAGCCGTAGTCGGTGAGTCCCTCTCCTGTTGTCGCTGTGATCCCCACTTGAGAGGGGTCGATTTGTAAAACGTAGGCAATTGAATCGCGCATGGCAGGGATTTTGTCGAGAAAGCGTGGGCGGGAACCCTCGATTGTGATCGCCACATGGGTAATCGTCTGTCCTTTGAGAGTTTTCATGGCCTCTTCGAGGTAGACGCGGCTATCGGTAATCCCCTCCTTTGCCAAGATCTCATCAGCCCGTTTCCCCAGAATGATCTCTCCAGTAAGAGAAGAGATGGCGTTGCAAAGGGCGTGGAAGACGATGTCCCCATCTGAATTGGCCTTCAATCCTGGCACGTCCTCAAAAACGACTCCCGCAATCACGCACGGCTTTGTCGACTCCTCTGCCAAAAACCGGTGGCTATCCTGCCCAATTCCTGTTCGTACAATCCCCCTCTTTGCCATAATCTTTCCCCTGTTTAAGGAAGTATCCTGCAACATCCTGCAATATCCTGCAATATCCTGCAAAAATCGTAAAACTCGAGAGTCACGACAAATAAAAAAGCCGCTAGTCGAAACTAGCGGCTTCTTTGAAGGCATCCGGTGTCTAGGTTAGTAGACGTGGGTGCTTTCTGTGTCAGTTACTGGAGAACCCAATCCTTCAGAGGAGAGAGTTGCTTCAGCACGAGCTTCCCCGATAGAGACAGCCTTGACAGTGACACAGTATTCTGTGCACTCGCCTGGAGCTAGCCTATCGATTGGCTCGAATGTCACAGTTTGCCCGGAGACAGATCCTCTAGTAGGACCGTCAGCGCAAACAGGCTGAAGTTCGTTTGTGAACTTGAGTGACAATTTGACGTTGCAGTCTTCTGCAGAACCACGGTTGCTCACACAGATGCGGTACATGGTTGTGTTATCCCCATCGATGCAGATCGGATCGCAGGTATCAACCATACACATGTGCGTTGCAGGAATCCCTTTCCAGCAAGTTGTTGCTTCGGCACAAGAGACACACTGGCCACAGTCTGAGTTTGTGGTCACAGTAACTTGGTTAGTCAAGCAACCAGTCACTTGAGACCGGACAGTGACGCAGAATCTCTTTGTCTCACCTGGGCAGAACTCAGGGATACACCAGATAGCGCGGTTACAGCAGACTTCGGCACCAGGAGCTTCTACGATGACAGTTCCTGGAGGCGCGATATCATCAACTGTTACATCATAAAGAACGAGATCACCGGGGTTTGTGACGGTAATGGTGTAGTCAACGTTCTTGCAGATGTAGGCCCAATCTGGACCAGTCTTTGTAACTTCAACGCATGGTTCGTTGATGAGAGTGCTCCACTCAGCAGAACACTTAGGGCCGCCGCAATAAGAAACTGTGGCAATGTTGGTTACACATCCACGCTCAGAGGCACAAAGATCGAGGTTGATTCTTCGTGATTCACCTGGGCAGAGATCTCCCAACTCGTAAGAGAGGCAATGCATGCCGCTAGAGTGGGAAAGACCTTTTGGAAGCTGGTCTTGCACAACTACATCATAAGCAGTTCCAGATCCAGAGTTGCACACTTCAATTGAGTAGCAAAGTGGGCAGTAAAGACATGCACACTCAGGTCCCCATTTCTTGATGCAGACAACAGGCTGAACACAGTTTGTGTAGGCACAAAGCTGTGGGCAAGCACATACAGTAGCGGCAGCCAAGCAGCATCCCTCTTTAAGAGGACGGACCCAAACACAAATCTTTTGTGTCTCGCCACACTTCATGTGTGGGAATTCCCAACGAAGAGAATTGTTTCGATCTGGGCAAGTTGGCGGTTCGCTCATCACAAACTCAGAATCACAAGGAAGAGTTTGGTTCACAACAACATCAGCACACTCTTTTTTGGCGGTGATGTAGATCTCGATTGGATAAGGAGATCCAACAGTTGAGAACTCAGGAGCTCTCTGACAGAGGTCTACTATACAATCGTCATTTGTGTTGTACGTATGCATATTTCCGTAGCAACGCTCCTGAGGAAAATCAGGCTCGCACTTCCCCCGTCCGCAGGGGTACATGCTAGGATCGCATGGGAAAAATTGGTTTTTGTCAGACGCATTACACGGCTGAGGGCATGTGCCACATCGAGATGTGGGGCAGCATGCAGGTTCACACCGAGGTGGACAATAGTCGTCACATCTCGGAGCTGGGCAGCAAGGATCGCATTTCACTGGACACGGATCACACTTGGGTGGGCAAGGTTGACACGGGTCACACATCGGCGCACACTTTACTCCACAAGGAGAGCAAGAACAGTCACACCAGTTGCGATTACAACTTGCCATGCAGAACATGCTCAAGAGAAAGAGTGCCGCAAAAACTGTTCGTAAAGGTTGAATCATTTGGATTCTCCACTAAATATTGTTTAAGAGACGTTTTTATTTTTTCCCCAAAGTAACCGGCAAGAAATGGTTCTTTCTCCCCTTTGGGAAATTCAGGCCTGAGGGATGGTTCCCTCAGAACCTGAATACATTTCTACCTGGTGCTAAACACACTACTACGAGCAGCGTGGTGGACACTTAGGTGGGCACTTAGGTGCTGGGCAAGCTGGTCGGCAAGGCTCACAGTTTGCAGGAGGGCAGCAAGGTCTGTATCCAGGCTCGCAGCGAGGTGCTGGGCAGCGTGGCTCACACCGTGGCTCACATCGTGGCTCACATCGTGGCTCACATCGTGGCTCACATCGTGGCTCACATCGTGGCTCACATCGTGGCTCACATCGTGGCTCACACCGTGGCTCACATCGTGGCTCACATCGTGGCTCACATCGTGGCTCGCATCGTGGCTCACATCGTGGCTCACATCGTGGCTCGCATCGTGGGTCACACTTAGAATCACAACAAGGATCGCAGAAGCAATCACACCAGCGGCTACAGCTTGCGAAGCTAAACATGCTAATCACAAACAGAGCAGCAAAACACATTTTCAGAGATCGTTTCATATATGAAACTCCTTTTTTAATTAGAGAGAGTAAATCTCGGATCTTTTCCTATGGCTCTACACTATTACGTGCAGTCCTTATGACACTATTATCGAATAAAAAGAAAAATTTTATCAATTAAATTCTACGCATTTCGCCTCTGTAGCAGTTTAAAATCTAATTAAAACTCAATTTAGAATTGACCATCAACTACTTACAAAAAAAACCAGAAAACATTTTCTTTTTTGCCGTTGCATTTCCCCCTTCAATTCAGCTACCGTATCCGTAAAAAGGTAGGGTTACGCAATGAATTTTCTAAAAGTCGAAGGAAACGGTCAGTTATCAGGAACGGTAAAAGCAGCCGGAGCCAAAAATGCGATGACAAAACTCCTCGTTGCCTCTCTTCTCTCTCCTAAAAAATGCATCTTCTATAACGTCCCCAACATCGGAGATGTGGAGATCACCGTCAATCTCTGCTCTGAGATCGGCTCAAAAATCGCTTGGGATAAGGAAAAAGGGGTCCTTGAGATCCAAACAAAGGAGATCAAAACATCCTATATTCCCCAGAGATTTTCAGGGGCAAACCGTATCCCGATTCTCCTTATTGGAGCCCTTTTAGGCCGGACAGAAGAAGACATCATCATTCCAACCGTTGGCGGAGATGATATTGGGAAACGATCTGTCGATTTTCATGTAGAGGCCCTTCGCAAGCTAGGAGCTGTTGTCGAATATCGGGAGATGAAAAAAGAGGGAGCTTATTTAGCCCATGCGCACAATGGCCTCTCAGGCAATATTATCCATCTCCCTTTCCCTTCTGTTGGCGCTACCGAAAATGCCTTACTAGCCTCTGTACGAGCCAAAGGGTGCACCGTCATCAAGAATGCGGCAACAGAGCCAGAAATTGTCGATCTCATCCTCTTTTTACAAAAAATGGGGGCAATCGTCTCTTTAGATGTTGACAGAACCATCCGGATCGAAGGGACAAAAGAGTCGCAGGAAGTCGAACATACTGTCCTCTCAGACCGTATTGAGGCGGCCTCTTTTGGGATGGCTGCAATCGCTACAGAAGGAAACGTCTTGGTCGAAGGGGCCGAGCACCTCCACATGATCTCCTTTCTCAATAAGCTAAGGGCGCTTGGTGGAGGATTTGCCGTCAAGCAAAATGGAATCGAATTTTTCCACCAAGGGCCATTAAGAGGGGGGATCCACCTAGAAACCGATGTCCACCCAGGGTTTATGACCGATTGGCAACAACCCTATACTGTCTTACTCACCCAAGCACTTGGCACCTCTGTTGTCCACGAGACTGTCTATGACAACCGATTTGGTTACACAAACGTCTTAAAAGAGATGGGAGCAGATATTGAGCCCTTCACCCAATGCCTGGGAGGAAAACGGTGCCGCTATGGCCTTCTCAACTATCAACATAGCATCGTGGTGAAAGGGGGAACACCCTTAGAAGGCAAAGAGATCACAATACCCGATCTTAGAGCTGGTTTTGCCTATGTCATGGCAGCTCTTATTGCCTCAGGCAATAGTATGATTGAAGGGATGTACTTCCTCGACAGAGGATATGAAAATCTCGTCGCAAAACTCCAAAATTTGGGAGCGAAAATCGAGCTCGTGAGCAGCCCAAACCCTACCCCAGAAATCGTCTCAGCCCTATGAGCCTCTCCCCTCCCCTCTGGCGGCAAATCCAGAGGAAAAACTTTACCTCTCTCGAAGCTCTTTGCTCTTTTTTAGAGATAGAACCCTCTGATTCTCAAAAACTTTTAAAAAAACCCTCCTTCCCCCTCAACCTTCCTCTAAGACTTGCAGAGAAAATCACAAAGAAGAACATCGACGATCCGATTCTTCTACAGTTTGTCCCTCTTCTCAAAGAGAAGGACCCCTCTCCTCTATTTGTAAGCGATCCAGTTGGGGATTGCCAAGCGCAACAGTCTCCAAAACTACTCCAGAAGTACTCTCAAAGAGTCCTTCTCATCACAACAGGTGCTTGCGCCATGCACTGCCGCTACTGTTTTCGGCAAAACTACTCCTACGAGCCCGCGACGACAGGTTTCACAACAGAACTCGAAGCCATTCGGAAGAACAGAGAGTGTCGAGAGGTCATCTTAAGCGGTGGTGATCCCCTCTCTTTAGACGATCGTGTTTTGGCGAAACTCATCGATGAAATTGAAGGAATTGCCCATGTGAAGCGTCTCCGCTTCCACTCCCGATTCCCCATTGGGATTCCTGAGAGGATCACAGAGAGCTTTCTTGAGATACTGAGCTCGTCTTCCCTGCAGATCTATTTTGTTGTACA
Organism: Chlamydiota bacterium; assembly: GCA_011064985.1. Lineage (GTDB taxonomy): Bacteria > Chlamydiota > Chlamydiia > Chlamydiales > JAAKFR01 > JAAKFR01. The sequence goes on from JAAKFR010000084.1 coordinate 7,949, forward strand.
TGTAAACCACCCAAGAGAGCTAGATAAAGAGGTGCTCTCTGCGCTTAAGAAAATCCAAAAGCTTGGTATACCCCTCCTCAACCAATCTGTTTTGCTAAGGGGAGTGAATGACTCGGTGGAGGTCCTCCAAGAGCTCTTTGAGAGGTTGGTCGACCATGGGATCACCCCCTACTACCTCCACCAGCTCGATAGAGTGGAGGGAGCTGCCCACTTTGAAGTTGCGGAGGAAAAAGGCTTAGAGCTCATGGAAGAACTCCAGAAGAGGCTCTCAGGCTATGCGATCCCCCGTTACGTCCGAGAAGTCCCAGGGCACCCTTCCAAGACTCCTCTCTTCTGAGAATGTGTCTCATCTAGAGCGCTTTGAAAATTTTTCTACTTCGGCTTTCTGGCTCCCCATAAAACGGTTGAATCTGCTAAGCTGAGCCAGGCGTGTCGAATGACCTATCGAGAGAAAATATTTCAAAAATCTTCGCCCATGCACGTTCATGCACTAAAAGCGCCAGGCAAGGCCCCCTTCGCCGAGGATGCGAGAGCTGCTCTCGTTATCGAAGCTCGCCTCGAGATTGAGGAAGAGTTCCATACATCCTAAACTCTGCACTCCCCTAAACCCTAACAAGAAAGCGGCAAGATTACGTGGCCCACCCTGGTTAAAGTCGATCTTCTCCTCCAAAAGCTCAGCATCGACATGGTTCCCACCGAGCTGGTACCGTCCAAAGACCCCCACATACGGCTCGATGCTCAAGCAACACTCGCCACACGAATGGCAATAAGGGATCGCCGCTTCAAAGCGGGTTGTCAAAAGATCGACCTCTCGATCCTTCACAGAGAGATTAGTAAGGGAGCCCTTCTCCTGATAGTCCCCGAAAAAGAGCCCGGCATACCGAGCAGTGAAGCGCAAAACGGGCTCACAGACGAAACAACCAAATCTCCTTGCTATCGTAATTTCAGGAGAGACAAAGAACCCATCGAGATCGGCATGGGCTCTCTCCACCCCACCTTCTGCAAGGTTGTTCATCACAAACCGGTCGTTGTCCCAATCGACATACCCAAGGACAACTGCCAAACCTATATACGTATTGCAAAGGCTCCCTTCGTAGGTGATCCCTCCTACATACGAGTTGATATCGGCTCTTTGGGTGTGCTCATCAACCTCAGCTCGTCCAAAGGTAGCCCCTCCAAATACACCGAGATACCCTCCACACATAAAGGTGTCATATCCCAAAAGGAAACCCCCTTGCCAGTTGTCGTAACCGACAACCTCGTGCTCATGCCCCCGCTTCCGGTAGCTCCCAATACCCTGCGCCCAAAGGCCACATCCACATCTGTTGCACCCATCCTGATGGCGATAGATCCCATTCAGCACCGCATCCGATAGATCAGCCAAAACATCTGGCTGCAGCGCAAACCCCGTTGGATCGACAACTCCAATCACATTTTCCATCTGGACAAACGGCGCCTCAATCCCCAACTTGGTAAACGAACCTGAAATTGTCAGAGCGAGATTGAGCCCTGTCTCCACATTGAGCACCTGATTCCCCTGTTTCCCGATCTTCACTCTCCCCTGCAGATTCGACCCCCGCAACAGATTCAATGTTTGGTCTGTTCCCTGAAGACTGAGGGCAAAGGCATCTCCATTTTCATTTGCTGCTTTGATCGTCCCGCTGTTGGTGACCACGATATCACTCGCGATATCCTTCACACTAAAGACCTCAATCCCATCAGCTAAAGATCCACTGGCAGAAATAAGCCCGGTGTTGATGATCTCGACATTATCCCCATCGGTGTGCTCAATTCCGTCAACTCTATCCCCACTCGTTGTAATTGATCCACTATTGAAGATCCTCACATCACTCCCCGTATTCTGGATTCCATCGCCATCACGTTGGGTCTTCGTGATAGATCCGCTGTTTTCGATCACCACGTTGTCTCCAGTATTGGCAATCGCCGAGGCAAATTGACCATCAGTGGTGATCATACCGCTGTTCGTAATCACAACTCTATCAGCTACATTCAGGATCCCATCAGCAGCCTTGCCGACTGTAGAAATGGTTCCGGTGTTGGTGATCACATTATCCGTAGAACCTGTATTAGAATTTTCAATCCCGACGGCATCCTCCCCTTTTGTCATGATGGTTCCGGTGTTGAGAATGGTGGTATTGACAGTCCCCACATCATTCAGGATCCCACTTCCACCGGTTCCAAAAACGGAAATCAATCCTTCGTTGATGATCACAGCATTCTGTCCGAAATTCCAAATGCCGGCAGTCCCGCCACCATCATCTTTCATGATGATCTTCCCTTGGTTGAGGGCCTTCTGGTTATC
>JAAKFR010000085.1 GCA_011064985.1 Chlamydiota bacterium
GGCGTCTACGGGCAGAGGTATGACAGCAGCGGAGTGAAAAGTGGGGTAGAGTTCCAGGTCAACACCTACACGACAAGCAACCAATTGAACCCAAGCGTGGCGCTCCTCAATGATGGGGACTTTGTCGTCACTTGGGGAAGCTTAGACCAAGATGGGAGTCTCTATGGCGTCTACGGGCAGAGGTACGATGCTAATGGGAATCCGATTGGATTGCAAGTCTCAACACCAACGCCAACACCGACACCGACACCAACACCCACTCCTACACCGACGCCAACACCCACTCCTACACCGACACCGACACCAACACCAACACCGACACCGACACCGACGCCGACGCCAACGCCAACGCCAACACCAACGCCAACGCCAACGCCAACACCAACGCCAACACCAACGCCAACACCGACGCCAACACCGACGCCAACACCAACACCGACGCCCACTCCTACACTGACGCCAACACCGACGCCCACTCCTACACTGACGCCGACTCCAACACCGACACCATTTCCAACGCCAACGTCGTCACCGAGCCCAACGCCCAGTCCAACGCTGACGCCGTCTCTCATACTGACACCAACACCATCTCAGTCTAAGGAAAGCTCTTCTTTGAAATCTTCAACTGATGGGGTGTTAAGCGAAAAAACGGAGTCAATGTATGGGTCTTCTTCTTCTAACCCGAAATCCTCGGATTCAGTTGAAGCACACATCTCTGAAGGAGGTGAAGTTTCTCCCTCTATGGTAGGTATGAGTGGACTGCTTTTTTTGACTGCACGTGTATAAAACGAAGTCTTATTGGAAAGCTGAGGAGAAGAGTTATTTGAGTTTGTGGCCGGAGAGGTTGCCGAGGCCGTCGTAGGCGGCGTATTTGTAGAGGTCGTGGAGGGTGGGGTAGTTGTAGACCTTGCCGATGACGTCGAGAAGGGTCTTTTTCCCGTCGATTAGACTGAGGCCATGGTGGATGAGCTCTGTTGCCAGGTGGCCGAAGATGTGGACCCCTCGGATGATGAGGTCGTCTCTTGTGAATACGAGCTTGAGCATCCCCCGTTTTGCTCCCATGATCTTTCCGCGAGGCATATCCTTGTGTCTTGCAATTCCTGTACAGTAGGAGAGTCCCTTCTCTTTTGCTTCTTCCTCACTAATTCCTGCAGTAGAGATTTCGGGTACTGTGTAAATTCCAAAGGGGAGAATAGGGGCAATCTCCTCGATATCTTTGATTTGGAAAATGTGGGCCACTGCGACTCTTCCTTGGTCCATTCCCGTGCTTGCAAGGGCAGGAAAGCCGATTACATCACCAACCGCATAGATGTGGGGGACAGAGGTTTGGTACTTTTCGTTGACTTCGAGCGCCTCTCTCTTGGTGACATTGATCCCCACCTTCTCTAAGTTAAGGTCTTTTGTATTGCCGTTTCTTCCTGCTGCAAAAAGGAACATGTCGACATGGAGAACCTCTCCAGATTCGAGTTCCACTCCAATCATCTCTTTTTCTGATTCAGGAATATCGAGTTTTTTCACCGATTTGTTGAAGAGAAGGTCGATCTGGTCGGAGTCCATGTATTCGATCAAATGAGAGACGACTTCTCGGTCGATGAAGGGGAGGATCCGGTCGCTCCTGTTGATGAGGAAGACTTTTGTCCCCATGGTGGAAAAGATCGTCGCATACTCACATCCGATTACTCCCGCCCCCAAAACGGCGATCGATTTAGGAAAGCGGGTGATATTTAAGATGGAAGTAGAGTCGTGTACCCGCTTGTTGTCAAAAGGGATGTTCTCAGGATGGAAGGGGTAAGATCCCGTAGCGATGATGATCGAATCGGCTTGAAGATTCACTTCCCTAGGGCCTTGTACGTGGATCGTGTGGGGGTCGACGAGGGAGGCAACTCCATGATACACATCGACTTTGTGGCGTTGGAGGTTGTGACGAACTTCTTCTGACTCGGTTTGGACGATGAAGTTTTTCCGATACATGAAGTTTTCAACCGTCGCATCTCCCTCGATATCTCGGTCGACTCCATAGAGCCCTTTATCGTATTTTCCTGATAGATAGAGAGCGGTTTCCTTGAGAGTTTTAGAAGGAAGTGTCCCGGTATTCACTCCAGCACCACCGTAGACGGGTTCCCTTTCGATAAGAGCGACCTTATGTCCAAAATACCCGGCTTTCACCGCAGCCTTTTCTCCTGCAGGCCCCGATCCAATTACGATAAGCTCGTATTTTTCCATAAAAAAACTCCCAGCACAAAATTGTGTTCTATGCTGAGAAGTACACTAGATTTTCTTAAGGATCAAGTTTTTTTAATGATCACAATCACACTGGATCCAAAAGTTATCTAAAAAGTAATCGAAGTTGTCCCGAGCTCCTTGAGGTTTGACACACTGCACTGTGTAGGCATTGAATGGAGTGACAACAGAACGTACTTTTAGAACGAGGTTTTGGATATAGTCATGGGCGACATAATCCAAGACCCAATCTCCATCTACCGGATAGATCGAGTGATTCACAAGAGTATAGGGGTGAGAAGAGACGTTGTAGAGGATCTCTTCAAACCAGATGTCGAAGTCGACGTTTCCAATGGGGGGATAATACCCAGTTACTGAATACATAATCGCTTGGTCATAGGCATAGGCAGTAAGAAGGGTATTGCTTTGGCTCACAGCAGGTTTTTGAGGAAAGCGGATAAGGAGTTTTTCCATCCCAAAATTCGCTTTGTAGCGGCTCCAAGTAGTGAAACTCGCCTTTGGAGAAAGAGCTTCCTCATCTTTTTCAAAGATTGGTTCTTCAGCAGGTATGGAGGTTTGGCAAGAGCCATCAGTGCACTTGTGCTCATCGTCACTCCCTACGAAGGGAGGAGCTGCACAAGAGATGACGGTTTCTGGCTTCTCAATCTCCTCAAAAACAGGAGCTTGATCAGCAAATAGAGCACTAGCGTAAAAGAGCATTGCGAAAGTAGTAAGTTTTTTTAACATGACAACACCTCGTCGTTGAGTTCAAAATTCGGGCCCAGCATAAAGTCATTCTCTAAATTTACGCAAGCTTAAAACAGGACGATGTGGGTTGAGGAGTGGGGGGGGAGGGTACAATGGGGAATCCAGGAGAGGTGGGCCATCCCTCTCAAGGTGAGGAGGGTACCGAGGAGAATGAACGCCCCACCCATTCCATATTTGTAGAGAGAAGGCTTTTTGGGAAAGAGGCGAGTGGCGTAAAGAGAGGCGATGAGGCTAGGGGTTGTGAGGAGGGCAAAGAAGAATCCATTGAGGAGTCCTGAGAGCGGCTTTCCCTCAAGGGCGCAAGCGGAGAAGACAAGAAGAGTTTGGCCGCAAGGGAGGAGGAGGGTTCCCATCCCAAAGAGAAAGACACCTCTTGGGGTGTTTTGGGTGAGTAAGGGGGTGATTTTTTGGGCAAGAGAGGCTGCTGGGTTCCCTAAGAAATTGGGGAGAGAGAGCGAAAAGAGTTGGAGCCCTCCCAAGAGGAGGATCATCCCTCCGGAAGCAATTGAGACAATGGCTGGAAGATAGATCTTTTCTAAAGAGAGAAAGAGCCACATGCCGATCTCTGCGGCAAGGAGGCCTGCTAAGGTAAAAGAGAGGAGGCGTCCGGGGAAGTAGAGCCATCGGTAAGGGGAGGATGAGAGGAGCATGACAAGGGGTCCACACATCCCGGCGCAGTGAAAATTTCCCAAAAGGTAGAGGGGAAGAAGAGTAAAAAAGAGGGTCATTTTCTCTCTCCCTCTCGACGGAGATGGGCGATTTGGGCAGGATCGTGCCCTGTTGCGTTTGATTCTCTCAAAAAGGCTAGGGTCACAACAAAAGCCATGACTCCGAAAAAAAACAGGAGAACTCCCCATAAAGTGAGATGGTAGCTTTTCATAATCCTCCCAAAAAGGTATGAAGGGTAAAGGGGAAACATGTTTAGGAGAGTGTAGTGGAAGGAGACAAGGATCTCAAGGACCAAGCAGAAATCGTCGCGCAAAAAGTGCGTCACTATTTGATCACCAATATGGGGCGTACGCCCAAAAAGGCTTATCCTTGGGAAATATTTCAGGCTGTCTCCCTTGCATTAAGAGAGCGCATCATGGTCAATTGGGCCGCCACAATGCAGACGATTAGAGAAAAAAGAGTGCGGAAACTCTACTATCTTTCGATGGAGTATTTACCCGGAAGGATGCTTGTCAACAACATCTCCAACCTCCATGCCCACGATTTGATGAAGCTTGTGATGGAGGAGTTGGGATACTCTTATCATGAAACCCTCCTCCTCGAACCTGATCCAGGTTTGGGAAATGGGGGTTTAGGGAGGCTTGCCTCCTGTTTTCTAGATTCTCTAGCTACTCAGAAGTACCCTGCAATGGGGTATGGGCTGAGGTACCAATACGGAATATTCGAGCAGCAGATTTGGGGAGGGGTACAGGTGGAAAAGCCCGACTGTTGGCTCCTCAATGAGAACCCGTGGTCTCTTCGGAATGATGGGAATGCCCGTACCGTGAAGTTTGCGGGAGTTGCGAAAGAGAAGCAGAATATTCATGGAGAGAAGATCTATGAGTTACACGATTTTGAAGAGGTGCGGGCTCTTCCCTTCGATTTTCCGATTATTGGATTTGCACAAAATCAACACTTCAGTGTGGCTACTTTACGGCTCTGGTCGACCAAGGAGTCGCCCCACAACTTCCATCTCCAAAGATACAATGCGGGACAAATCGGCCCAGCTGCTGAAAACACCGCCATAACCGATGTCTTGTATCCCAATGACAATCACGAAACGGGAAAAAGGATCCGCCTTAAGCAAGAATTTCTCCTTGTATCAGCCTCTTTGCAAGATATTCTTGAAAGGCACCTAAGTGTCTATCCAGATCTATCGAATTTTGCTGAGAAGACTCGCATCCAGATCAATGACACCCACCCCACTCTTGTCATTCCAGAGCTGATACGTATCTTGACCCAAGTCCACAATGCACGCTTTGAGGAGGCTTGGGAGTGGACCCAGGCGGTGGTAGGATTTACCAACCACACAATTCTTTCAGAAGCTTTAGAGAAGTGGAATCGTGATCGGCTTGCTTACCTCCTTCCTAGGCAATTTGCCATCATCGAAAAAATCAATGAGAGACTCTGTCAGGAGGTTCGGAAGCGTTTCCCCACCGATGAAAAACGGGTTCGTGAGATGTCGATCATCGAAGGAGGGCAAATCAACATGGCCCATCTGGCCATTTATGGATCGCATAAGATCAACGGGGTTGCTCGCCTTCACGGTGAGCTCTTAAAGGAGAAGGTCTTCCCTCGCTTCAACGAGATGTATCCAGAAAAATTTACCTTCGTGACCAATGGGGTGACCCAAAGGCATTGGCTTTGGCACTGCAACCCCCATCTTTCAGAATTTCTAGATAAACGGATAGGGAGAGAGTGGCTTACAGATTTTTCTCAAATCAAGCAGATCCGTGACTACGCTTCTGACTCCACAACCCAACAAGAATTCTTAGAGATCAAGAGACAGAATAAAGAACGTTTCATCCATTACCTCCACCGGCTTGTTCCAGCACGCGATCTTTTTGGAAATCCTCTTCTAAAAGAGCCCACTTCCCTCGATCCTGACTCTCTTTTCGATGTCCAGATCAAAAGAGTTCATGAATACAAGCGGCAATTGATGAATGTCCTTCACCTGATCATGACCTATTTCGACCTTTTGGAGAATCCTACAAGTCGCACGATCAAAAGGACAGTGATCTTTTCGGGAAAGGCTGCAGCAGGCTATCTCATTGCGAAAAACATTCTACAACTCATCTCTTGCGTTGCAAGACGAGTGAACCATGACCCAGCAATTCAAGATCAGTTGAAAATCGTTTTTGTGGAAAACTATTCTGTAACCCGTGCCGAGGCAATTATCCCTGCTGCTGAACTCTCGGAGCAAATCTCTACAGCTGGAATGGAGGCCTCTGGAACGGGGAATATGAAACTTACAATCAATGGTGCTCTTACTATTGGAACTGAAGACGGGGCGAATATCGAGATGCGAGAATCGATCAAAGAGCCCTGGTGGCCCTTTTCCTTTGGGGCAAGCGTTGGAGAGCTTGAGGAGATGCGAAGGCACGATTCATACAACCCTTGGGATGTCTACTCTTCTCACCCCAAGATCAAGCGGGCGGTCGACTCCCTTAAAGATGACACATTTGTCCAAAGTGAAGCGGAGAGAGAGGCTTTTAGCATCCTTTCTGACGCCCTTCTACTTGGATTTGGGGGGCAAAAAGCCGACCGTTTTTTTGTTTTATACGACCTCCCTGCCTATTACGAGATGCAAAAACGGGTTGAACTATTTTACCAAGACAAATCGAAATGGGCCGAATGTGCTCTTCACAATATAGCCGGAATGGGCCCCTTCTCAGCGGACGAATCGATCAAAAATTACGTTGAAGAGATTTGGAAAATCGAGAAGTGTCCCATCGACCCTACGATTCTTGCTGAGGTGGAGGCGATTTACAAAGAATCGACCCTTCGTGTTTCAAGCTAAGGTCTACATTTTTCGACCATAGCTCCTGCCACCCCACCAAAAGTGAGGCCAGATCCTATTCCTAGGACTATCATGGAGAGAAGAACGGGATTGGTTGCAAGTGCAGAAGCGGCTGCAACTGTAACCTTGTGAGCTGCGTGAAGAATCTTGATCCAATCTGCTGTGGAAGTCTGAGGGGCGTAGCATCCGGCAAGAGCAACCAATCCAATGGTGAATAAGATCAGGCCAACCGCTGAAGCAGTCATAAAAAGAGTTTTTTTAGAGGGCTTCCCAGAAGTAAACATCCGCCCCCAGCAAGATGACGAACTCTCATCTACACCACCCCTCTTGCTATTTGGAGCGTCAGGAATATTCGTGCTACTATCCTGATGCACAGGAGAAGTCAAAATCAAATCTTCATCAGGAGGCATGTTCATAAAAATCCCCTTTTTCGCCAAACATTATAGACAATCAGTGAATTAAACTCCATTTTCAAAAAATAACATCATAAAAAAACAGGATATCCAGGATCACTCTCCAACTCTTGTTCTCAAATTATTTTATGTTGTAGAGGTGGCGGAGGGAAGTGTAGAGGCTCTCTTTTTCTAGGGCCGAAAGGCCTTTATTGAATTTCGTGATAAGCCCCTCGTTTTCCCCTTCAAGAGTAAGCAACCGAATCGCTCGATCAGTTAAAGGCCCGCTGACGATCTTCACCTCATCTTGGTAACGAGCAGGAATCAGAGCATGAGCCTCTAAAGTAGCCAGTAAGACGCCATCTACCTTGCTATTAGAGAGGTCATCTAGAGCATTAGGCATATTCTTATAGTAGCGGATGACAATCGTGGGGTAATCTTGGACCACTAAGACTGAGTTATCGAATTGGTTGACCGCCACAATTTTTCCCCCAAGATCAGCAAGCGAAGTTGCAGGGGAATTCTCTCGCACGACAAGAACGGGTCCTAACATAAGTAAGGGGTCGGAGAAGGAGTAGCGATCCTGGGTGACATCTGAGGGAGGAAGAGAGGAGAGGATTGCATCGACCTCTCTACTGTCGAGATTGTAGAAGAGATTTATAGTACTTACATCGAATAGACGTAGGAACATCCCCTCTTTCTTGGCAATCGCCTGGGTAAGGGCATTGGTAAAAGCATTGAGGGGATCTTGGAAAGTATCGACTTGTAACGGGGCCCAGCTCGGATCTCTTCCAATTGAGTACCCATCAGCAGAGAGGGATTCTCCCGCAAAAATGGCCAAGGCCAACACACAAGTTCGCAAAAATCGTACCATATCCGCATCTTACACAAAAAACATGTTTGAAGAAAATGATTCGATCCTCTTAACTGCTTCGTATGTCAGAAGTCGGCTACTTACTCGTCAATTTTGGAGGTCCTCGCACTCTTAGTGAAGTGGAGCCTTTTTTGCGTGCTCTTCTCACTGACAAGGATGTCGTGCGGACAAAATTCCCTCAGCCTATTCATAATCTTCTATTTAACAGAATCGCCAAGAAACGGGCCAAAAAAGTCTCCCATGACTATGACGAAATCGGAGGAGGCTCCCCCATATTTGCCGATACGGAATATGTTGCTGAAGAACTGCGCAAGCGGCTCGATGCCCCGGTCTTTACATTTCATCGTTATTTGCCAGAGACCCATGCCGCCTCACTTGCCGCAATCGAAAAGTTTGCCCATCCCGAAATCCGGGTCTTCCCAATGTTTCCGCAGTTTACGTATGCCACAACAGGGAGTATCGCCAGATTTTTCCAAGAAAAGCTCATCCCAACCGCACGAAAAAAACTCAAGTGGTGCAAATCCTATCCCACTCACCCGGCATTTGCAGGTGTTTTCCAAAAGATTATACGAGAGTTTTTGGAGGAGAAACAACTCGCTGAAGAAGACGTAGTACTTCTTTTCTCAGCTCACGGCATTCCCCGCTCGTTTGTCGATACGGGCGACCTCTACGAGTACGAGTGTCGAGCTTCTTTTCAGAAAGTGATGGAGGCCTTCCCTGAGGCTTTGGGGAGGCTTTGCTTCCAGTCGAAATTTGGGCCAGGTGAGTGGCTCCGTCCCTATACCCAAGACGCCTGCGAGGAAATCGAGCTCTGGAACGAAGGGAGGAAACACGTCCTATTTATCCCTATTAGCTTCACTTCAGACCACATCGAAACTCTGTTTGAAATTGAGCGAGAGTACCTTCCCCTCATCACTCAGAAAGGACTCGAAGCCTACCGCCTCCCCGCCCCCAATCGCCGGGATGACTGGATCGCTGCAATCGTCTCCATCCTCCTCGAGTTTGTCCCTACCTCATCCTGTATGCTCGTCCGCGGGACCTGCGCCCGCAACTGCTGCCCCAAATAACCTATCTCTAGAACAAATTAATGTACTGGGTGGTAGCGGACGGCAGGGCCACGGCCGGAGCGGCGCATTTTCTTCTTTTTGATCAGCTCGTTCATTTTTCTTGTCGCAGTATTTCGAGAGATGTTTAGCAGTTGCGTCGCTTCTTTGATGGTAAGTTCTCCTTTTGTTTTTGCTGTGCGAAGAATGATCTCTTCATCTGTTTCATGGGATTGTTTGGTACCTGCAAAGAAAAAGGTGAGTTTTACGTAGTCTCCCCCTTCAGTATATTCAGGTTTTTCTAAATGAACTTTTTTACAAGAGTCAAAAATCAGGCGTATTCCAGATCCCAGTTTTTCTACCAAGCGCATTTTCCTGGCAATACGTGCAAGATGGGGATTCCGCAAGTAGGTAATCCCATCTCCTAAGTTTGAGAGTTCAACAACTCCAGGAAAGCACCCCGGGTTGAAAATCTCACATCGATCTTCATATAAAGCAATTTTGATCGCTCCTGGGATGGAGTATTTTCTGTGAATCAGTGCGTTGATGATCGCTTCTCTTAGAGCTTCTTTGGGGAGGGGAAGATTTCCCTTAAGATAAACACGATCTAGATGGAAATCTCTTTCAAGCCAGGAAGAGAGCAACTCTAAGGCCTCTTCTGCTAATGCGTTGATAGGTCCTTTCAATTCACGTGTTTGTAGAATCTGTCTCCCTTGACTCCCTTTGAATTGGGTTACCAAAATAACGGCCTCTGGGATCCACTTTTCCGGTTCCTCTGCAAAAAATAACACGCCAGTCACTGTGGGAATGGAACGATCATGATTTGCTGGGGAGGGAGTGATCACTTTGTCAGCAAGCAGTCTCTTCTCCTCTATATTTTTCCCGTAAAATGTAGTTAATCTTGCTTTTGACAGAATCTCTGTCTGGGAGTAGATGGGTTCTTCATCAAATGTCGTGCGGTGACCTTCTCTTACTAAATCTTCAATATATTCTTGATTGGCTCTTCGGGTGCTGGTCCCAATTCGTACGTAAACTCCCTTTGTAGGACCTTCTGATTCGAGGAAATAGGGCTTTTTAGGGCTTTGGGGCATTTCAATGCATATTACGGAAAGATCACCATAATTTTTTTCCCAAATGCTCGGTATGAGGGTCGGTTTCACTGAGTCATAAAGGGAATTAGGGAATTCATCATATATCTGATCTCGTTCTTTATCTGTAATTCCGAGTATTTTGCGAGTTTGATCTTCAACTCCAATGACAATTTTTCCACCAAATCCGTTTGCAAAAGCGATACATGTTTTCA
>JAAKFR010000086.1 GCA_011064985.1 Chlamydiota bacterium
AGAGCTTTTGGGGATTTTCGTTCCAATTGGACAATCGCGAGCGTAGATAGTATTTACTGATACAGCAAGCGAGCGATTGTTCAAGTGGGGCGAAAAGCAGCCAAAAGTCACCCAACCGTTGCTGTTTAACTCGAACTAAAGCGGGAGGCGATGGTTTGGTAGAGGGCAAGTAGTGCCTCTTCTACTTCTAAGGGGGTCGTGAGAGTGAGGGCGTGGGCAGCAAGCTTTTGGGCCTCAACGATCGAGAGGTGGCGGATCACATTCTTGATTATGGGGATCGAGGATGGGGAGAGGGAAAGCTCGTGAATTCCCATTCCTAGTAGTAAGGGGACAAAGTGGGGATCGGCAGCGACCTCCCCACACACCGAAACGGCAATATTCGCCTTTTTTGCCTCGTCGACCACCATTTTGATCATGCGGAGAATACTCGGGTCAGCAGGGTTGTAGAGATAGCTCATCGAAGGATTTCCACGATCAACTGCTAGGGCATACTGGACAAGATCATTCGTTCCGATCGAGAAAAAATCGCACTCTTTGGCAAGAAGATCTGCTGTTACAGCAGCAGATGGCACTTCGATCATACAGCCAATTGGAATCTTCCGGGCGAAGGGGACCCCCTCTTGGAGAAGGTCGCTTTTTACCTCTTCGATCACTTCCTTAGCAGAACGGAGCTCAGCAACCCCCGAGATCATCGGAAAGATAATCGCAAGCTCTCCAAAAGCACTCGCTCGCAAGATCGCCCGGATTTGGGTTTTGAAAATAGCCCGCTCCCTTAGCATCAGCCGAATAGCCCTACATCCTAGATAGGGGTTTTTCTCGTATCTACTGATATGGACATTGCCAAGTTTATCCCCTCCGATATCAAAGGTTCGAATGATCGATGCGTACTCTCCAACACTTTCTACCATCTTTTTGTAGACAAGGAACTGCTCGTCTTCAGAGGGAAAGGTATCATGGGCTAAGTAGAGATACTCGGTGCGAAAAAGTCCGATCCCCTCTGCTCCATACTCCAACAAGGGGGCATAGTCATCGTCCATCTCGACATTAGCAGAGAGGTGCATCTTCACCCCATCAGAAGTTGAGGGAGCAAGAATTCTCGATTTTCTAAGTCCTTTTATCTCGCTTTTTCTTTGGTCGATCTTTTGCTGAAAAAAACGGATCGTCTCTTTGTTAGGATTGATGATTACTTCTCCAACCTCCCCATCAACAATGACTTGAGGAGGTAAGGAGAGAGAAAGATCTGGAAAATCTACATTAGAAACAAACGGGATCCCTTTTGCTCGGGCAATAATTGCGACATGGGAGGTCTCAGCTCCGCTCCTCGTGACAAAGGCCTCGATTAGGTCAGTCCTAGCCTCAACGGTATTGGAAGGAGAAAGCTCGTGGGCAAAGACAATGCAAGCTCTTGATAGAGTCGTGAGAGAACATTTTCCTACTTTACGCAAATGACCAATCACCCGCCGAGAGATATCCTGGAAATCTTTGACTCTCTCTTGGAAAAAGTTGTCGTTGATTTTGCTAAACTTCTGTTCATATTCTAATATGACCGATTTAAATGCGTATTCGGTGTTCTTCTTTTTGGAACGGATCTCCTCTTCCACTTGTTCTGTCATCATCGGATCTCGCATCATCTCGATGTGTGAGTCGAGAATGTCAGCAGCCTCAACGCCCCCCTCCTTTTTCAATCTTGTTTGGAGAAAGAGAAGATCTTTTCTCGAATTTTTCAAAGCACGGTAATACCGTTTTACCTCATCGTCGATTTTCTCATGAGGTACAGAAAATTCAGGGACGTTCTCCTCAGGAGTTTGGAAAAAAAAGGGGCGAGCAATGGCAACTCCTGGACAGATCGGATACCCTTTAAGATGAAGCTCTATCCCTTTTTTTCTACCCTCCACAGGAGCTCTCCTCACCAAACTTGTTTCGAAAAGTTTCTACAAGAAGGTCGATCAGCTGAGAAGCGTCTTCCCCTGTTACTTCAAGGAGAATTTCACCATCTTTTTGCACAGCAAGCATAAGGAGGCTGAGAATGCTCTTAGCATTGACTCTTTGCTCTTTATGAGTAAAAAAAACCTCATTCTTACACCCCTGCAAAAGTTTGACAATCACAGTAGAAGGGCGGGTATGGAGTCCAAGCCGGTTCTCAACACGGACTCTTTTAAAAAAAGTTTCGTCTTTTTCCGAATCAGAACGCTCTTTTTCTTCCATTATGACTTCCTCTCCATAGCCTTGAGGAGATTGGCTTCAAATTCTTTTGCAGAGTGGTACCCCATTTTTTTCAATCTGTGATTCAAGGCAATCGTCTCCAACAAAAGGACGACGTCACGGCCCGGCTTCACAGGGAGAAGATGGAATGGGATCTCCACATCTAACAGATTGATCATCTTATCTTCTACCCCTAAGCGATCATACGGGTGAACATCATCCCATACTTCCAACTTGACGACAATATCAAGACTTTTCTTTTCTCTTACACAGACGGCACCATATAGGTTGGCTACATTGATAATACCAATGCCCCGTATCTCCATATGGTGACGGGAGATTTCAATTCCAAACCCTTCTAGATACCCCTCTCTTCTCTTCACTTTCACAACATCATCAGAGACAAGATGATGCCCTCTCTCGAGTAAGCCCAAAGCCGCCTCACTTTTTCCCACTGATGAGTCACCCTGGATCAATACCCCTACCCCATAGACCTCAACTAAAGAACCATGATAGGTCAAACTAGGAGCAAATTCATCTGCGAGGAAATGGGCCAGACTGCCTATCAAACGCATTGTGGGAAGTGGAGAACGGAATAGAGGAATCTTTCTCTCCTCACAGAGATCGAAGAGTTCTTTAGGGGGAAGAAGACGACGAGCCAAGATTACAGCTGGGAGTTCCGGTGTAAGGATCGGCTCAAGGATTTTTCTCCGATTCAAAGAGTTCTCTCCCTTCAGATACTCACTTTCTGCTTTTCCCAAAATCACAATTCGCTTTTTGGCAAAGTACTTCAAATGCCCAGAAAGGGCAAGGCCAGCGCGGTGGGCTTCAGGAACTGAGATTTTCCGTGATAGTCCTTCATTCCCTGCGCAAAGCTTGATCTCAAGCCTTTTCCCCAACTGTTTATAAAAATCATGCACCGTGTACATCTGATGCTCTAATAGGTGAGATATCTTCGAGATAAAAAACGAGCCAACTCAAGAAAGTGGTAAAAGCGAGATTCTCCTCAAGCTTCTCCTCATCGAGATAGTTGCTAATCGTCATTTCATACTCAGTAAAATAGACATTACCGATCTCATCACCCGGGTGCCATCCAGTATGGAAGCATTGGTAGCAATGGAGACCAAATGACTCGTAAAAAGGGATGAGACTCGAAGGGTTGAGGATCTCTCCATCTGGTCGAACTAGGAGATCCTCTGAGAGGATATGTTGCAGGTGTTGGTAGGTCCGGACGAGATTTTTGGTTTTGATCAAACCCGTATCTGTGTACTTGCTAAACCCATCGTGAATCTGGAGGAATGCGAGATAATCAGGCGGCAAGGTAAACGATTGGAATTGCTTTTGTACAAGAGCTACTGTCTCATCTGAAGCAGGGGGTCCACCTTGAAAAAATCCCACATCGTCCTCCAACATGTAGACCATATGGACTGAAAACGGGCTATTGGGTTTCTCCTGAGTCAAAAAAACACCCACATCATCACAAGTGGCGAAAAATTGTGCTAAACGCTCTTCTAACAAGTGTCCTCTTGGACAAACAAAGGGGAGCTTAGTGAGCCAATAGTCCCGAGTGAACTCGACCCGATCCTCGCGTGGTAAACAACTCAGCTCAAACCACCCTCTTGGCAAGAGAGGGATCTTCTTTGAAAGCTCTTCCCATTTCCCGCCCACTTCGTGTAAGGGGAACACTTGATGAAAAAGGGAGGAATATTTTTCAGGATTCTCTTCAGTCATATACCCAAACAGTATAAAATTTTAAAGCAATGAAGGCAATGTTTGTACACGCTTGGGAGAAAAACCCTCTATTGCTAGGAGGACTTCTCCTTTTTCTCGGGATCCTCTTTGCTTTGCAAACCCCTTGGGCCCTTGCTCCCTTCCTTCTCCTTCTCCCCTTCACTCCTAGCAAACGATTTCCCCTCCTTCTCTTCCTCTTCCTTTTTCCTCTTCCCTATCTCCAAATCACGCACACTTTTCCCTCTTCAGGAACTTATCTCGAGGGGAAATTCTCTTCTAACCAAGTAACGGAAATCGATCGATTCTCGCAAGGATGGACCTATCGTGGCACCCTCAAAACAAAAGAAGGAAAGCTCCATGCAACCCTCTACTCACCCGAACCCCTCAATCCAAACACAACCTACCAAATCAAGGGAATTGCTCAAACCAAAGAGGGGCGATTCTACCGAATCAAACCCCTAGAACCTTGGAGACCTCTTAAAAGACACATCTCTTTAACCAAGTGGCGCTTTGAGCAAAAAAAAGCAATTGGAAAACGGATCGAAAAAGCGGTCTCCCAAAAAAAAGCCGCCGCCTTCCTCAAAGGACTGGCGACGGGAAATCTAGAAGATCGAACCCTTCGAGAAGAACTATCTAAGCTGGGAGTCTCTCACATCATGGCGATCTCAGGCTTCCATTTTGCTCTGATTACCTGCTTCTTCCACCTCCTCTTCCGGATCTTTCTCCCAGCAAAATTCGAAGCGGTTCTCCTCATCCTCGTCACAACCCTCTACCTTCTCTATATCGGAGATTCACCCTCAGTCGTACGAGCCTACATTGCCCTTACCCTCTTCTTTCTAGGACAGATATTAGAGAGGCCTATCTCCCCTCTCAATGCCCTAGGAGGGGCTCTTTGCTTCTCCTGCCTCATTAACCCGGTATCTGCAACCACCGTGAGCTTCCAGTTGAGTTTCCTCGCAACCGGCGGTATTCTCCTCCTCTACACCCCTCTCGACAAGACTCTACAAAAATGGCTCCCTAAACTCCCCCTCAAAGAGGTCTTGGAAAAAAGGTTCCATACCCAGCTCCTCTACCTATTTGGAGCCCTTTTTCGGGAGGCCTTTGCCCTCTCTCTTGCCGTCCACCTCTCCCTTTGCCCTCTCCTTCTCACCTACTTCCACATCCTCTCGTTCAATAGCCTCCTCTACAACCTCTTCTTCCCCTTCCTCGCCTCATTCGCCCTCCTCCTTCTCCTCCTGGGCGAACTTTTCGGCCCCTGGCTCCACACCATAAACGGCTATTACTCCTCCTGGCTCCTCAAAATCTCCGAACATCCACCCCTCTCGCTCCCCAACCTCTACCTCGAGACCCTCTCTCCTTGGATCACCGCCCTCTACCTCCCTCTCCTCCTCCTCACTGCTCTCCTCTACAAAGAACATATCCTCCAAACCCGGATCGAAACAGCATAACGTCTAAAAAATAAAAACAGGATGATAGGATCACCACCTACTTTGTGCCTGAGGATGGGAACTTGGACCTTTAACCGATTTGGGTTACACCCTATTGATTATCTGTGAATGAAGAAGAGGAGGGAGGCGATGGTTTTGCCGTCACGAATAGTCCCATCTGTGATCATCTCTAGAGCAGAAGGAAGAGAAGTCGGCACAACCTCGATCTTCTCTGTCTCATCGAGATTTTGGCCAACAAACGAAAGATCTTTCGCAAGAAAGATATAGAGGAGCTCGTTGCAAAAGCCGGGAGAGGTATAAAACTCTAGCAGAGGCTCCAGGGAAGCAGCCCGGTACCCGGTCTCCTCCTCAAGCTCTCTTGCTGCACAAGCGATTGGCTCTTCCCCCGCCTCAAGAGTCCCTGCTGGCAGTTCCCAAAGAGTTTCAAGCACACAAGGCCGCTCATTACGAATCAACAGAACAGTATCCTCATCTAACATTGGTAGAATGACAACTGCCCCAGGATGCGACACCACCTCCCTCCGGACACTTCCCCCATCCGGATGAGTCGTCTCAATCGATAGAAGATCGACCCGATTCCCTTGGTAAAGCACTTCTGGATTCTTATACGTGAACTTCAGATGCTATCTCTCTTTCCTCTGTGCCTTTACGTTTCTCTGCTTTCTCTGCGTTTATTTTTTTATAACAACCTAGACTCACTAGTATTTAGCGAGGCGACGGATCTCGGCTTCGAGATCGGCAGGTTGAGGAAGTACCTCATTTTCAAGTGGTTTGCTGTAGGGAACAGCGCATTCCAGCCCCCCTAGTCTGTGGATCGGTCCGTCGAGGTATTCAAAAGCTTCCTCTGCTACTCTGGCAGCCACCTCTGCCCCAAAACCTCCACTTCTCGGCGCCTCATGAGCGATTAAGAGCTTCCCAGTCTTCTTGACAGACTCTAATATCGTAGCAGTATCTAAAGGGACAAGAGTGCGTAGATCGATCACCTCAACAGAAATCCCCTCAAGAGCAAGTTTCTTTGCAGCTTCCCACGCCATCACGACCATCATCCCCCAGCAGACGAGGGTCAAGCCACTCCCTTTTCGGACGATATTTGCCTCACCAAAGGGGAGGAGGTACTCTTTGCCAGGTTCGGGGCGGGCGCAGAACTTCTGCTGCCGGTAAAGGGCTTTGTGTTCCAAAAAGACGACGGGGTTTGGATCACGAATTGCTGTTTTCATAAGCCCTTTTGCATCTGCGGCGTTACTCGGAATCACAACTTTAAGTCCTGGACAGTGAGACAAAAACCCTTCGATACTCTGAGAATGGTAAGGCCCCCCTTGGATATACCCTCCGTAGGGCATTCTGAGGACGATCGGCACCTCCCACTCCCCGTTAGAGCGGTAGTGGATACTTGAAGCTTCGTTGAACAGTTGGTTGATTCCGGTCCATAGGTAGTCAGCAAATTGGACTTCAGCAACAGGCTTGTGGATCCCATCAAAACCCATTCCAATGGCTAAACCAACAATCGTCGACTCGGCAAGAGGGGTATTGAAGCATCGGTTTTTCCCAAATTTCTCGGTAAGGCCGCGGGTAATCCCAAAAACGCCCCCTTTTCCATGGGCGACATCTTGTCCAAAGACGACGACATGGGGATCGAGCTCCATCTCTTCATTGATCGCATGATTGATACCATCCATCATAACGATTTTCTCTCCTTCAGCAGGTTGTGAGGAGAGAGGGGCTGGTGGTGAATAAGGAGAAAAGATGTGGAAGCGGCTGCTCCCCTTTTCAGGAAATGGGAGCTTTTCAGCTGCAAGGGCAGCCTCCTCAACAACCTGGTGCGCATCCTCGCGCAAAGAGTTCAGGTCTTCACCGCTAAGCTCGTTTTCCAGCTTTGTGATCGGATCACGCTCTTTCTCTTTCTCAAATTCTTCAACAGGCTGGTATTTTTTCGGGTCGTCACTGTTGCTATGGGCCGCTAAACGGGGGATATGAGCCATGATGAGAGTTGGCCCCTCTTGCTCACGCCCTTTGGTAACTCCCGCCTCAAAAGCCTCTGAAAAAGAGGTATAGTCAGTTCCATCAACCTCGTGGACAGCAAGCCCAGCATACCCCCTAGCCATGTCGACAAGAGAGCCACCAGCTGTTTGTTCTTCGATGGGAACCGAGATCGCCCATCCGTTGTTGTGGATCACAAAAATCACGGGGAGCTTGTGGATGCAAGAGAAATTAAGAGCCTCGTGAAAATCGCCTTGAGATGTCGATCCATCCCCCCCAGAAACATAGACAACCTCTTTTTTCCCAAGATTGCGAATCGCCCATCCCTTACCTGCTGCCTGCAAAAACTGTGAGCCAACCACGCTCGACTGACATGGAATGCGAAGGTCTCGATCAGAGTAGTGGTGGGGCATCATCCGCCCAGAAGAGTGGTTTTTGGTGACCCGCCCTAAAAAAACTCCGAAAAGCTCGGTCAAATCACAACCGATCCCAAGAGCAAACCCTTGGTCCCGGTAGTAGGGGAACCCCCAATCTTTCCCTGAAAGCAGACTTTTTCCAGAAACCACCCCGACAAGCTCGTGTCCAGCAGAAGAGAGCTGAAATGTCCCTCCCTTATTTTGCTTTGAAAGCCTGGCCATCTTCTCATCGGCAAACCGAGAGAGATAGAGGAGATACAAGGTGTCAAGTTTCTCCGTAAGAGGAGTTGTTTTTTGGGTGTTTAAACTCATATAGAAAAATCAGAAAAAAAGGATTTTAACTTCTCAACGAAGTTCTTCTTTTGAGGAAGATTATCGATCCCCTCAGTCTCGCCAAAGGCTTCGAGCATCTCTTTTTGACTCTCTGTCAGATGGGTCGGAGTCTCGACGGTCGCTCTCACAATAAGATCGCCTCTCCCCCTCCCATGGACATTTGGGAATCCTTTTCCTCGGATGCGAAAGAGTTTCCCACTCTGGGTCCCTTCAGGGATTGTCAGACGAGAACTCCCTTCCAAGGTAGGGATATCCTTTTTCGAACCAAGAGCAGCATCTGAGAAGCCAATCGGCAGATCGAGAAAGAGATTATCTCCATCCCTCTCAAAGACAGGATGAGGAGCTACATCGATGAAGACATAGAGATCTCCGGGAGGCCCTCCCTCTTCTCCTGCATCCCCATAGCCACTCATTTTCAGACGCATCCCAGAGTCGACTCCTGCTGGGATATGAACCTTCACGTGTTGCTTCTCTCGCACGCGCCCCTGCCCCCTACAATCTTTGCAAGGGTCTGTGATCTCTTTCCCTGTGCCACCGCAACGGGGGCACGTAGAGGACATACTGAAGAATCCACGTGTTTGGAACACCTGGCCGCTCCCCTTACACTGGGAGCAAGTTTTTACCCCTTTGGCGCTGGCAGCGCCACTCCCCTCACAGGTGTTACAAGTCATGTATCGGGTAATTGCAAGCTCTTTTTCAACCCCCTTGGCCGCCTCCTCAAAGGAGATGCGGACAGTCGCCTTCTTACTTGCTCCCTGACGAGCACGGGTTCCCCCACCGGGACCACCTCCCATGCCCCCTCCAAAGAGGGTATCGAAAATCGATTCTCCCCCACCCATGCCTCCGAAGGCGTCCATAAAGGTACGGAGAGCGTCATCCATGGAGCCAAACCCTTGAGGCCCACCAGGACCTCCCGCCCCAGCGAATACACCCTCTTTCCCATACCGGTCGTACATCTCCCGCTTCTTCGAGTCACTGAGGACCTCGTAGGCCTCAGAGATCTCCTTAAAGCGAGCCTCGGCGTCGGCATCTCCTGGGTTTTTATCGGGGTGGTATTTGAGCGCTTGTTTCCGGTAGGCCTTCTTGATCTCATCTTGAGAGGCCCCCTTCGCAACTCCTAATACCTCATAGAATTCCATAGTTCTCATCGATTACGGTATTTTGCGGCAGCCTTTGACTTCGCACGTTTTTTTACAGAGGGCTTGTCATAAAAACGGTTCGCTTTGGCCGTCTTCATCACCCCTTCTTTATCAAGCTTTTTCTTAAGAGCACGGAGGGCTTTGTCAATCGCCTCTCCCATTCGAACTTTCACACTGGGCATAGATTTCCTTTCTGTTTGATCCTGGAGCTTTTTCTTTGTTGTACAAAGAGTAGAAGATTTTAACAACCTCTCGAATACCTTTCAAGCCAATAGGAGTGAAGACAGCTCCTCCAGTAAAACAACACGAGTTGCTAGCTGGGCACATATCCTAACTTTCACAAAACCAATTTCACCACAGAGGTCACAGAGCTCGACTTTCGGCTTTTTTTCATCCTGCCACCATGCTATGCAAACATCAGTTTTACATAGATCCCTATTTAGTATTTTTTTACAACCACAGAGGTCACAGAGCTCGACTTTCGGCTTTTTTCATCCTGCCACCATGC
>JAAKFR010000087.1 GCA_011064985.1 Chlamydiota bacterium
TACAACCACAGAGGTCACAGAGCTCGACTTTCGGCTTTTTTCATCCTGCCACCATGCTATGCAAACATCAGTTTTACATAGATCCCTATTTAGTATTTTTTTACAACCACAGAGGTCACAGAGGACACAGAGAGAGGATTGTTTTTCTCTGTGCTCTCTGCGTTCTCTGTGTTCTCTGTGTTCTCTGTGGTAATAAATAAAATTCAAACACGTTTTGTTTAAGTCACTGTGGTGAGGTAGCAACTTGTGTGGGAGAGGAGCAAACTTTCCCTGTGTTTTACGGAAAAACCAATTTCTTAATCAGAAATTAAAGAACTTTGTTTATAATATCCGCATGAGCTTTATTTCGGATATCATTTCAGGTAAATCCCGACCCCCACAAAAGAGGAGAGAGGAGGAGAAGTCCCAAGATGCTTCTTCCCTTGAGCACTCTCCATTTTCGGCAGATGAGGTGATCGAAGAGGCCAAAACGTGGTACCAGGTAGAGAAGAGGCAATACGGGCAAAGGCTTGCTCCTGCAGCCCTCCAAAATACCAAGATAGAGGGGCATTCTTCTCTTTTAAGTGCCAACTATTGGATCGATGTCCTCTCATGCTGGATCGAGGGGAAGGGAGAGATTCTCCCTCTAAAGATTCGAAAAAAAGACCTCGAAGACCTCCGTATGGTCTTGGGGGAGTATGGAGAAACTCTTAAAAGATATCAAAAGACAAACCCTGCCAACTTCCTAAAAGCGGCTGAGATGACCCTCAAGCAGATTGAACATGAACTCAAAGCCAAGGAGGCTGTCTACACCCCGATGGGGTATGTAGGAGGGATCCAAAACGAAGGGCATACAATCCCCCTGAAGATCCGTAAGGCGGGCAACGAGTTAGAGTGTATTTTCTTAAATGAAGGAGAGGGGGTCCATCTTCATCCAGAACTCAACTGGAGTGAAACGGGGATCCGATACAACTTCCAATCCTTTCCAATCCTCTTTGAGCGTAAAATCTTGCTAGGAGAGAAGGGAGCCAAGCTATTTGAGAGGGAGATCCTACTCCAAAGGATAAGTCTAGATAAAAATGAAAAAGGGTATGACGCCTACGATGTCTACGCCCCTTTCTGGAAGCTCGGGAAGGTCCATGGAGGTTTTGATAAGCAAAAAATCTCTGACCTAGCAAAAAAGCCTCAAGTCGGCCCTATTTGCGCCGATATGGCAATCACTTTGCTCATCCACGACTTCCTGATCGACCGGGGAATCCCCAAAGAGGAGCGCCAAAGAGTGTTCCTAAATGAGAAACTTGGATCGAGCATCTGCTTTCTCCACTCACTGGAAGAAGTTGATGATTTAGACGCCTGGCAACTTTTCGAACTCGGAATCCAGGAATTTTCTGTTCGTGGTCTCAACTTGTCTGGAAAGGCTTTGAGCGAAAAAGAGCTCAAAATCTGCCACTCTCTTGTTCAGAGCCTCAACTGCAAGATCCAAGAGAAGATCCAAGCCTTGCAGCCAACTTGCTTTCCCCTTCCTTGTTCCATAATTGATAGTGACGGCCTAATTTTGTCCCCTAATGAATCCTCTTACACAACCACCGAGGTGAGTCTCTCCTATTCTCATGTCGTCCCCAAAATAGTGAGACTTCCCCATATAGGGAAACCCCAGGCTGCAGAGATCTGCAAGACTCTTGGCACGTGGTTAGAAGCGATCGAAGGGATGGTGGATCTTGGGGAAAAAAAGAGAGCCGCCCAAACTCTCTATAGACTCACCCTCCAGCTTCCTCTCCCCCTTGATGAGGACAACTCCCCTTATTGGGACAAGGTCCCTGCTGAAGAGATCCCAACAGTTCTTCTGAGGTTGCATGCATTTGCGAAACATCTCTTCAAAGAAAGTACAGCTGCTCGGCTTGGATATATCCAAAAAACAGTGATGTTCCATACCTACTACGCGATTGTCGATTTTCTCGCGCGGAGAGATCCAGATCTAAAACTAGAAGGATTTGCCTCCCCGTTTTACTTTAACCCCAGAGACCTCTCCAAAAAAAAAGAGATGTTCGCTGCTCTTCCTATTGGAGACTTGCACGAGCGTTGGGAAGAAATTACCACCTATTTTTCCAAAAGTCGTGCGCAAGCCCCTAGAACTCTTTTCGCTTTAGATCACTCCTGCCCTGATATTGCAAGAGGGCTCAAGCTCTATCAAAAATCCCACCATCAAGTATCTGTCTCAACAAGAAACAAAAGCCTCGTTGATCATGTTGCCTATCTTACCCAGTTCTTAGAGTGTCTAAAAAAGGAGGAAAGTCTCTCTCGCTTGGGAAAAATCGAAGCCCTCTGGGTAAATAGTGAGCTACAGTATCTCCCACCTACCTACGAATCCCTCTTTTATTTTGCGTCTCTCTCTTGGAAAGTATCAGAAAAATACCACCTTTGCCCTCAAGGGAATTCCATTCCAAGGCAAAGCGACTCGACAAAACCAACAAAATCCACTGTTTGCTATCCAGCAGCCTTTGGCAACAAAAGAGACAATGAAGCATCCCCTGAAGAACTTCTGAGACTCCAGGGAAAACTACACGAAACGGTTGAGGTAGAAAAAAAACAACTCAACCAAATTTGGGTCTCCTCTAAATCCAAAACAAACTCCTTAACTGTCGAAGAGTACCGGGCCTGGAGTGAGATCTTTTCTAAACCCGAGATGCAGATCTCTTCTACCCTGCAGTGGATCTCTCTCCACCTTGAAGATCTCTCAAAACCTCTCATACAAACGACGGTCGCGCGCGCTCTTTTTACTCCCAGCCTTCTTCCAAAAAAGATCCGCGAAGAGCCCTCATTTCTTCCTCAGTGCAGAAAAGTAGTGCTAGAAGCTCTCGACTATTTCAAAGATCGCCCTATCCAAGGAATTTTTCCCTCTCTTTTAGGAATTTTACTCGAAACATATACCAAAGAAAAAGATCTCGCCTTTCTTACTGAAGTCGAATCGGCTCTTCTCTTCGGAGCGCAAACAGAAGAGGCCCCTGCCCCCTTCTACTCCACCCTTCTCCTCCTCTACCAACATGCCCATCCAAGAGGTGCTATTTCTTTGAAGGAACACGTGAAAGCCGCCTTTTGGCTCCACTACCAAGACCCAGATGAAAAACAAGGAAAAATCTTCGATTGGATTCCACAAGAGATCTCCTTTTCTCTCGATCTCCCTTTGAGCAGAGAAGAGTTTACCAATCAAGATCTCGATTGGGTTGCGCAAACAGTTGCAGAAACTACAGCACTATTCAATCTCCCTCTCAACAGGCAAGCCTCTTTTCGCCTCCCCTGGATCCTCCCTCTCCTAGGAGGGATTGGCAAACTCGGCTATGTGCTCGATCTAAATACAACCACGATCTACAGAGGGGAAGACTTAGAAGAACCTCTCATTCTCTTAAAAATGGAGGGTAGTGGAGAGTCTCCAAAACTCGCTTGGAAGCGAGGGCAGAAGTTTATTGTCCTCGAAGAGGATCTCGCTCTAAAGGAAGAGAAAGAAGAACCATCGTACCGAAAATGGTTCGAAAAGAAAGAATACCCCGAAGGGTGGTACAACCGGATTCTTTGCCAATCCAATTCCGGTTTCCTTTTTCCCTCAGGCCTTGAGGTGTGGCAAATCTCGGACACTGAGAAAGAAGAAAAGCATATTCTTTGGACAAAAGAGGGAGAATCTCTCCCCGCCTACCGACTCGAACACTCTTCCTTTCTCTCTTTTTTTAAAAGGAGAGGACCAGAAGAGCTCAGAGGAGTCCACCTCAAAAACCTAAAAGAGTGGCACCACTTTCTCTCTACAAAGCAAATGGAGCAAGAGGTCTCTATTTGGCTCTCCCCTAAAATAGTAGAGTTGAGGAAATTGACATCCATACCTCGGGGCTCTCGTTTAGAGGTGAAGAAGTCCAAGGGAAATGGCGATTCAGATGCTTAGAGTACCCCGCCTACTTACTCGCAGAGAACCAAGTAATCTCCTTACTTGGGACATTCGAAGGGGGGCTTCTCCTAGAGAGTGACGCAAAAAAACTTCTTTTGATCCCAGACAAATGCCCCACGATTGTCTCCGGTGACTTTTCGACAAAAGTAACCTTGCAAAATCAACTGCTCCGTTCAGTCTCTCTCCCCTACCACATCTTCCAACTTGACGAAGTTGAGGGGAAGCTCCTCTCCGATGAACCCGCTTCAAACCTCTTTCTCTCCCACTTATTTGCTCTGCAAAGGAACTACCCCAAAGCCCTCTTCTATCTACAACGAGCCCAAGACTACACCTACGATCTTTCGGGAAGCTTGATAGATGCCTTCCTCCTTCTCAAAGATGAGTCTCCAGAAGCTCTCGCTTTCTCTCTTCGTTTCTGCCTCTTTATCAAAGAAAATCGCCAGCAATACCTCCAAAATGTAACAGAATTAGGTTCCATTCCAGATCTCAATGATGACTATTACCCCTGGATGGGAAAGGTGTACGAACAGTATCTCCGGACCCTTTCTTCTAAACAGGTTAGCCGGATCCCAGAATACATCGCTCTTTCCTACCAAGAAGAGGGGCAGATATTGAAGAGTTTGCACCAACTCAAATGTTCCGATTCTCCTCAAGAATGGCGGAAGATCTTCACGATTCGAGAAGAGTTGCTAAAGAAGAAAACCACCTCTCATACAACACCTCCAATGCAATACCCCACTTCCCTCCCCGCCTACCAATGCCTCCCAAATGTCGATGCCGAGAAGCTTCTTCTCAATCTCTCCCCCTGCTTTGAAAAACCATCAAAGCCTCTGAAACCCTACGTCCGGATAACAAAAAAGGAGCTAGGCACACACTTTATCTCACTGTATGAAAAAGCCCAAAATCAAGAGGCCGATCTCGACATTCTCTATCTCTTGCGTAGCGGTGAGGACGACCTACTCTATGCGTATGCGGGGCTTCTCCACTACGTCAATCGATACCCCACTCTATTTGCAAACCTCTGTTTTGGTGTGGAGCCTAAAGAAAACAAAAAGACCTTCAAACAAATTGTCTCTATCTACGTGAGTTGGAAAAGCCAGCTAAGGGAAAAGAGCTCTTCGATCACCGCACGATTTACCCAAATGACCCCATTTTTCTACCGTGCAAGCGTCCCTCTTGCTCTCCCTTCTCCCCCCAGCTTAGACCCCTATCCTTCGTTGGAATTCAAAAAAAACCACTTTTTAGATAATCAAAGAGCTCTCTATAGACTCTTCATAAGTGAATATCTCGCAAGCGGGCAACCATGTGAAAACGATGCCCTTTTTCCCGTTGTGCTCTCCCCTCAAACGAGAACAGAAAAGGAGCTTCTGCAAGAACTTGAGCAAGGACATGCGAGGCAGCCACGCCTCCCTACTTATCAACTACGAGAGAAAATCACCTTAGAAGGATGCCTAGAGAAGACTCAATCTCTCTTGGTGGAGAAACGAGACGCCCTCAAATCCCTCAAAGAAGATGCTGAGCAAAAAGCCAATGCCTATCCCGATCTCGACTTTCGGATTGGAATGAGAAAACTCGCTCGCAACCTCCCTCACCTGACAATGGAAGGGATCTTGACTAAAGCCTATGAAACTCAAGACCCCCATCTCATCCGGAAAGCCAACCCCGCCCTCTCTCCCAAAGAAGTACACGATCTCTATGAAATGACCATTCTTTTCCACCTCTCTCGGATCGAGATCACACAACTCGAGAGAGGGATCGAAGCCTTAAAAAGGAGAGATATCCAACAATTTGGCCAGCTCCTTACTCCGCTAGACGGTTTTGACCCCATTGAGGAGCCTGAAGTCTTTCTCTTCTGCTCGCGCACCCAAAAACTCCTCCGAGAAGAGCAAAAAAAACTACTCCAGTGGGACTTTACGACGAAGGCAAAAACAAAGCTCTTTGCAGCAAAAGCAGGAGAGGGAAAGACGACCCTCTACCAACCCATCGCGATGAAACGGAGCCATCGAAAAAAGCAATTTCCGATTAGTCTCTCTCCAGGTCCTCTCTACCAAGTCGACAGGGAGGGACTCCGCGCCTCGACCCAACAGGTCTTCGACTTCCCTCTGGGGGTTGCAGAGATCACCCTCGACCAACCAACTACAGCATCTCATCATCGTAAGTTTTGTGTAGAAATGACATGGATTGCAGATGATAAAGGTTTGAAAATGACTCCAGAGCACTATTATGCTCTCGATCTAAAATACCAACTTGCTCTGGAGTCAGAAGATGTCGAATCGGTACGTTGGCTTTCTACATCTCTCCAGCTGTTTGCCTCTAAGGGAAATGGATATGTCGATGAGTGCCGCATCAATTTAAGCCCCTTTTCCCAAGCAAAAATTGGGATGGGGAAGCCTAAATCCCTTCCCAAACGAGATGTGAGGCTCTTTATCGAAATCTACCAGGCTCTACTTGCTGCAGATGGAAAAGGGGCTATTGAGCACAACCTCCAAGCAACGTTAGTCCACAAACAATTAGAGAAGCTAAAAGAGAAAGCTCTTTCTCTCTTGGTTCAGGGAAAATTCATGAATTTTCCAAAAGAGAAACAAAAACAGGTCCTAGCCTATTGGAAGGGAGAGGGACCAAGGCCCGATTGGATAAAAGTGGATTCTAAGCAGGGATGGAATGTCGAGGGAGTCCGGATCTATTTCGATGAATTTTACTCCTCTGCAATGGCTCTCATCGGAAAAATGCGCCATCTCCCCTCAACAAAGCCAGGTGAAGAGATCCATGTCCCTGCCAAGAAAGGGAAGGCGACGACCTCCTATTTCGAAGAGATCTATCTCACCGTAATTGCCACAATCCAAGGAACCCTCCAAAATGGACTTACCTTATCACAGGTCAAGAGACTCTTAAAACACCTCCACGAAAAAAATCAAGGCGAGAGAAGCCGAACCGGCTCTCTTACCTCTTCTGAAGAGCTACTGCAAAAATGGACAGAAGACCCAACCTTGCGTCTCCACACTCTCCCTCTATCGAATGGCAAGGTAGTTATCGATTTGCAAGCCAAGATTGGAAAAAACCAAGAGGTGATTTTTTGGTATCTCCAACACCTTGTGGAATACTCATATACAAGCGAGCAGCTCTCCGTAACCCCCTTCCACTTCCTCCACGCCATGAACCAGTCGACCCTCTTCTCTGCCGATCCAGGGCCAGCCGAAATCTACGGAATCTACGACAATAAAGCCGTACGAAAAGATACTCCTTTTCTTGCGCAAGTCGTTGTTGAGCTCGAAAAGCAGCAAAACCAACACCTTCTCTCTTACTCTCCCCCTTCTTCTCCACTTGAGTTCTTCTCTAGTCTCTCTGTAGATCTCTTCGACGATTTAACCATGATGATCGACTCGGGAGGAACTCTGCTCGATTTTTCTCCAAAAAAGATCGCAAAGGGTTTTTTTTCCTTCATTGAACAAAACAAACTCCCCTTTGACGGGATCATCTTTTTTCAAGGGGAGGAGCTGCATGTGTGGCTCTCCGATTGGGGGAAATCGAAGATCTTGAAAGGGAATGAAGTCAAAGAAGCGCTCGCATCCCACGGTCTCCAATGGGAAAAGTTACGTCTCTTTACCTATATCGATCCGAGCCATACCTATGGAGCAAATATTGCCCAACCAGCCGATGCTCGGGGCTTGCTTCTTGTCGGTGAAGAGACTTCGTTCGGCGATGTAGCACAAGGGGCTCTTCGACTAAGAGAATTCTTAAGTGGAGAACAAAAGATCACCTGGGGCATCCCAGAGCCTCTTGCCAAAAAAATCGGAGATACTCCCCTTTCTCCCGGCAATTTGCTAAGCTGGACCATGCAAAATGAGGCGGCACGCATCGAAAAAGAGGTCCTCTTAAGCGCCTTGCAACAGATCCAGTTCCACGTAGAATCTCGCGCACGCCAAGAGCTCAAAAGCGCACAAGACAATCCCCAACGCCAAATCCAAATCTGGAAAAAGTACCGAAAAGGGTTTGTCACCCCTTTTGATCCCGATCTTGTCCTCCGCTTTGGGAAGCAAGCGACTCCCCAAGAGACTCGCGCTTTACTCCTTGCTTTTGCGAAAGAAAAGTACAACCTCTTTGGCTATTCGACCCCCTGGGAAAAAGCAGAAGAGCTTCATAAGCTCCTCCTGCTCCCAATCGAAGCAGCTTGCCGAAGAACCCCCAAGATCCTCTCAAGAGCCACTAGGGACACCCATCAAGAGGTCCACATCCACTCGTTCCAGCAACAAGAGATGCATCAAATCCAAGAGCAAGAGCAGGAAGGGGTCGTCGATCTCTCTCCCGTCTCTCCCAACCCTCTTCTAGATCGGCTTTTTGTTGATTCTCCTATCCTCCTCTCCACTCTCCAAAAAGGGAGTCGGCCAGCTGATCAGATCTTCCACACCAAGCACATGACCCCCACCCTCTACTTCACCGAGAATGCTCTCAGAACAGCGACCCTAAAAGGACAGGAGATGCGAGAGAAGTATCTCAAACCGGTCTCTTACATCCTCCTCATTGAACAAAACTCAAAACTCTTTGCCTTTGCTTTGAGCCACACCGAAGCAGCCTTCTTCCAAAACCAACTCGTCAAAAAAACGAAGGGGTCACAAAAAGTCGCTCTCCTCAACGTCGACGGAACTTTGACCCAAAATGGAAAAGGAAAGCTAGCGTTCTCAAAAACCACCCTCTCCTCCTCTTTCGTCAAAAGAGTCTCTATGGAAGTTGGACTCACCCGGTGTGAACTTTTCCACCCCGAGCTCTTCCTCGAAAGACTCGACACCTGGGACGATTTTTGGCCGATGTGGACCCAGATCAAGCAAGCCCAGCCCTCCCTAAAACAAGGACGGCCAGGCCTCATCGAAAGGCTCATACCCCCCAAGCTGAAACAGGCCCCTCCCAAAAAACAAGAGAAGAAGAGAGGCTTTTTCGCCTCCTTCTTCAATTAACAAGGATGAAAAATATATTTTAATACTTGATAAATTTATTGTACTATGTAATAATATTATTATCAACTTAACCGTAACAAACATAAAAGGAGAAAATATTATGGGACAAGGAAAGATTAATCCAGATCACAGTGGCGAACTAATCAAAAGCGATTCACCACTTTTACACGATATTAACCTAACTGGTAACTTTGATGGAAGGAACGTGAAATCGGGAACCCAGTGGAAGGCCCCTCTCATCACATTTATTGTCCTAGCAGTATTGGCTGGAGGGATTGCAGCGGCCTACTTTGCAAAAGTCCCTGGGATCCATAGCTTCATCCACAACAACACGATCGCAGTAGCGGCAGGTGGAGGGTCGGCAGCCCTTATCGCTTTGATCGCCTCTGCTGTCCTTGGCAACAAGTGTGCTCACAACAGTTCAAATGATCAAACAGACTCGCTGCTATAATAGGGCCTGTATCGACAGGTAACACGATCCAAGGAGCCGCTTTCCCACTTCCGGAAAGCGGCTTTTCTCATGGCCTCAGGCTCGGGGTAGACCTCCTCACATGGACATCGAAGTGCAAGCCTCCCTAGCGCAGGGCCCACAACCAAGGGAACCTCTGATGAAAACTGCGAAAAACCCTCGCCTGAGAGAAACACCTCCTCTCCAAGAGGGGTGACCTCGCCCCCCTGGTTCTCCTGAAGAAGCCCGTAGGCCCCTCCCATTCGCGCATCGATGAGGGAGGCAAAGATCCCCTCTCT
>JAAKFR010000088.1 GCA_011064985.1 Chlamydiota bacterium
CAATGGATAAAAGGAAGAACAAATGATCTAGGAATAAAGCCCCGCACATCGCTTGGAGTGAAAAACTAAAGTAAGGTCGCCGAAGACTAAGTTACCAAGAATTTCGTAATGAAAATCCGTGTTCAGTGTAACCAGAATCAAATTCCAGGGTTTACACCCCCATCCGACCCAACTATCACCAAACCCATGGTAGAGGGCATAATAAAATCTACGGTCGATCAGCTCAATTCAAACCAAGTAAAAAGCTTGGTACAGGAAGTACAGGAATCTAAATTCTATTGGAAAAGTGCACCTAACTCTGAAAGACCTTTTCTAGAGAGGAAGGCAGCAAAATCCATTTTTGATGTTCTAGAAGCAGATCGTCTAGAGCAGCTTATGCGTGAAGTTTTAAGACAACAATTTACGGGAGAAACCATTCCCTTTCAAGCAGAGAGTATAGTGACGGAAGTCTCACAACGATTTAGGGAGATTTGCTTCAACCAAGTGAATTCAGTTTAGTTCTTCTGACAATGCTGTGTTGCCCTACTTGTTTCCCTTGTTTC
Organism: Chlamydiota bacterium; assembly: GCA_011064985.1. GTDB lineage: Bacteria > Chlamydiota > Chlamydiia > Chlamydiales > JAAKFR01 > JAAKFR01. The sequence continues at coordinate 543 of JAAKFR010000088.1, forward strand.
CGATTGGGGTTACTGGAGCCCTTCCCCATGTTCCCCACGCTCCGAGTACTATGACTTCTCGAGAACCCTCCTCGAAACCTTGTGTGATGGACTTGGTTTCGAGTACCCCTTCCTGGCTTGGATGCATTCCAAGAGGGGAGTCTTCGAGATCTCTCTCCTGTTAACTCAGCTGACCTCTTCATACATGCCAGGCTCTTGGACCCCGCCGGGTCTGAATCGTCCTTGCGTTATCGACTCGACTCAAATGTTGGCTTCCACGTTATCAAGCGTGTCGCCCACCGGGATTCACCTATTTCGAGGCTCGATCACTTCACGCCACTTAAGGCATTCCGGCCTGCATGATTCGCTGTATACGCTCCGAGAGGACCGTCGCGGGGACTCCCGCAATACTGGCTAAGACATGAAATCCGCTCCTTTTCTTTGTCTGCGGGACTTTCATCCCTAAAGTCAAAAGTCCGGATTACATATTTTTTCTACTGCAGGTTTTCACTTTTACAACGTCCGATAATATAGATTATGTTGTACAAACATTTAAATGTAAGAGGCTTATCAAAGCTACATCAAAAGATTGCTGAAATCGATGACTTTGTCAAAATACTGCTCATCAAGGACACTTTCTTCCACACCATTGACATGGATAAGAACTGGTCTGATCGAGAAATATCTGGGAATTTTCAAACGTTGTCGTTTCTTTTCCATTTCATCGATAATTTTTTTCCCAATCAAGCCTTTTTTAAATTTAATTTCACATAGATACAGAGTATTAAAGCGAGATTGGATCATATAATCGATTTGACACCCTAATTGTTTTGTTGTTGTACTTTGAAAAAATGGTCCGTCCATAACAACTTCTTCTGCTGGAATGTTCAATAATTCCCAGAGAATTTTATAATTATGCGTAACAAGATTTTCGAACTGTAAACCCATGATTGCCTCCCAGCCAGGAAGACTATTTAAAATTGAATCGGACACTTTTCCTTGATCAATTTTCGCGTGATTTGGAGAAATATATTTCAAATAAAACCTTAAATAATTGTCACTTAATCGATAACGGCTTAACTTGCCAGGTTTTCCACTTTTTAGATCCCACGTATGATCGCGTTTTATAAAGCCAGCTTTTACTAATTCATCCAAATACTGGCTATAAAGCCCTCCCTGACTTTTACCAAGCTCTTTACAAATCTGAACAAGTTCTTTAGGCCCATTAGCAAGGCATGTTACGAGTTCCTTATGACTACCCTTGCGACGAGAGAAAAGATCTGAGAATATATCATCAAATTCTCGAACAAGAAGCCCCCCCCTTGTAAAACATAGCTCCAGAATATTTTGCTCCGCAGATAAGTTCGGCTTAATCTGCTCAAGATAGAATGGAACTCCTCCAGTTACCGATAAGACTTTGAACTTCTCATGTGGGGTAATGCATGATTCTTTGGGATGCCAAAAAGCACTACATGATTGAAGAGGAAGTTCATCGAGAACAAGGTCCATAACGATTCTTCCAAGAAATCCAGTATTGCTGAGGATGTTTTTCTCAATCCATGATGAAATCGAACCGCACAGAGCTAAAATCAGATTTGGATTTTTACTAAAATACATATCCCAAGCGGTTTTCAAATGACCCAAAAATTGAGGATCTTTCCCCCCCATCCAAGAAATCTCATCAAATACAATTAATACTTTTCCTTTTTCTGTGTGCTTGGAAAGATGCCAAAAGATGTTTCCCCAATCGTCCGCTTTTACACCTGGAATTCCAACTCTTTCAAGCTGTCTTACGAAGACATCGCGTTGTGTTTGCGCTGTTACTTTCTTCATAGGGGGATTACCAGTAAAATATATGCTCTTTAGTTCTTTGCCAAATTCAAGTAGCAATCTGCTTTTCCCAATCCGCCTGCGACCACGAACCACAATGAGATTCGCACACCTTGAACTCAATAAACCTTTCAACCTTTTCATTTCAGGTTCTCGGCCAACAAATTGGGTAGAGCTCTTTTTCACGCGGTTCTCCTTTGTATCTAGTACATAATGTATAGATTCGCACAAATTTTATCAATCTGCAAATGGAAATTTGCCATTCTACAGATGTTTTTTCGATCGAGAAAAGCATCAGCAAATAGTTATTTGTCGATTTGTGGATGTATTATTTTTCAAATTAAAAAGTCTGTAAAACGGCAAATTAGCAATTTGCTGATGAGAGATCTTCACTTTTTAAACTGAATTTTCGAGCTCGAGAGCCTTTTGCTGAGGCTCTTTTGTGGCTTCAGGAAGGTTATTGAGAGGGGGTGTGGTGGAGAGGAGGGTTTGGGTGGCAGACTTGAGGATGTGGGAGCGGATTTCGGGGGGTGTGTGGTCTTGGGAGAGGGCGGGGCGGAGTCTTTCTTCGGTGTGGGAGAGGGCTTTGAGGGCGGTTTGGGTGTCGACACCAAGGGAATGGGCCTTGAGGAGGGAGAGGAAGGTAGGCAGCCCGACTCCCCTTTCAGAGGCCCGTAGGAGGGCGTCTTTGATAAACTGCTCTTTTTGTGGAAGGGGGTCTGCGAGGTCCCATTTGGGTGGGAGGGTGACTAGGAGTTGCTTGTCTACTGTGTGGAGGCTTTTGATGCCTACTTTTCGCAAGAGTTGGCAGATGGTGTCGGCTGCTTCATAGCCGGCTTTGTCGTTGTCTGGCCAGATGATGACGTCTCGCATGAAGAGTGGGCTCCAGTCGGTCTTGTCCGCGGCTTTGGCTCCTCCTGACCAGGTGAGGGAGATGGTATTGGGGAAGAGTTTGTTGGCATGGTCTGCTGCTTTTTCCCCTTCTACGATGAGGACTCTGGCATTGGGCTGCTCTTTGAGGAGGTGGAGGTTGTAGAGGGGTCTCGGGAGGGCTTGGTAGCCTCTGAGAGTCCAGGTTGGCTCCCCTCCTTGGAAATAGCCGTAACTGACGGGGAGGATGGTTTTTTTGCCCTCATCGTTTTCTAATCGGAGGATGTGGAAGAGGGTATTTCCTTCGGTGTCCCGGTAGGTGTGGCGCATCTTCTCTTGGTAATAGTAGGCTAGACCCTTGGAGAGTTTCTTGAGAGGTGGTGGTGGGAGATTGGGGTCTGGCTTGAGGGAGACGAATTCTTGCTCTTCGAGGATTTTCTTGTGAGCAAAATGGGTGGGGATGGGGAGATTGGGGGCTTCTCCTAGGAACTCCTGGGCGTATTTGCGGGCTTGGGAGGGTGTGCAGGAGAGGGTGCGTTCTATGAGGCGCAAAGGGCCTCCTCCTACTTGCTCTTCGAAGTCATAGAAGGTGCCGGCTTTTGAGCCTGTGAGGTGGACGGATAGGGATCCTTTAGAGCCAAAGCGCATCCCTTTGTGGTCTTTTCTGGTGGGGCCATCGGGAAAGAGTTTGTAGAGAAGGGTCTCGAGGTGCTGTTTGAGCTCAGAGTTGAGGTCTCGGGTGTTTCTGTTGAGCTTTTGTTCGTGTCTGGCGACTCGGTCGAGGAGAAAGTTGTAGCTTTTGGGGGTGAGGGCGGCTTTGAGTTCTTTGGGTGTACAGGAGCGGTGGAGCTCAAAGGCGTGTTCGTTTCTGTCTCCACAGGCTTTTTGCCACTCGGAGTGGTGGGGGCTTTTTGTTTCTGAGACTTCTTCTTCTGACTTGACGATGGTGTAGAGGGCAGAGGCTTTTTCTACTGCTTGGAGGTAGGTTTTGAGAAGGGGTTGTTTCTCTTGTGGGAGGGGTGTTTGTTTTTGGAGAGGAGGGGGAGGTTTTGGTTTCTCATAGGTTTGGAAGTGGAGTTCTTTTGTCTCTTCTTCTTCGAGGACGACTTTTTGGACGGAGCCTGGGGTCTTTTTCTCTTCTATTTGGGGATTGAAAAAGGTTTGGGAAGGCCGTTTATCTTGAGCTTTTTGTGTGAGTTCTTGGGTTTTGGTGGTGATCCCTTCCCAGGTAGAGAGTGCGTGCCCTTTGAGTTTGGTGGTTAGGGAGGGAGCAGTTTTGAGTTCTTGGATGGTTTGAGTTTTGAGGGTTTTGGCTTGGGCTTCTTCTAGGTCAGGGAGGGTGAGGTAGTCGAGTGTTGTCTCTTTGGGTGTGTGTTTGTAGGCTTGTCTCTTGAGGTCTATGATGTTTTTGGCTTCTTGTTCTGAGATGTAGCATTCTACGTTTTTGACGTGGCGTGTGAGGTCCGGATCTCTTTGTTAGAGTGGGCCAGGATGAGGGTTTTTTCGTTGGGATTGGATAGGTTGTTTTGGGCCCAGGCTTTGACAAGGGTTTCGATGGCGTTTTCTTTGGTGGGGGTCCATATGAGGTTGCCGAGTTTGGAGATCTCATCAAGTGCGGAACCCATCTTGCCGTGGGCGAGTTTCTGGGCGATTTCTCGTTGGGTTTGCTCGTTTTGTCTTTGGATGTTTTCTAGGTGGTGGGCTCCATATTTTTGGGAGAAATAGTGGAAGCCGACTCCCCTTTCAACGGAGGACATTTGTGCAGAGTTGCCAGAGAGGATAACTTGGGCGTTGTGTTTGTAGGCTTTTTTGAGGAGTTCGAGTAAGGGGCGAGAGCCGAGTTTCCCGGCTTCGTCTAGGATCCAGACTTCATTTTTGTGGATGGTCCGTTTGCCGTTTTGCAGAGAGAAGAGGAAGCGGTAGATGTTTTCTGCTTCTGAGAAGCCTTTTTCTTGGAGGACTTGGGAGGTGGTGCTATCAGGTCCAAATCCCCTAACGGTGTGTCCTTCTGCTTCGTAGGCTTGTTTGAGGGCGGTTAGGAGGTAGCTTTTGCCGGTGCCTGCGTGTCCTTCTAGGAGGGAGAGTTTTTTTCCTTGGAGGATGTTTTGGTAGGCTTGTTTTTGTTCAGGTGTGAGGTTGGAGGGGTCGGGAGGGTTTAGGAGTTTAGGTGCTGGTTGGGTAATGAGGCGGTCGGCTACTCGTATGATTTGCTTCTCTTCTTGGACGATCTCCTGAGTGGTGAATTTGCCGAGGGGTTTTTGGGTGCTAGGGTCTAGGAGTTGGACGATCTGGGGTTGCTTCCAGAAGGTTTCTTGGACGGAGTGGACTTTTTCTGGATCTACGTGTTTGTAGAGGAAGCGGCTGATGTCTTCTTGGGTGAAGATGTTTTGGGTCTGGGTGATTTTGTCTAAGACTTTCTGGGGGTTTTCCGCTTCTAGGGCATTGAGAGAGATCCTAAGGGAGTTTTCTTCCATAAGGGAGAAGGCTCGTCCTCTCATCCGGACGGGTCCTAGGTGTTTTTGGGGAACAACGCCTTCTGGATCGACTCGGAGGGAGAGGCCTTTTTCTTCGAAAAAGGCGTTTTGGTATTGACCCCAGAGTTTATTCCATTGTGGTCCTGAGACGACGTATCCTTTTCGAATCACGGGCATGAGGTCTCTTGCTTTGTGGGAAGAGAGTGTTTTGCCTTTAAATCTGCGAGTGGTGACAACGACGTGGGCGTGCCAGTTGTGGTCTCTGGTTTCGTGCACTCCTTCTAGCCTCTTATCAGGGGGATGGATGTCGATTTGGGCTGCTAGGCCGTGTTTGACGAAGTGTTCTTGCACGAAGGTACGTGTCAGGTAGATTCTATCTTCTGTAGAGACGACTTCGTCATCGGGAAGAGCGATGACTACGTTAAGTGAGGGTTGGGAGTTGCGTCTGTTTTCTTGCTGCTCAGCATGGTTCCACAGAGCTTCTGGAGACTTGAACTTGGGGTCGGCTCCTTCGGGAAGAAGGACTTCGTGGTAGACGGGTGGTTCACGGTTGGAGAAGTTGTAGGTACGCGGTTTTTGCCACTTGGTCCCCTCAAACTCGATAGTGCTCCTGGAATTATAGGCGGCTATGCAACACGCGTTTTTCCCAGCGCTCCTCTTAACATACTCGACCCTGACAAATGCTATGGGCATGAGACCACTAAAGATTTCTGTGTATGGGCCTTAGGTGTAGCAGATGGAGGGGTTTGAGGGCAAGGGGGAATTCTCAGACTGGAGTGAGCTTAGCGTTGCGCAACCAAGGATCCAAGGACCAAAAATCCAACACCAATGGCCTAAAAGAACCTCCTAACGGCAACCATCAGGTATTTGTCATTTCTATTTTCACCTGGGATGATAAATGGACGGCCAACATTAACGCCATAGTGAGTAATAAACTTCCCCACAATGACCGGCCATTTTGGATTATTGTAGGCAAACTCCTCGCAATGTGTGTAAAAGTCTCCATACAATCTTTCTTGTGTATCTACATAGTGCATAGACAGACAAATAGTAATTTCTCTAAATTTTGGAATTACATAACCTGCCATAGCATGGTTATCCACTAATTTCTTTTGTTCCTGATATGTCTTGAAACTTGTGTGTGGAAGTGCAAGTTTTGGAATCAATGCCCAATATGATCTATTCATAGAAAGTTTTTTGACTTCATCTGGAAGCTGAAATACATTCATTTCACAGGAATGCCCACCATTCTGAGGGTTTTGCAGTAACTCATTTAAACTCTCAAGGGTGAGTGGCTCTTTATTCACAGACGCAGGGATGAGCGTAAGAAGATGGGTCTGTTCTACTTTCTTTTCCGGCCAGAAAGGACAAGGGCTTTTCAAAATCTGCCAAATGTCGCCTGGAAGTGGGGGTGCTTCGCCAACGTCGCCACAATATGTTTCCCACTGAGCTTTGCCAAAAGCGATGGATGCGTACCGAATGCTAACCTGCCAAAAACCTTTCATAATCACTTCATTCCAGTTTTTGCAGACTAGTGTACAATTTTCTCGAACATCTTTCTCACTCACATAGGAAAAGATTTGAACAGCAATATTCCCGGGTACCCCTACCTCATCTTTTTTATTAGGAAAAATGTTCTGACCAAGTTTCTCAAGAGCTTCGGCGCTTAGATCACTTTCAGGCTCTTCCTGATTCGGAACATGATCAGCGTCTTCTTGGTTCAAAATAACCGCAGGCTCTTCCTGATTCGGAACATGATCAGACTTTCGGACGATTTCACCGGATTTAAATCTCGAGATTAGCCAGGAGGTGCCAAGAAGTGAGGAGGCTCCTCCTAAAGTGGCGAGTGTGATACCTCCCCCAAACGTGAGCCTGCTCATGCAGTTGAATGCTCCAAGATGGACTCCAGATGAAGCCAGAATGACTAAAACTCCCGCTGATACGGCGAGTATCCCCAAAACGGTTGCCGACCAGGCTACTGACTTCGTTGTCTTTGTAGCCTGATAGTTCCACGGATTGATAGACCCACAACTATTTGGAATTCCTCCACAGCTCATACTTTACTCCTAACTAACGGGAATGATTGTAGCATATAATTATTAATTTTTGATTAAAAATGAGCTGGAACAAGGAAAATACAGGAAAAGTTTGACCCTGTGGGGTGATGTAACTGTACTCTTCGGGAGATGAATGCCTTTACAGGATCTTTTGAGAGCTGAACGGGAGTTGCGTCTGTTCTCTTTCTGCTCGGCGTGGTTCCACAAGCCTTGTGGAATTTGGAACTTGGGATCTGCTCCTTCTGGAAGGGGGATCTCGTGGTAGGCGGGTGGTTCTCGACTAGAGAAGTTGTAGGTGCGGGGTTCTTGCCATTTCGTCCCCTCGAACTCGATGGAGCTTCTTGAGTTGTAAGCAGCTTTGCTGCACGCGTTTTTCCCGGCGCTTCTCGCGGGCATTCTCGACCCTGACAAATGCAATGGGCATGAGACCACTAAAGATTTCTGTGTATGGGTCTTAGGTGTAGCAGATGGAGGGGTTAGGGGGCAAGGGAGAATTCTCGAGCTAGGGAAAACTTCGTCTTGCGCAACCAAGGGTCCAAGGACCAAAAATCCAATACCAATGGCCAAGTAGCCAAGTGCCAATGGCCTAAAAGAACCTCCGGAGTGCACCCATGCCATAGCGAACATAGCTGGCTAAGTTGCGGGTGCGGTATCTGAGTTGAAGACCCTCAGGGCCAAAGTCCCCGACATCGATTGGATACATCCCCTCAACTTGCTCCTCACAGCAAGCATAAGACAAAGGGTTACGCCCGTAAAGGTATTCACCAGTAGTGACATGGTGCACAAATAAGCAAATGGCCGCCTCTCTAGATTTATAAACTTTGTAACCTGTATGCTTTACAACCTTATTCTTTCTCTCTTCATAGGTCTTTTCTTTTGTGTTTTGAAATAGATAATTTGAAGTTAGCCCTATTTCTCTTGTATCTGGAAGTACATCTTTTGTCATCAGCACCCAATACGATTTTTCCCCAGCTTTTTGTTTGAGCTCATCTGGAAGATTCAAGGAAGCATACTTGCTAGAATGCCCACCATTCTGAGGGTTTTGCACCAATTCTCCAAGACTTTCTATTGTCACACTAGCTGGGATGAGCACAAGAATGTGGGTTTCATGCACCTTCTCACCATCTCCAAATATAGGACAGTTCTGATTGAGAATCTCCTCAATATTGTCCGGAAGAGGAGGGGCGTCCTCTACCTCTATTCCGAAATAAAGCTTCCACTCAGCCTTACCAAAAGATTTCAAATCTCCAACTTCTACAGATTCTTTGTCATTTACTTCATAGATTGGATCAATGCTTTTAGATATTGTAAGATCCTTAACCAAACTGATGATCCCAGCTGCTAGAAGTATCACCCCAACAGGCGCTCCTACTCCCATCAAAACCACAGGATTGATATGGCTAGTAAGCGTCAAAAGAACCCATGTTGACTAGAGTGGCTATTTGGGGTTCTGCTTGTTGGCAAGCCAGGTGTCTGGCAACAGTTGGCGGAGTTTTTGATGGCTATATCCCATGAGTTTGCGCATCACATCCTCTAGATATTCTCGAGGATTGACTCCAAGACCTCGACAGGTTTGCACAAGAGAAAGAAGCACTGCTCCTGCTTCCCCTCCTCCTACACTTCCAAAGAATAGCCAATTCTTACGTCCGATCGCCAATGGTCGAATCGCCCTTTCTGCTACATTGTTATCGAGACGGGCATAAGGATGATAGAGATAGTTCTTCAGATAGGGAATCAATCCGCAAAAATACCCTATCGCAACACGTAGCTTGGACTTGGGCAAAAGCTTCCTGTCATACAACTTCTCTTTTATCC
>JAAKFR010000089.1 GCA_011064985.1 Chlamydiota bacterium
CTGTGGTAAAATTGATTTTATTCTCTGTGGTAAAATTGATTGTGGTCTCTGCTATGGATTAGGGGTTGACAAAACACATAGCAGGGAGCACAGAGAGAAGAATTTCCCCCACTCTGTGCTCTCTCAAGTTCTCTGTGGTGACATTGATTTGGGTTACGCCCCCTCCAAATACTTTTAATTTTACTCTCTATTGTTAGTATTGTTTTTTTGTGGGATAGGAACTTGGGTTAGAGAATATTCCACTTGAGGGTGTATCATTCCCTTTATGCAATTAGATGGTAAAAAGCTCTCCTTTACTACGATCCTGTTATCGGGGTTTATTGACTATGCCGGGATGGCGATGGTCTTTCCCTTGCTAACCCCTCTTTTATTCAGTCCCACTTCCGAGTTTATTGCAGCTGATGCGTCGCAACTTGTTCGAGGGATTTGGCTAGGAGTGCTTCTGTCCATTTTTCCTCTCATGCAGTTTTTCTTCTCTCCAATTTTTGGAGCATTATCTGATCAAAGAGGACGCAAAGGGTTGCTTGTTGGGACTCTATCCTTAGCTCTTGTTGGGTATTTGATCGGGGTTTTTAGTATTGCAGTAACAAGCCTTCCTCTTTTGGTGGCGTCTCGCATTTGCGTCGGGATAGCCGGAGGGAATTGTTCGATAGTAAGTGCTGTTGTCGCGGATCTTAGTACCTCTGAGAATAAGGCAAAAAACTACGGCCTTCTCAACATGGCTTTTGGAGGTGGTTTTACCCTTGGACCTTTTCTCGGAGGGATTTTGGCCCATCGATTTGGTCTGGTTGCAGCATTTAGCATGGCTTTTTTCTTTGTGGCTCTTAATCTCATTTTAGTTGCGTGGAAGTTTCAGGAGACATTTTACCCGAGCAAATGGGAAAGAAAAGTGGGCCTTTTCCAGGCAATTTCTCACTTGAAGATAGCAGCAAAATCGATTTCTCTTCGCTTTGTCTTTCTCACTTTGCTTCTCTCTGCTTTTGGATGGGCCTTTTTTACCGAGTTTGTCCCCCTCTTTTTCTATGATCAATACGGGTTTTCCACTGGGCAGATTGGGATGACTTTTGGGTATATGGGACTCATTTTTTCCCTCTCATCGGGGTTTTTAATTGATCCTATTATCCGAAAATGGGGGATAAGCATCTCGCTTTTCTTCTCTTTACTCTGTTCTGGTTTCTCTCTTTTGCTTCTCCTTTTTGTTGAAGCAACCTATGTGTTGCTTCTTCTCCTCCCGATTTCGCAATTCTTCTTGAGTTTTATCTTCCCTTCACTCACCTCGATCATTTCAAATAAAGCAAGCGAGCAAAAGCAAGGAGAGGCTCTTGGAATCTACCAGTCGGTGATTGCGCTTGCTCTCGCATTGACTCCCCTTTTTAGCGGAGGGTATATCGGTTCCCATCCGACCTATTCTGTCGTAGTAGGGGGATGTTTTATGATTTTAGCGGCGGTTGTTTTTGCAGCCTTCCAAATTTTCCCCTCACGCGTCCGATCATAAAATGTCTCCTTCTGAGACGTGTAGGACGTGGGTGTGAGAGGGAAGGTTTTGCTCTAGGCGGGGTGACGTTAGGAAAACCTGTCCAAGAGATTCCATCTGCTGGTAGAGATAGGCTCCTCTTGTGGCATCGAGGCTGATCCCAACATCGTCGATACACATGAGAGGTTTCTCCTCTCCAAGCTTATGTAAGCGAGACCATTCGGCGAGTCTGAGGGCTGTGATGCACGACCGTTTTTGTCCTTCGCTTCCAAAAAAACGGGCTTCTTGGTTGGCTACGAGAATAGCGAGATCATCCCGATGAGGTCCTGTGAGGGTGTTTCCAAGCTCTTTCTCGCGATGTCTTTTTTGGGTATAGGCATTTTGGAAGTAGGTGCGCAAACAAGATTCTTCAGGTTTTACTTTTGCAAGAGCTGAAGAGTGGTAGGTGAGGGTCAACTCATCGCGGTTTCCACTGAGAGCCTGTTGGAGAGGGCCTCCGAGTGTTTGGAGCTCTTCTGTTGCCTCTTTTCTTTTGAGGGTGAGGTAGGCTGCAGAGTGGCTCATCTCCTCCTCATAGACTTCGATCCCTTGCAGGGTCTTCCGTTTTAGAAGGGTATTTCTATGTTTCATCGCTCTTTGGTAGCGGACGAGGTGGTGGAAATAGAGAGGGTAGGATTGGGCAATTTGCATGTCGAGAAACCGCCTCCTCTCTGTAGGTCCTCCTCCTACGAGTTGCTGATCTTCTGGAGAGAGAATCACCCCTTGGAGCAGGCCGAAAAGGGCACTTAGAGAAGGGAGAAGAGTTGCATTATGGGTGATTCGCCTTGTTTGTCCATCGTAGTAAAGGGATAGCTTTTGCTCGATCCCGTTTTTTTCAAAGAGGATTTCCACGAAAAACTCCTTTTCCCCAAATCGGATCATGTCTGTGAGTCGGTGGGTGCGAAAAGAGCGTCCAGTGATCGCCAAATGGATTGCCTCGAGAAGATTGGTCTTCCCTTGGGCGTTGGCTCCCACAAGATAATTCACTGAGGATGAAAAGGAGAGATGGACCTTCTCATAGTTGCGAAAGTTTCGCAAATAAAGACTTAAGATTTTCATGCATCGTGATTTAAGCGCATCGGCATCAAAATAAAGAGAGAGTCGGTCGAATCGGTGAGAACTCCGGGACTGAACGGATCGGAAATCCCGATTTGGAGGGTCTCATCACGCGTGTGGCGTAGGATGTCTTGGAAGTAGTGGGGATTGAAGGCAATCTCGATGCTTTCGCTAGAGAAATTGATTGGCATGCTCACAGTGCCTTCGCCTACTTCCGCAGTATTTGCCGTGAGAATAAGCTCTCCAGGGGTAAAGGAGAAGCGGACAGAGCGGGCCTCCTCATCGGCAAAGAGGGAGATTTGACGCAGCAGCGTCATCAGCTCTTCTCGGTGTAAAGAGACTTCGACTTCACTATTCGAGTTTGCGATTTGGGTAAAGTCGGGATAGTCATCGGCAATGAGCTTCGTGATCAGAAGAGAGGAGCCTGACTCAACTCCTACCTTATCCTCTGTGAGATAGACTGTTGCGGTCTCTTCTTCACCCAAAATCTTCATGATCTCATCAACGGCTTTGAGGGGGAGGACATAATCTCCAGTAGCCTCAGAAGTAGTAGAGAGGGGCATTTCAGTTTTAGCCAGCCGCTTCCCATCGGTTCCGACAAAGGTCGCCTTCTCAGGCTCAATACGCATCAAAATTCCTGTGAGGGCATAGCGGCTATCGTCTTTTGCAACGGCAAAGCAGGTCCGGTAAAGGCACTCTTTTAATACACTGCTCTCTACAGAGAAGCGGATCGCCTCATTCAGGTCGGGAAGGGCGGGATACCCCTCCTTATCCATCCCATGGAGCCGGAAAATAGAGGAGCCGGCTTGGATCTCTACCATCGTGCTCTCATCGGAAAATACCTCGATTTGGGTATCGGTTAGCTCTCGTATGAGCTGACAAAAACGTTTGGAGGGGATCGAGAGGGCTCCTCTTTCAAGGACTTTTGCTTTGACTCGGCACGAGGCACCGACAGTGAGGTCAGAGGCGGTAAAGACCAGCTCATCTCCATCTGCTTCTACCAGGAAGTGGGAGAGGATCGGCATGGGGGGATTTTGGGGGACCACATTTTGGATTTTTTTGATCAAATCCGAGAGTTCACTGCGTGAGATCACAAATTTCATAGAAACACCTACTTTGTATCCCTACAAGATAAAGAGTCTCTTTTCAGGAGTCAAGTAGAACAAAACCCCTGAAGCGTGATACCCTACCCCAAGATGCATATGAGAGAGAAAACAGGATAGGCAGGATCGCCTCCGGCGAACAGGATAAAAAAGAAGAGTATGGGTGATCTGGTACAGAATCGGCGGGCGTTTCATGAGTATGAAATTCTTGAGACCTTCGAGGCGGGCCTTGTCCTCATGGGGACCGAGATCAAATCTTTGCGTGCTCATGGAGGGAATCTTGCGGAGGCCTACGTCAAAATCATCCGAGGGGAAGTGTGGCTGATTGGCGCCAGCATCGCCCCCTACCGATTTGGGGGCGTCTTCAACCACGACGAGAGGCGAGACCGAAAACTCCTCCTCCATAAAAAAGAGATCGAAAAGCTGAAAGGTGCCATCCACCAAAAAGGGCTCACTGTTATCCCTCTCGCCCTCTACCTCAAGAGTGGGCGTGTGAAAGTCAAAATTGGCCAAGCCCGCGGGAAAAAACACCAAGACAAGCGGCAAACGTTGATTGAGCGGGAGAAAAAGCGTGAGATGGACCGGGCTCTCAAGCAATCCCGCAGAAGTTAATCCTCGGCAAAAAAATTCTTCAGGAATGCGTCGTGTCTTCCTTGAATGGTGTTATCTAGATTTTCATAGCCTCCATACGAGATAAGATTGTTATCTCGTAAGTATTTCCACATTTTTCCGAACCCGTCTACAAAATGGGGCGACTCCGAAACAGTCTCAGAGACAGGAAGAATATGTAGAGCTACGGGAATATTGTTTTCGATACATTTGTTCAATCCCTCCCCACCTTGTGAGTCATATCTCAAAGCTACATCAAAAGAGGTCATAGTTTTGGTATAGACAAATAAAACTTTGTCTATACCAGATGACTTTGTATTCAATGCTGAAGTTAGTGCTTTAGGAGTGTATAGAATACAGTTTTTTGCTATCATCCCTTTGAGGTTGATCTCCTTTTTTTGGGCACTAAATCTTTTCTCGCTCCCGTCCAAAAGACAAACATGTAAATTCTCCACAACTTTTTCATCGGTGACCTTTATTTCATCGGTGACCTTTTTCTTTGCAGTTGAAGCAACTGCAACTGTAAGGAGGAGGGCAATGCCGGTTCCAGCGATCACATAGGCTGTAATTGCGTTGACATGAGAAAAATAGAGAGCTGCAGCCACTCCAATAGCGAGGATCCCAACGACAAGCAATCCGATCCGGCTGGTTTTTGAAGTAAGGCACTCTTTGGCAGGAAGGGACAGGTTACTTTGAGATCGGCTCATTTGAAGCGTATTATTCATAAAAAGTATTGTACCATATCCTGAATAAAAAGGGACTACTAGGATTTTTTCTTGGCTCCCATTTTTCTGCCTCAAGCATTTCCAAAGAAAGTGTTCAAGAATTGGTCGTGTTTTTTTCGATAGGGTACTGATAGATTTTCATAACTTGCATAGGAAATGCGGTTGTCAGAAACCAATTGGGACAAGATACACTCTTTGTTGTCCTTAAAAATATTTATATGTCCAATAGGTTGAAATCTAGAAATAGGAAAAATATGTAACGCAATAGGGATCTGTTCTTCCTTGCACTTCAGATATAAAGATCCAATATATGTATCATGGCCAAAAGCTACCGCGTCAGAAGTTCTTGTTGGGGCATAGATGACTAAAATTCGATCCAAAGAAGAGAGACTTGCCATTTTATCGAGGCTGTCGGCGGTGCAGAAAGTAAAATTCTTAATATCTACTCCTTGGAACGTGATTTTTTTATTTTCAAACTCATCTTTTGAACGGCTATTTAGATAGCAGATGTGTAAGTTTTCAATAACTTTTACCTCTTCACCTGTTTTCTTTTGGACTATTTCTGGAACTAGTGGATCTGGAGTCTTTGTAGATTCTTGATTTTTAGGTTGCTTCTCGACAGGTGGATTGGTGGGCTCTTGTTTGAGTTGCTCATCTTCTATGGGAGGTGGATTGCTAGTCTCTTGCTTTATTGAGGAGATGGCGACTGTAAGAAGAGTAGCTATGCCAGCCCCTCCTACGAAGTAGGCGCTAATTGAATTGATAGGGAAAAAATAGAGTGCAATACCACCTCCTATTGCCAGAGAACCGAGGGCAAGAAGAGTTATCTTAACCGGTGTAGAGTTACGGATGATCTCTACTATTGGGCACGGATTTTGATTAGAAAAAGAGCACGGACTAGGCATAAAAGCTATTATATTATAATCTTTTTATTAATTCAAGATTTTTAAAAGATGAGGGTGAGGGAGTGGGAGTTGGCGAAGGCCTGGGCTTCGGAGGAGGAGAAGAGCATAAGAGCGGTCGCATAGGCGTCGGCTTCAAGGCAGGTGGGGGCGAGGATGGTGAGGCTGGCAGGAGCATTTGTGAGGGGGCGGTGGGTTTTGGGGTCGAGAATGTGGGTGTAGGTGGTCTCTTCGATCGTCCACGATTGGAGAAGGGAGCCGCTTGTGGCAATAGCAAGATCAGAAAGGGGAAGAGTGGGGCCGTCGACAACGCGGATTTTCCAGGGGGTATTTTTGGCTTTTTCCCCGGAGGCGTGGATCTCTCCTCCCCATTCAACGTAGACATTTGGGTAGCCGAGTTGATTGACTCTTTCGAGAATGAGATCGACTCCGTACCCTTTGGCTACGCCACAAAGGTCGAGAGCGGTAAGGTCGTGGTCTTTCCAGAAGATCCCATCCTTGAGGTGGATCTTCTCCCAGCCGATGGCGTTTGCAAGGGCGTTTTGTTCTTCAGATGAGGGGAGGGTTCCACGATTGAGGTGGTCGCACCACAGTTTCTGTAAGGGAGCGATGGTGGGGTCGAACCGCCCATCGGTAGCTTTGACGATTTGGTCTACTTTTTCTAAAAACTGGGCAAGAGGGGGGGAGAGGCGGATGGGTGCTCGGGCTTTCAGATTTGCCAGTTGGGAGACTTCAGATTTTGGATTCCAGTTGTTGTAGACTTGGTGGATCTCAGTAAAGGTGGAGAGGATCGTCTCTTCGATTTTCTGCTCCTCTTCTAAAGAAAGGTCGGAGGCGACTTGGACAGAAAAGGCCATTTGCATCGCTGTTCCGGAAAAAGTGGCGGGTGTGTGTTTTTTTTCGCATGCCGTAAGTGAGAGAAGGAGGGTTAAGAGGAGCGCCGCCTTTTGGCACTTTCGATGGTATTGCGGAGGAGCATCGCTACAGTTAAGGGGCCTACACCTTTGGGAACAGGGGTAATCGCTCGGCATATTTTCTCCACGTTTTGAAAATCGACATCACCTACAAGGCGGTACCCACTTTTGGTACTTGGATCTTCGATACGGTTGATCCCTACATCGATCACAACAGCTCCCTGTTTGACCATTGAGGAGGTGAGAAAGCGGGGTTTGCCAACAGCTGCTACGAGAATATCGGCCTCTTTTGTCAAGGAGGCGAGATTTTCTGTCTGGCTATGGGCGACTGTCACCGTCGCATTTCCACCAGGCTCATTTCGCAAAAGAAGCGAAGCGAGCGGTTTTCCTACAATGGTCGATCTCCCTACGATTACCACATGTCTCCCTTTTGTTTCGATCTGATTTCTTACAAGGAGGGTCTGGATCCCAAGAGGGGTGCAGGGGATGAAGCCTCCTTTGATTCCGGCAACGAGTTTCCCGAGGTTTTCAGGGTGGAATCCATCGACATCTTTTTTCGGATCGATCGTTTCGATCACCCGAATGGGATCGATTTCGGGGGGAAGGGGGAGTTGGACGATGATCCCATCGGTATCTGGGTCAGAATTGAGTCTGGAGAGGTGGATAAGTAGCTCTTGTTCAGATGTAGAGGAGGGGAGATGAATGAGCTTTGACTCGATGCCTACATGGAGACAGGCCTCCTGTTTCCGTTTGATGTAGGCCAAAGAGGCAGGGTTCTCTCCGACTAAAATCACAGCAAGAGAAGGGGATTTTGCAAGCGCTGCAACCTCTTTTCGCATCTCCTCTTGGAGGGTTAAAGCGAGCTTATCACCATACAGAATCATGACCTTCTCCTAAAAATCTTCATTTTACGGATAAAATGGATTAGGCAAAAGGGGAGAGAGAAAACGAGAAGAGCGTAGGTCCCTTCTAGTAGGGGGAGAGCAAAAAATTCGGTCATCACTCCCCTCCAGCTGAGGTGGAGGGGGGAGCTAGAAAAAAAACGTGCTACGAGGAAAAGGAGGGTGGAGAGGAGGGAAAAAAAGGTTGTCATGATCGGAACTGTTGAGAGCTTATCAGCAAAAAAGTTTTGTTTTTGGTGGTACAAAGCAGCAGAAACGAGGAAGTAGACAAGAGAGTGCAATCCGAAGTGGGGATTTGAGGAGAAAAGATCGACAAGGACTCCGCAACCCAAGGATCTGAAGAGTGTGTGAGTGAAGCTTAACTGGTAAAAGCAGACAACGAGATAGGGAGCAAAATAGAGGAGGGGAAATCTGGGAGAGAAAAAAAGGAAAGCAGCAAGGCTTAAGGCTAAAGCGATCTTTCGGTTAATAGGCATTGGTTGAAAAAAAGACCTCGGGAAGTGTTTTTAAGATAAGAAGCAGATCGCTTGTAAACGAGCGCCTATCTACATAAGCAGCATCGAGCACGATTCTCTCCTGGAAAGTCGTTTGGCTCCGTCCCGAAGTTTGCCAAAGGCCCGTGATCCCTGGACGAACCGAGAGAATTTTGGGCTCATGAGTTTTGAGGATTTTTTTTTGGTTGACCATGTAGGGGCGGGGGCCGACAACACTCATCTCTCCTTTCAATACATTCCAGAATTGGGGGAGTTCGTCTAAAGAGGTGACCCGCAAAAATCTCCCAAAGGAGAAAATTCTCGGATCGTTGCGGAGTTTCTGGGTTAGGTCCCACTCACTCCTCAAATGGGGACTAGATGCAAAGAGCTTCGAAAGTCTTTTTTCCGCATCGAGATGCATGGTCCGAAATTTGTAGCAACGAAACACTTTTCCCCCTCTACCCACACGCTCTTGTGAGAAGAAAACAGGCCCTCTTGAGAAGAAGCGGATTCCCAAAGCGATCAAAAGAAATATGGGGAGAGTTCCAAGCAAAACCCCCGTACTAAATAGGAGATCGAAGATCCGTTTCCCCCGCTCTTCTACAATGGGAATAGAATCTTTTCTCATTCTTCGGGAAGGGGGAGCAATAGCAGTAGTTTTAACCGGCATAACCATCTGTTATACCAACCTTTCCCATTTCCCGCTATTCCCTCTAGAGTCTTTGGCGGCTTCCCAACCGCGAAGCCTGGGGAAGAGAGCACAAGCTGGCTTTGTGTCTTGAAAAAAGTATGGCTGGTTCAGGGTATTTATGGGAGAGGGTGTTTCATTTTCAATTGCACCCTAGGATGGGCAACACCTTATTTTTTGAAATAGACAATAAAAATTGTTTGGGTGTAACCCAAATCGGTTAAAGGTCCAAGTTCCCATCCTCAGGCACAAAGTAGGTGGTGTCCTTACTCATCCCTCAGAGAACAATGAATACACAAACTTTTTACTAACAAGACACAAAGCTTCAACACAAAGACACAAAGGATTTCTTAAATCCGGCCTCCTCCTCGTAAGAGGAGTTTCCCTT
>JAAKFR010000009.1 GCA_011064985.1 Chlamydiota bacterium
TGTTGGATGTCTATTTCTTTTTCAAAATCTTTATAATTCTGGGTTTTTGAAACCATAATAACTCCTTGTTGCAGTTCAAACAAAGAGTTTGTCTCATATGCCTCAATTTCTATCAAATCATTTTAGTGAAAAGCCCCTGGAATAGCTCTCCTTTGGTAGATTGAGTTTAGCATCAAGGGGGAAACACTTCACCTGCCCCTTTTGCCCAATAGCTGAATCTATTGATAGTTAACTTACCAAAAATGGAATAGTAAATCCTTGATTTTCTACTATGACGTCTTCTAACCACTCTAGATTTATCCGTATGTGAAGTACCAGCATCTCCGAGCCCCGCTTTTAGCAAGAAACGAGTTGATTGTGCTGGTGATCAATGGCGTTAGAAGGTACAATTTTTTGGAAAAATATAGGAGAATGTATGTCGTATTTTGGCCATCTTGAAGAGTTGCCGGCGGATCCGATTTTTGGGTTGATCCAGCAGTATTTAGCCGATCCTAGGGAGAAGAAGGTGAATTTGAGTGCTGGGGTCTACCGCTCTGAGGAGGGGAAACCATGGATTTTCCCGGTTGTGAAAGAGGTAGAGAAAGAGATTTTAGAAGGGGAAACGAGTAAAGATTACCTTTCAATTGATGGATCAAAACCCTACATTGATCTTACGAAAGAGTTGGTTTTTGGCGAGGGGGTAAGCCCTTCAATTTATGGGGCGGAGACTGTTGGGGGAACAGCGGCTTTACATGTGGGCGGAGCTCTCCTTCGAAAAGCAGGAGCTAAAAGGATCTATCTCTCGAACCCCACTTGGGGGAATCATGCGACGATTTTTGCAGCTGCTGGTTTAGAGGTAAAAACCTATCCATATTTTAGTCGGGAGACCTCTTCTTTTCTCCGCGAGGAGTTTTTTGCAGCTCTGCATGAGATGGAGGAGGGGAGTGTGGTTTTGCTCCAGGGGTGTTGCCACAATCCTACCGGTTTTGATCCCTCGTTTGATGAGTGGGAGGAGATCGCTGGGATTATGCGCAAGCGGAGCCTCTTCCCCTTTTTCGATTTTGCCTACCAGGGGTTTGGAGTTGGAGTCAATGAGGATGCTGCAAGCATCCGGCGATTTTTAGAGAAAGATCTTTCTTTTTTGGTTGCGGTCTCCCATTCGAAGAATTTTGGTCTTTATGCTGAGAGGGCGGGAGCCGTTTATGCTGTTTCTAGCAGCCCTGATGAGGCGAAAGCAGTTGGGTCTCAGATCAGGCGGATCATCAGAGGGATCTATTCGAATCCTCCTTGTCACGGGGCGCGCATTGTGGAACACATTTTGGGCAATCCTGAAAGGAGAAGAGAGTGGGAAGCCCAACTTCAAGGAATACGTGAGAGAATTCGGCAGATGCGGCAAGGATTTGTCGAGGCTCTTTCGGCCCGGTCGATTTCATGTGAATTTCTCAATCAGCAGCTTGGGATGTTCTCCTATACCGGTTTGCAAAAAAACCAGGTAGAACGGCTCCGAGAAGAGTTTGGGATCTATCTCTTAGGAGATGGGCGGATCAATGTGGCCGGCCTCAATGACCAAAATCTCGAATATGTAGCAAACGCCATTCAAGAGACGGGAGGGATTCTCTATGCGGCAGGCTCCCTATAGAAAATACCTCTTGCTTGGAGCATCTCTTTTGCTCCTCTTGGTTTTCCCTACGTTTTTTATTGAGGGGATACGTCACAAGGTAATAGCCCTTTTTTCTCCAGCATGGGTCCTCTCTACTCCTTCTGACCAAGCTGCGAGTTTAGAACGCCTTGAAGGGGAAAATCACCTTCTTAGGTTAGAGATTGGGAAGTTGCGAGCTCTTTTGCAACAAGAGCTCGTAGAGGCGGATAGTACCCTAACTCCAGCTAGGGTGATTTACCGCGATCCTGCCAGTTGGTCGAGTATTTTATGGATTGATGTGGGGCAAATAGAGGGAAAAGTCGAGAAAAATAGCCCTGTTGTCTTTGGGCGATCTGTCGTAGGGGTGATTGATTACGCGGGGAAAAAGCAATCGAGAGTGCGCCTCATCACCGATCTTGCTGTGAAACCCTCTGTACGAGCGGTAAGAGGAAATCCACAAAATATCTACTGCCTGGAAAATATCGAATCTCTCTATAGGCAGTTGAAGGTACGCTCAGACCTCCCCTTATCTGGGGAAGAGCAAAAGAAGGGCTTAGAGGCTCTAGAGTTGCTAAATGGGCGCTTTTCCGAAGAAGACACGACTTCGTATTTAGCAAAGGGAATCGTGCAAGGGGGAGGGGCTCCTCTTTGGAGAAGTGTCAACCAAACCTTGCGAGGCCTTGGGTTTAATTACGACTTCTCAGATAGCAAGGGGCCCGCTCGCGATCTTGTCACAGGGGGCTCTTATGATGCCAGCTTCTCTACAGAGCCACTTTTGGCCATCGGTGATTTGCTCGTGACCACAGGTCTTGACGGAGTTTTCCCTGCAGGGCTCCATGTTGGTGAGGTCACCCATATCTTTCCCTTCCAGGAGGGAGCCTACACCTATGAACTCGAAGCTACCCCCACAGTCGGCAACCTCGACACCCTCCAAACTCTCTTTATCCTCCCTCCCCTCGGCTACTCCGACGAAGAGTCCGATGAGATCAACCCTTTTGAGAAATAATACCAACAAATGGTATAATGAAGCTATGTAAAGGAGAAGATCGTGAATTGGAAAGTCGATCTTACTGCCAAAGCTGTGAAGCAAAGGGCTAGGCTGCCAGAAAAAGTTCAGGCTATTTTAGACCGCTTAACCAAACAGATGGAAGTAAGCGGTCCTATTCGAAAGGACTGGAAGAACTTTGGTAAACTAATAGGAAGTAACTACCATTGTCACTTGAAAAATGGGAGGCCTACGTATGTAGCTTGTTGGACAGTGGTGGATAAAAAAATACAAATTATAGAGGTTTATTATGCCGGTACCCACGAAAACGCACCATACTAAGAGAGGTGCGAAGTCTTCTAAAAACACCGATGCTGTTTCTTGGCGAGAAGCAGCTAAGAGGGATATCAGAAGGCATTCTGAAGGTGGACAAATTCTTCGTGGTTCTCGTTTTAAAGAGAACGTGACGCAAAGAGAGCTTGCAGAGGCTATTGGGGTTAGCCAACACCATATTAGTGAGATGGAAAATGGAAAGAGACCCATTGGAAAGGAAATCGCTAAACGCTTTGCTAAATTTTTCAAAGTTGACTACCGAATTTTTCTCTGAATTCCGGGGATTTAGATCGACCTGATCACACTGGATATTTGACAATATTTTCGTGATGCGGGATCGTGCGGGCATATGAAGATTGTGCGTGCAAAAGAGATGGGGCGGATCGAGCATCTCGCCTATGAGCAAGGGGCCTCTGAAGAGCAATTTATGCTCAATGCGGGGGGAAAAATTACGGAGGCAATCCAGCAGTTTGTTGGAAGGTTTCACCTCAAGCCACGCATTGTCCTCCTCTGTGGTAGAGGAAACAATGCGGGAGATGCCTACGTCGCCGGGAAGCTCTTGCAAGAGGGGGGATTTACTGTGCGAGCTTTTGCCCTCTCTCCTCAAGAGGAGAGTTCTCCTCTTTGCCAACTCCAGAGCAGACGGTTTTGCGATGGGGGAGGAGAGATTGTCTATGTTAGCGCACCAAATCAGATCTCTTTTGACGACTCAACTCTTCTGATCGACGGGATTTTAGGGACTGGGTTTCATGGGAAGATCGAAGGTCTTTTCCGAGAGATGATCCTTTCAGCCAACCAATCTGGTCTTCCCATCGTTTCGATCGATATCCCTTCTGGAATCAATGGAAATACAGGGGAGATTGGGGGAGTTGCTATCAAAGCGAAGCAAACTCTGTTTTTGGGTCTCCCAAAGGTGGGGTGTTTTCTCGGGGATGCGTGGAATTACGTTGGGGAGATCGCCCTTCTAGACTTCGGCCTTGGAGCCGAGTATATCGATGAGGCGGAAGAAGAAGGGAGATTGATCAATGAGTCTCTCATCCGCTCTCTTTTTCCACCAGTTGTACGTACCCGTCACAAGTACGAAGCTGGTTACGTTGTAGGGGTGGGAGGTTCTCCAGGAATGCCCGGAGCCCCCGTGATGACCTGTTTTGCAGCTCTTAGATCAGGAGCTGGGATTGTCCGCCTTTTTCACCCCGAAGGGATGGAAGGGGAATTTGCTTCTGCCCCGTGCGAGGTGATCCGGCAAGGGTATCATCCGGGAAGAGTGGCCCCTATACTAGAGGGGATGGAGCGGGCCTCTGCGACGTTTATAGGGCCAGGGCTCGGGACTTCATCGGCTGCAGAAAAAACCTTGCAGCGCCTTCTCCCAGAACTCAATAAACCCTGTGTCCTTGACGCAGAAGCCTTGACCCTTTTGGCTAAGCACGAAATTCCCCTTCCTAAAAAGGCGATCCTCACCCCCCACCAAGGGGAGATGCACCGTCTTCTCCATGCCGAGACAAAACTTTCCATCTCGGAACTAGTAGAAAAAACCCATCGATATGCTGAGGAGAAAAGGGTTACTGTAGTTTTAAAGGGGGCCCCCACGTTTATTTTCCACCCCGGAACTTCTCCTCATGTATGTGCGAGGGGGAATCCTGGAATGGCAACGGCAGGTAGTGGGGATGTATTGACAGGGATTCTTTCGGCTTTCTTGGCCCAAACTCAGGACCCTTTTCAGGCGGCGATTTTAGGGGTCTACATCCATGCTCTTGCCGGTGAGATTGCAGCAGAAGAGACAACAGCCTACTGCATGGTCGCAACCGATATTACGGCAGCTCTCCCACAAGCCTTCAAGCAGTTTGCTTAGGCGTACTCTTGGTACCAGTTGATAAAATGTCTGATGCCCTCTTCTAAAGAAGTTTTGGGTGCATACCCTAGCTTCTCTTGGGCATCGGAGATATCGGCGCAGGTCGTCTTTACCTCACCGCTACTCTCTCCCTCAAAGACTTTGATCGCTGCTTTCCCCAACTCTTTTTCGATGAGAGAGACGAAGGTGAGAAGAGGAGCGGGCTCATGGCTTCCGAGATTGTAGACGTCATATTCCTCGTCGCAATCGATCGCGGCAAGTGTCCCTGCTACTACATCATCGATGTAGGTGAAATCCCGCTCCATTTCTCCATTGTTGAAGAGGTGGATTGGCTTCCCTCGTGAAATCGCTTCCGTAAAAGAGAAAAGTGCCATGTCAGGGCGTCCCCAAGGACCATAAACCGTAAAAAAGCGTAAGCCTCTCATCCGATTGCCATAGAGGTGGTGGTAGCAGTAGGCCATTAGTTCGTTACTCTTTTTTGTGGCAGCGTAGAGATTAGCAGGGTGATCAGTCCGGTCGGTAACAGAAAAGGGGACTTTCACGTTTGTTCCATAGACAGAAGAGGAGGAGGCGTAGACTAGATCTGTCTTTGGGTGGTGTCTGAGAGTCTCGAGAATGGCAAGGAAGCCGTCGATATTACTCTTCAGATAGGATTCAGGGTTTTCTCGGGCATAGCGGACTCCGGCTTGCGCCGCAAGATGTAGGAGGTGGGTAAAAGCATGGACGGAAAAGAGGTTCTCAAGCACGTCTCGGCTGTTGATATCAGCCTCTACAACATCGATTCCGTGCTCCTTCAGTATTTCGGCCCGTCTTCTTTTGAGACTTGGGTCGTAGTAGTCGTTGAAATTGTCGAGGCCGACCACTCGGTCCCCCCTTTTCTTAAGGGCAAGGGCAGCGTGAAAGCCGATAAAGCCGGCAGCTCCAGTCACAAGAATCGATTTACTCATGCCAAAAAGTATACCTCATCTCCCCTTAGAACGACAAGGATTGAGGCCTCCACAATCATACCTAAAGGTCTGTTTGGAGATGCACAAAATTATATAAGCAAATATGATGGTGTGAGTTTGACAAGCCCATTACAATATATTAAGACAAAAGTAGGTATGGTTGATAATGTCCACTTCCTCGACCCCACCACCAAAAACCCTCTTGCAGAGCACTTCTTCTTGGGAGGTACTTACAGAGCACAACTTAAAGACTTAGGTAAGGAATATCGTAGAGAACATGGTATTTAAATTTATTTCTATATTTCTGTGCTTTTTTTTTACTTCATGTCATACACGTCAGCCTGAGTATATCCGCTTATCTCATGGAATTTCTGACCCTTATGCCAAAGAACTAAAAAAAACTAAAGGGTTATGTCTAATTGGGTCTGGAGGCAGCATGATGGATGATGTTAAGAAAGTGAATGCAACGTATCTATCTTTTGCGAAGCTCAGTGTCAACGAGGCCAGAAATCTCTATGTGGAAGTAGTGGAAGGTTATCTTGAGAGGTTTAACAGGGATGAACAAATCCGGCCCTATCTCCATAACTATCCCTTTACTATCGAAAATATGAAGTTGATGATTACATTCAAAGATGAATATCACAGACGTAGAGATGGAGAAGATGTAACTCTTATGTTCATGGCAAGAGGTAATCTTGTCTATTATTGCAGTTATGACTATGAGAAAGAAGATTTTGTTGATTTGCATGAGGAGCCGTACGAGGAGGCGGTTAGGATCGTGCGGGGAGGAGATTCTGGAAGTAGCGGAGAGTCTGGGTGTAGCCTTGCTCAGTAGGGGTTTTGGGGAGGGCGTCGAAGGAGAGGGGGGTTGGAGACTCCATGAGTCTGATGAGTCCATCGACGATGTCTAAGATGTAGCAGCCGGTGTTGTGTTGTGGGAGTGTGTGTGGGGAGCCTGTTTGGAGTGATTGGAGGATCCAGTCGGCGATGGGATTCCCTTGCTTGAGTGACATACGAGGGCCGTAGGGAGACGGGATGGGAGCCAACTTGATCGGGATATGATATTTTTTGAATAAGGGGTCTTCGGAGAGGCTTTCTCCTTCTTTTGTTGCGATGAGAAGAGGGGCTTGATTCTTCTGCGCGAGGGTGAGTAGTTGCGTGAGCGCTTTTTTGCAGGGTTTCTCTTCTAGGGGAGAGAGGTAGTAGATCTCGTCAACTGTCAGGTAGAGGGGGAAGGAGAGGTCGTGGTGGAGTACATGAAAATGGGGATTGTCCCGGTAGGGGGCGATGTTCTCATAGCTTCCCGATTGAAAGGGGTCGACACACCAGACATGATCGCCCCTCTCTAGCAGAGCTTCACAAAGATAGGAGCCAACAAATCCTGCTCCTCCTGCTACTAAAACCTTCTTTCCCACGGGCTATCCTCATCATTTTTTGGAGATAAATAGGCTTCCCATCTTGCCTATCCTGTTTTTTGTTTTTTACATGCAACGGTGCATATTTACAAGTTTTTCATCAAAAAAAGAGAAAACAGGATAGGAAAACACTTTTCTTCCTGAAAAGGTGTATGTGTTCGCATTTAGAAGAGGGAAATGGAAAATTTCCTTGACTTTTTTTGATGAATTTTGTTAAAATGACTGCGTTGGCAACTAAATTCGAGGGAGTTTTTTAATGAGGATATGTCAATTCCAATATATTTGTGGAGCAAGATCTAACGAAAACAGGGTTATTTTTTTTAAAGAAAATGAACAAATAATTAGTGCAGAGATTTACGCTTTGCTAGAAAAGAGTGAACCAATTCGTATTGGTGAAGTCGCGAATGATAAAATTTTTGTAGATTCTATTTCTGCAAAGAAAAAAATGGAGGTTCTAGAAAAAAATAAGAACGACTGGGAAGCTCTTCAAAATCTAAGTTTTCCAGAGGAGAAGCCCATTAGCTTCTATGAAATTGGAAAACAAAAGGCTATTCTTAATGGTTTGGCTTCCAAAGGACAGTGGTCTATTACCGTGCAAAATCATGTGGGAGATGATCCACGTTTCGAAACGGTAGTTCAACTACATATTTTCAAAAAATAAAAATATAATTAATAAGTATTAATATATGAGCAGGTAATATGAGTGGAAAAGTAAATCCTTTGCAGAATTCAATGTCTGTGTATTTTTCTTGTCACAGCAGCTTATTCAAAAAAAACTATAACTACATCATGCAAGGCTTGAAAAGCCTTGGAGGTATAAAAACTGCACTTACTGAAAGCGAGGAAAAACACATCCTTGGACCTATGATTAGTATTTTAGAACAGTTCGGTGAAGAAGGTTTTAATGTTTTTTTTGAGTGACGAAAAAAAAGCCGGGCAAGCAAAATATTTTATAGAAATAATCGATGCTCTTTTACAAAGAAACTATCCAATTTATAATAAAGCAGCGTATCTAGATCTTTTAGCATTTCAAGCGATTGTCACTACTCTTCATCAAGAGGTATTAGATAGTAAAATAGGCAATCTCGTTAAAAACACATTACAACCCATTGCCGCCTGGGGAAAAGTTCCGTTTACTTATTACTTATCTAAGGGATTAGATAAAGAGATTTTCGGTGATTTTTCGAATCACCAAGTTACCATTGTCAAACTACCTTTTTCATTGAGTAGTACTGGACTTCAAGCATGGAGTTCTATTGGACACGAAGCTGGAGGGCATCATTTTTTAAGATCAATACCTGGTCTCATTCAAGAGCTGAGCGAAAAATTAGAAAAAAGGTTAGATGAAAACGAGAAAGTAGATAAGCATTTTGTCTCATATTTTCCGTCATGTATTGAAGAGCTTGCATCTGATGTTTTAGGTGTTCTGAACTTGGGACCTGCCTTTGGAATTGGGCACGCGTTATATTTGAGAGCAAAAAACAAGGATGATCAATTTTCAACAAAGGGTGTTTTGTATTCTAAAGAAATTCCTCCTTCTAGGGATATTAAACTAAAATCGCAATCTTTTAAAAACGACTTACTTATTGAGAAGGTGAATCCAAATATTAATTTCCCAGATTCTGGAAATTTTGGATATCTGGGCAATAAATCAGTTGATTTTGAAAAATTCTTCAATCCTGTTAATAAGCATCCGATGGATCTATTGAGAGTTTGGGTGATTGTGGGTGTGATAGAAGAACTTGACATAGATGCAAAGGTGAAGAAGGATTATATTGATACATTAAATCAAATCGTAGATGTCGATCTCAAAGGGGTTAAAAAACTAAGATTCAAGGAGATTAAGAAGAACAATGAGGTGGATATTCATGAAATCGGGTTAGATGTGTGTATAGAAATCTCAAAGATTGCAGCAAAGATCATTGTTTCTATGGAATTAAAAACTTTGAATAAATATAACTTTAAAAGTGTTGTGGTATGGAATAATATTGATGAACTAATAGTGAAAGATTTGAAAAAGAGTTTGACTGGAGATAAAGAGTTTGTGAGATCTTCAACATTTGGACAGTCAAAAAAATGGTTCTCGCGTCATATTGTTTCAGCCTCTATTTTAAAATCAATATCAGTTGCTCAGGAGGACGCAATTTTTAAAAAAATGAAACATTGGCTTAGGGATGAAGCAAGAAGGGGACTTCCAAAAGAAATGGTAGTCCAGGCTGGTTCAAGTTCAGAAATAGAGATTACTTTAGGATCTGAGGAATCCACTTTTACCATATCAGAAGGAGAACCAAAAGGTTCATCTAATGCTACTTCAAATAGCATTTTTGCTAATTCTGATTCGGAAGAAAATTCTGATGACCAATAGATATTCAGGACGTTTTCATTAAAAATATTTGATATAAAACAACGTTTTCCAGAGAGCATCGCGGGAGCGATGCCTTTACTATATATTAAGTCTTTAAATAGGATCACCTAGCTCAACTGAGTAAAGTTATCGATATAAGCTCCACTTTTAATTGCACCCAAGTTCAAGAATGGTGTTTCTATTTTTATGAGATGTGGGGTATCCTGCTTTGTTCTATGAAGATTCTGGTTGTGGGAACAGGGTATGTGGGGCTTGTGACGGGAGCCTGTTTTGCTGAGGTGGGCCATCATGTGATCTGCCTCGATATCGATAGGGAGAAGATCGCACAACTCAAGCAAGGAAAAATCCCTATCTACGAACCGGGTCTTGAGGAAATTGTCGAGCGCAATGTCCAAGCTGGTCGTCTCGAATTTACCACCGACTATGCGTATGGAGTGGCCTCCTCCCTTCTCTGCTTCCTTGCTGTTTCCACCCCCCAGGGGGCAGATGGCTCTGCCGATCTTTCCTACCTCAAGAGAGCAGTAACTCAAATCGCTGAGGAGATGACCGAGCACAAAATCATCGTCAATAAATCGACCGTTCCAGTTGGTTCAGCTCAGGCTGTAGCGGAGATTGTGGATGGGGTACTTGCAAAGCAGGGAAAATCCCTCCCTTTCTCTGTTGTTTCGAATCCAGAATTTTTGAAAGAAGGGGATGCTGTTCATGATTTCATGAAACCCGACCGGATTGTGGTCGGGACGGATGATCCAGAAGTCGGGGAGTTAATGCGTGAGCTCTATGCTCCTTTTAACGTCAACCATGATCGAATCCTTCTCATGGATCCCCTCTCGGCAGAGATGACGAAGTATGCGGCCAATGCGATGCTTGCTACTCGGATCTCCTTTATGAATGAGATGGCGCAACTTTGCGAAGAGGTAGGGGCTGATATTAGCAAAGTGCGTAAAGGGATCGGTTCTGACCAGAGAATTGGTTATTCCTTTCTCTATCCGGGGGTAGGGTATGGGGGGTCGTGCTTCCCCAAGGATATCCAGGCTCTTAGAGCTACTGCGAGGAATCGAGAGTGTTCGACTCTTCTTCTTGATGCAGTGGAAGAGGTCAACCAGAAGCAAAAGCAACTCCTTGGGAAAAAAATCCATCACTATTTTTCTACAAGAGGGGGCCTGAGTGGGAAAACCATTGCGATTTGGGGGCTCTCCTTTAAACCAGGAACCGATGATATGCGAGAGGCTCCTTCTCTTGTCTTGATTCGCTCACTTCTCCAGGAAGGGGCTTTTGTAAAGCTATTTGACCCTGTAGCTATGGTCCGCGCTAAAGAGATCCTTCCCTCCTCTCCACAAATTTGCTTTGTAAATGATGAATTTGAAGCGGTACAAGATGCCGATGCGATTGCCCTTTTGACCGAGTGGAAGCAGTTTCGTTTTCTCGATTTTGATAAGGTTCTCGAAAAACTGAAGGGGCGGGCCTTTTTTGACGGGAGAAACCAATACTCGCCTGCTGAGATGAGAGCAAAAGGGTTTGACTACTTCTCAATTGGACAACCCTCCCCTCAGCTCCTTTTTGCATGAAGTGGACGATTGATACTACAACCCAAACTCTCACCACTGAAGATGAAGAGATCCCCCTCTATTCCAAAGAGGCTTTCTCACTTCTGTCCGAACTTTGGTTAAAAGCGGGTTGGAATCTTCGCTACCACTACACCTTCTCCTGGCTTGGAAGACCTGTTTTGCAACTCCCTGAGGATCTTCTTCGGATGCAAGAAGTTCTCTGGGAGCTAAAGCCTGATCTTGTCATTGAGACAGGAATTGCCCTTGGAGGCTCTCTCCTTTTCTATGCTTCCCTTTGTCAGCTGAATGGGAAGGGGAGTGTTGTCGGGATCGACATCGATCTCCGGCCACAAAACCGGACTGCTATTGAAAATCACCCTTTATTTCCATGGATCACTCTCCTTGATGGAGATTCACTTGCTCCGGCCACTCATGAGAAGCTGGCTTCACTTACTAAAGGGAAAAAGTCGGTTCTCGTTGTCCTAGATGCGAACCACTCCTACCACCACGTCCGTCAAGAACTCGAGCAATTCGCCCCTCTTGTTACACCAGGCTCTTACCTGGTTGTCGCCGACGGCTTCAAGAAAAGCCTGGCAGATGTCCCTAGAGGAAAAACTCGTTGGGAGTGGGATAATCCCCTAAATGCGATTGAGGATTTCCTTGCCGACCATCCCGAATTTACCCTACAGTATCCAGAAAGGAGATACAACAGAAGCCCCGTTAGACTCCCCGTCACCCATTTTCCTTCAGGCTGGCTTCTGAAACAATAGCATTTCTCATGGAAACGACTCTCACAAGAGAACAAAAACATCCTTCTAGAGTTCTGTTTGAAGGGGTTTCTCTTTTTCCAGTGGTGGTTTTTCTCTATTTCTTCACTCTCCATGCCGACCAGCTCAGTCTTCCTCTTTTTGGGGTGACTGTGAGGTTTAATAACCTCATAGCTTTTCTTTTACTCGTTGTATCACTTCTCTCAATCCGGCTCTCTCTTATACGCCTTTCTAAGGAGATGGTTTGGGGAGGGGTTGCTGTTTTAGGCTCGGTTACCCTCTCGTTTCTCTTCTCCCCCTATAAAGGGCGTTGTCTCGTTTTCCTCTTTTGGACAGCCTTCACGTTAGGAGGGTATCTCTTTCTTCCCTATCTTTTAGTCCGGTATGGAGATTTGCAGAAGATCTGGAGCCTCTATTTTCTCTCTTTTTTGGGAGTTGGATGTTATGCAGCTTTGCAATTTGCCCTTTCGATTGTGGGGATTCGAGAGCCGTTTGTGACGCAAGATTTTCTCGGTTCCCTTGTCCGGACAAATGCCTTTGCGTATGAACCCTCTTACTACGCCCTCTACATGACCCCTTTTGTGATGCTCATCAATTATGTCTATCTAGCAGATCCAAATCGCTCCTTCTTTTTGTTTGAAAGGGTCTCTTTTCCGGTTGTCTTGACTGTCAATCTCCTCTTTCTTCTCTCAACAGCAACCTCGGCCCTTTTTACCTACTTCCCTTTCCTTTTTCTCCTCATTTGGACCCCGGGCTTTTCCTACCTTAGAGGACGCCTCATCCGTTTTTTTGGCTTTTTTCTTTTAGGAGGTGTTTTTCTCTACGTTCTCTTTCCTGCCGTTTTGACCCAGTTTTTCTTGAAGTTCTTTTTTTCAGGATTTATGGGGCACCACTCTTTTTTCGAGAGGTGGGAGGGGATTGAAAACGCTTGGAAAATCTTTTGCGATCACCCTTTGTTTGGAGTTGGATTAGGTGGTGTTCCCTCTCATCTCTTTTCAGCATGGCTCGACGGGAGCACCCGATTTCATCTTCCTCCCGATGATCTTCTCGCCTACAAAGATTGTTTCAACCCTCTGAAGTTTTTTGAACCGATGAATGTAGCGACAGAGCTACTTGCAAGCTTAGGTATTGTTGGGGCAGGAGCTTTCACTACTGCCTTCTTTTTCCTTTTTCGCCTTCTTAAAAGAAGCTACTCTCAAGATCCGATATTGCTCATTGGATTTCTCCTCTCCACTCTTGTGTCCCTGTTTGCGTTGCAGTTCAACCAAGGGCTCTTGCGTACCTATATTTGGGTTCATTTTTCTTTAGTATTTGCTACTGGGGAAAAACTCTTAAACCCCGTAGACTGTAGAAGATGTTAAGAAAAATGAGAAAATCGCCCCTTTGGAGAATTTTCTGGATAAGGGGGAAGAAAAATCTAACGGATCTTTGTATGACCCTCCTCTTTCTTACAGGGGGTGCATTGCTTGAAGGATTCTCCTTTACTCTTCTTCTTGGGTGCTTTTCTGCGATCGGCGGATCTGCTTCTTCCCAGCTCTTCTCTTTTTTCCCAAAAACGTCTGACCCTTTCTTTTATTTTCTATTTGAAGCGATTGGGTTGCAGGTGTTGCGGAGCCTTTGTATCTACCTCGGGCAAAAAAGGTCTGGAGCGTTGACCTACTCACTCCAATCGGAAACGCAGTTGCAAATTATGGAGAAGATCTTCCGGATGCCCTACTCCGAGGTAAGCCGCTACAAGTCAGGTGACCTAATCGATTATGCCACGGCACCTCCCCATTTCTTCCCCGTAGTTCTCGAGGAGGGGACCTATGCCCTTGCGTCTCTTTTCATGATCGTGACTTATCTCACCCTCATGAGCTTGATCTCTCTCCCCTTAACCCTCTTGATCATGATGCTTCTGGTTCTTGTCGCTTTTGCCCAAAAAACACTCCTTGGGAAGATCTCTTCTGCTTCAAAAGTACAAACCAAACACATGGTGGAGCTAACTGCCAAGACTACCCAAAATTTAGAAGGGATCCAAACTCTCCATCTCCACCAAAAACAGGAGGAGACACTCTATAAAACAAACAAAATTTTACAGTCGATTGCCTTTGCCGCCTACCAAGTGAAAAAATGGCATACACTTGTCCCCTCTCTTACCGAAACCTTGGGAATTTTAATCGTCGGAGCCTCCCTTTTGCTTGGAGTCTTCTTTTTGCAAGATGAAACAGGGTTTTCCATGGCTTATCTCCTTACCTTCCTCACACTCACTCATCGCTTAGGAAACGCCTTGAGGAGAGTAATGGAGGCAAGAGGGCGAATAGCATCTCAGAGGGGGTCTTTGAAGAGAATGGTAGAGATCCTTGATTTAGACAATTCCTATGAAATGCAAGGAGAAAAAGAGTCCCTTACTTTCACCTCTTCTATCGATTGGAAGAACGTCTCCTTTTCCTATCCTCACCATGAAAACTTCGTCCTCCAAAACATCTCTCTTACCCTCACCAAGGGAAGTTTTTGTGCCCTTGTCGGTGCATCGGGAGCAGGAAAATCAACTCTACTTCACCTTCTGATGCAGCTCTACGACCCTACCGAGGGAGAGATCCTCATGGATGGGAAGCCCATCCACGCGTTCTCCAAAGAGTCGTGGCGCTCCCTTTTTGGAATTGTCCCGCAACACCCGTTCCTCTTCCACGAATCGATATGCGACAACATCCGCTTCGGGAAGCCAAAAGCAACCCACGAAGAAATTGTAAAAGCAGCTCAAATGGCAGGAGCCGCCTCTTTTATCCAAAAACTTCCCAAAAACTATGACACTATCGTAGGAGAAAGAGGGTATCGCCTCTCTGGAGGGGAGAAGCAACGGATTGCCCTTGCTCGCGCTCTCATCCGAGACCCAGACATACTTGTTCTAGACGAGGCAACAAGCCATCTCGATTCCCAATCAGAATGGGAGATCCAAGAAGCTCTTCTTCACCTAAAGGGCAAGAAAACCCTTCTCCTTGTTGCTCACCGCCTCTCAACCATCCAACTCGCGGATAAGATCTACGTTCTAGACCAGGGCCAGATCTCCCAGCAAGGGACCCACCAAGACCTCATGCAAACATCCGGCCCCTACCAAAACTTCTGGCGTTTCCACAAGCGAGAAGCTAATCCCCTTTCTTCCGAAGGTTTTCTTGGAGAAAATTCTCTCTTTCAATAGCATAGGGAGTGTGAGAAAGGGGAGGGGTAGATCTGAAGGAGATTTATGGAAAAACCAGAAGTAAGTGTGATTATCTCAAATTCTCATCCTAAGGGGGTTCTATTACCGCATATCTATTCTCTTCTCCATCAAACCATCTCGAAAGATCGGTATGAGATTTTTTTCCCAAACTATCAGCACCTTTCTGCTGAAGAGAGCTCAATGCTCGTCTTTTTTGAAGAGACTTTTCCTCATTTTCATCTCCCACACTCTGAAAAGGGGAATCGAACTAAGGCTTTAAATTTTGCAGCGGAGCAAGCGAAGGGAAAGTGGCTGCTGTTTACCGAATCTCATTGTTTGATGCCTCCAGAGTTATTGGAGAAATATCTGCAGTTTTTAGAGAAAAACACCTTCTTGTGCGTAAGAGGAGTGTATAAAGTGCTTCCGACAGACTCCCTTTCTGCAAAAGCAGAAGGATGGCTGAGACACTCTTCATTTCCTCCTGAATGTCTTGATCTTCATGACTCAGCGATTGAGAGAAAGCTGTTTTGGAAAAGGGGAGGCTTTGACGAGACTTTTTTGCACATACCCGAATTTGTGTTTGGGGCGAAATACTACGATGAGGGTGGGAAGATTGGCAGTTTTTCGGAATGTATTGTTTGGCACAAAGAAGAACATCTCTTCAATGAATATATGAAAGGGGTTTTGGAAAATGGTCGAGAACAAATGAAAATATTCTTACGCGAAGGTGTTGATTTAGCAAGCAAATATTTCCCTAATCCAGTTGTACGTTATTACACCTTTATGAAGTTTTTCCGATTGGCTCTTCTCCCTGCACCTTTTCTTCTCTCTAGCTTAGGTCGTTTGGGATTTTTTCTTGCAAATTTAATTAATGCAGAATCTGTCGGTTTTTATTTTTTCCGATTGGCAGCAAAAAATACTCACAGAACCGGTTTACTTAAAGGAATGGTTTCATGTTCTTCCAAAAAGTCGGACGTTATGTACGCAACGTCCTCTTCATAAGTCCTAAACTTCCTGAACATGCAGACATTGAGATTTGTACGAAGTGCAATCTCTCTTGCAAGATGTGCAAAAGGGAAACAATTGATTTTGGGAATCAAATCATGCCCTATGAACGGTTTTGTGCGATTGTAGATCGCCTTCCAAAAGGGGTTAAAGTGCTGAGTTTTGGGGGGTATGGCGAGATGCTGATCCATCCACAGTTCTTTGAGATGGTACATTATGCAAAAGCTCACGGGTTTTGGATCCAGACAACATCAAATGGGACTCTTTTAGTGAATGAGAAGAGGATTCGGAAGCTCCTAACTTCTGGATTGGATGAGTTTCGTATCTCTATTGATCATGTTCGTTCTCCTGTTGATGAGCCAGAGGTAGGACACGTATTTTCGGAAAAGCTTCTTTCCATTCTCAAAAATGTTAGTAAATTAAAGCAGGCCACTCACTCCTCTCTCCAATTGGGAATCAACACCGTCGTCCACAAAGGGAATTTTGACGAAATCGAGGAGATTGTCCAATTTGCAGAAGAGCTGAAGTTGAATTTTATCGAGTTGATTCGTTTGGATACTTGTGCGAACAAGGCGAATAGAACGTTGGATCTAGAGGATGAACGCAAATTGTATAAGAGACTTCTAAAAAGAAAAACCCCTCTAAAGATCAACACGCCTCTCAATCGATTTTCTGGGGTGCGTCGTCTCTACAACCTCCGCCAGCAGTATTGTCCCTTGCGCTTAAAAGGGATCCATATTCGACTCAACGGAGCTGTAACTCCATGCGCTTTTGGATTTGCCGCTCACGATTTGGGAAACATCTTCGAGCAAGATCTCCAAACGATCTGGAGTAGCGAACCTTTTAGAAAAATCCGGGCAAATGACCAAAATCCTATCTGCAAAAGTTGTAGTCTTTTCTCTCCCCTCAAACAAGAGCAAACCCAAAAGAAACACTCATCTCCCCTCCCTCTTATTTCGGGGTCTTCATAATCTCCTGTTTCAACTCTCTGATTGCTTGGTGTACTTCATCAACTGAGATGTTGCGGATACACGGCATGGTAGGGCAGCTGCTAAAGCAAGGGGAGCAGGGAGTTGAGTGAGTAAGAATTCTCTGAGGTACGTTTGAGAGAGGAGACCAGATTCTATTTGGGTTGCTCCCTGTATAAAGAAGAACGGCAGGGGTACCGACCGATGCAGCAACATGTCCAGCCATAGATTCAATCCCTATAAGAAGTTGGGATTTGGATATAAGAGCTTGAAACTCCTCCCAAGAGAGTTTGTCGACAAGGTTTTGTACTTCAGGATAATCATGCACAATTTCCTCAACGATCTTTTTTTCTCTTGGACCCTTCCCAACTAAAATCAGCTTGTCCCCATCTTCAATAAGTCGCTTTACAAGAGCTTTCCACTTTACTGTCGGCCACAGACGTCTTTGATTTGCTGTTCCCACGTGAATCACTATAGATTTTTCCCTCTTTGTTGTTTGTGAACTATAAGAAGGGAGTTCCTCTATCATTCCGGGTAAAAAGGTAAGCAAGGAGGTAATAGAGTGGGGGGCAGGAATATTATCAGATGGGCTCCAGGGGCGTGTGTGGGTATGAAGGGGGGCGAAAAAGCAGCTTGCAAAGCCGATGCGAGTCGGAATTTTTACTTTCCATAGGAGGTGAGCCATGTTGGGATTGTGGAAATAGCAGTCGATGGCAGTGTCATAGCCGATATTTCGGATCTCACTCAGTGCATTTTTTTTGGTGAAAAAATACCGAAAAATCTTCTTAGAAAAGGAGAGAGAGGAGCGATTGAGCTTCCAATGGTCAACTTCGTGTACCCAATCGATGTCTGGATGGATTTTTGCTATACAGGAGGACCAGCTCCCTACCACCATTCCAATTTTGACTTCAGGATATGACTTTTTGAGCAATGGGAGAAGAGAGGTAGTGAGGATCACATCTCCTAAGTGGGCTCCATTACACAGAAGAAGTTTTTGAGGAATTTGAGGGGTAGAGCTCTGATGGATCAACTTTAGAAGAAGATCAAATAGGCGTAGCGAGTAGCAGATGGGTCGTTTGATCAAGGTTTTCATGAGGGCCAGAGGGGGCTTTTCTTTAGGGTTTCTAGAAGAATTTGAGGGTCGTTTAGGTTGTGTTCAATGGCGATTTTCTCTGCCTCCTTGAGTAGTTTTCCCATGAGAGGACCAGGAGTGATCCCCGCCTCTTTTAGATGAGAGGAGGTAAGCAGGGGTGTCCCCTTTTGGATTCTCTCAATCGCTTTTCGGAGCATTTTCTTTTGCTCCATGTGCTCCTCCAAGAAAAGACTCCTCTCAGGAGGCTGCCTTTTTGCCCCCTGGATGTTCAGGAAGAGATCCACCTCTTTATGGGCATAAAAATGGGCTACGAGGTGCCTCTCCGGGGTATGTTCTATGAGTTTCTCCCCTTGTTTGAAGAAAGTAGCGAGCTTTTTCTCTTCCCCTGAGGTTTTCAGAAAGTCACACAGTGAGAGGATATTCTCTAAAGAATGATCTGGGAAAAGTTCCAACAAGTAGACAATAGGGGGAGTCTCAAGAGGAAAATAGGGGAAAGCCCTCGTCCGATTTTCAATTTCCTCTACAGTAACTTCTTTGAGGCTAGGAAAAATTGTGGGAAGAAGTCCTAGCCGATGTAGAGTACGTATCGCTTTGTTAAAATGGGAGTAGGCGCTCATCTTCCCCCACTCTTGCCAAATCCGTTCAACTGAAACAGCAGGCAAGAGAGTTGAGGCGTGTCTCTCAATGGCGTTCTCTGTTTCCTTCTCAATTGTAAAGTCGAAGCGGGCGGCAAAACGAACCGCTCGAATCATCCTGAGCCTATCTTCAGCAAACCGTTTCTCTGGGTCACCGATTGCCCGGATAATCCCTTTTTTTAGATCCTCTTTTCCTTCCACATAGTCGTAGAAGGACTCTGTAAGGGGATCGAAAAACATCCCATTGATGGTGAAATCTCTTCTCTCAGCATCTTTTTCAGGGGTGGAGTAGTCGACCC
This sequence comes from Chlamydiota bacterium, assembly GCA_011064985.1. Lineage (GTDB taxonomy): Bacteria > Chlamydiota > Chlamydiia > Chlamydiales > JAAKFR01 > JAAKFR01. Next base: position 19,002 of record JAAKFR010000009.1, read on the forward strand.
CTTCAGGATGGCGCCCATCAAAATAGGGGTGGTCCTTCCGAAAGGTGGTTACTTCAAAGGAGTGTCTTTCCAGCACAACGACAATCACGCCAAACTGTGCTCCAACAGCTAACGTTTTGGGGAAAAGGTCTTGGATGACCTCTGGGGGAGCACTTGTGGCGATATCGATCTCATCGCTTTCCCTCCCAAGGAGGCGATCGCGCACCCACCCTCCAGCAAAATAGGCGGTATACCCTGCCTCAAACAACCTCTCACAAATCTGTTTGGCGAGCTTCATTCTCTCCTCAGTTTTTGTAAAAATATCACCACAGAGGACTTGAGAGAACACAGAGAACACAGAGAAAGAAAATGATTTGGGTTACACTCAAATGATTCGGGTGTAACCCAAATCAGTTAAAACTACGCGGCCAGTCGTTCAACTCCCTCTTGATTGGAGGCGATATGTCCGTATAGATGCTCATGTTGAGCACTGCTACTTCTAGCTTCTGCTATAGTTTGCTCCAAACTTTCTTGATTTGCATAGTTACTCATTTTGCACTCCTGGTTATCTAATTTGTCCGCAAATAAAAATTGATACCTTGAGTGCTTTTTTATGTAAAGATTTAACTTCCTGGGTAGAAGTAGGATGAGTTTTAACCGATTTGGGTTACACTCAAATGATTCTCTGTGTTCTCTGTGTTCTCTGTGTTCTCTGTGTTCTCTGTGTTCTCTGTGTTCTCTGTGTTCTCTCAAGTCCTCTGTGGTAAAATTATTTACGTAAATTTGTAGTGAAATGACGTAAGTCTAGTCTGTGCCTCTCTGGTGGTTAATAAAATTAAGCAATTTGTTCGTTCGAGGAGCCGCGTCTCACGATTTGGGGAGGGAGATCGTTGACAACGGTCTCTTCATCGATGTAGATTTCAGCAATCGTGTCGTCTGAGGGGACCTCGAACATCAAATCGGTGAGGAGATTCTCAAGAATCATCCGCAAAGCTCGTGCTCCTGTTCCTGCTTCTTTCGCTTTTTTCGCTGCAGCATACAACGCTTTTTCTGTAAAATGAAGAGAGGTGTTCTCCTCAGCAAAAAGCTCCTTGTATTGTTTCAGAACGGCATTTTTCGGTTCGGTAAGGATCTTCACAAGATCGTCGAGTGTGAGCTCGTTGCAATTGACGATGCAGTTGAATCTCCCGACAAACTCAGGGATCATTCCGAAGGAGATAAGATCCTCTGGCTCTACCTGAGAGAGGAGCTGGTTTTTGTCATTTGGATCGATGATCTTTCCCGTTTTCAGGTCGGTAAAGCCTATTGTGCTCCTTCCTAACCTCTTCGAGATCACTTTCTCAAGATTAACGAAGGCTCCTCCGATAATAAAGAGGACATTTTCAGTGTTGACTTTGATGTACTCTTGCTGAGGGTGTTTTCTCCCCCCCTTGGGAGGGACACTTGCTATTGTCCCTTCAACGATTTTGAGAAGGGATTGCTGGACCCCTTCTCCGGAAACATCGCGCGTGATGGAGACATTTGAAGTAGTACGGCCAATCTTATCGATCTCATCGATGTAGATGATCCCTTGTTCTGCTCTTGCAACGTCGTAATCAGCTGCTTGGAGCAGTCTGAGGACGATATTCTCCACATCTTCTCCCACATAGCCCGCTTCGGTCAGAGTAGTCGCATCGGCAATGGTAAAGGGGACATCCAAAATCTTTGCTAGAGTTTTTGCGATGAGAGTTTTCCCAGAGCCAGTAGGACCGAGCAACATCACATTGGATTTGCTGTAGGTGATGCTTCTGCTTTCTGAAAGGGCGCGTATCCGCTTATAATGGTTGTAAACGGCAACAGAGATGGTTCTTTTAGCTGCATGTTGTCCCACGATATACTCGTCGAGCCTCTCCTTGATGTCGACGGGTTTGAGGACTTTGAGCTCCTTGCCGGGAGGTTTTTTCTCTAAAATGCTCGTACAAAGGCGGACACAGTTGTCACAGATATAAACACTTGGTCCAGAAATCATCTTCTGGACGTCTTCTTCTGTCCGTCCGCAAAATGAGCAGGTTGCCGGTTCTTTCGTCCCATTTGGATTTTTTGTCATGGCTTCTTACGTTTGTTTAGCTGAAGAGATGGCTTCGTCGATCAGTCCATATTCAATCGCCTCTTGGGGGCTCATAAAGTAGTCTCTTTCTGAGTCACGGAGGACTTTTTCTACAGGTTGCCCTGTGCAATCAGATAAAATCTGAGCAAGAGCTTGTTTCAAACGGAGAATCTCATCTGCTTGGAGCTTGATATCTGCTGAAGTTCCCATGATTCCTCCAGAGGGCTGGTGGATCATGATCCGGCTGTGAGGCAAGGCTCTCCGTTTCCCTTTTGTTCCTGCCGCAAGAAGAAGAGCCCCCATAGAAGCTGCCTGCCCGATGCAGTATGTGCTTACATCGCACCCAAGAAAGCGGATGGTGTCATAAATCGCGAGTCCAGCGGTGATATATCCTCCTGGAGAGTTGATGAAGACCTGAATATCTTTTTTAGGGTCATCAGACATCAAATAGAGGAGTTGGGCAATAACAGCATTGGCAAGAGCCTCCGTAATCTCTTGGCCAATTAAGACAATCCGGTCTTTTAACAGACGGGAATATATATCCATGGCTCTTTCGCCACGGCCTGTATCTTCAATAACATAAGGGACAAGTGTCATCCAGCCTCTCCATTTTTAGGTTTCATCATAGCAGGAGTGTATGTTTCGGGGGGGTCTAGGTCAAGAATTTTCCTCGCCCAAGGTTTGGGCAAGTGCATACTCCTTTGTCTTCTTGTGGACAAGAGAGGAGGCAAGTCTTGAAAGGAGTTCTTGGGTGGCAGCCTGATCTTTCTGGGACTGGAGAAAGAGATAAGGATTTCTTTGGATCTGGGCTTGCAGCTCTTGGTTGAGCTCTTCTTGGGTTGTCTGAATCTTTCCTTGTTCTTGGATCTTTTTGTTGAGGAAGTAGAGGCGAAGAGACTCATCCACCTCCTTTTCGATATCTTGCTCAATCACCTCTTTCTTATTTTGGATCTCCTCATTTGAGAAGTTGTCCCTCTTAAGTTGTGCGATTTTTCTCTCCAACCGTTCTTTTTTTTCGGCAGTGACAAGAGAAGTGGGGAGAGCGAACTGGTATGTCTCAAGAAGTACCTCATCGAGGGCTTCGATTTGCTTCTGTTTTTGGTTGCTACGGGCCGCTCCTTCTAGATCATCTCGGATTTTTTTGAGGAGATCTTCTTTTGAGTCGGCGCCCGCTTTTTTTGCGAGCTCGTCATCGACTTCTGGGTAGGTCGGCTTCTCGATTTTATGGATTTCTACACGCACAGAAGCTGGTTGAAAGTTCTTTTTTGCCTCTTCGTCGGCTTCAGGATCGATTTGGGTCTCTCCCTCTTTTATCGCTCCAATTTCAGCGCCTACGAGAATTTCGATCAACCAAGGGCTCATCTTTTTTTCTGCCATTTCTAGACGTCTATGGCTAAGGAGGGGTTTTGGAGGGTCATCACTCGTCGTTTCAACTGAAATTTCTACGTGGTCTCCCATCTCAACGGAGCGTCCTTCAACTTCCTCCCAGGTAGCATGGGCCGATTGAATTTGCTCGAGGATCTCTTCTACTCTCTCCTCTGAGATCGTCTCTTTTTCAATCTCGGGGAGGGAGAGTTTTGTAAAATCGATGGTGGGGACATTCGGGTAATGCTCATAGGAGAAAGTCACAACAGCTCCCTCTTCTTGGGAACAGCTGACGATTTTTGGACGGTCGATGCTCTCTTTATTAATCGGATAGATCTCAACTGCATCGAGAGCTCCCCGATACGCCTCTTGGATCAGGATCTCTTTCCACTCTTGCTCGACATAAGAGCTGTGGCGGCCGATTACGGTAGCAGAGGGGGCTTTCCCCTTCCGGAATCCAGGGATCGAGATCTGTTTGTTGACTACTTTGACCCCCTTTTGGTAGGCCTTTTGGGCCTGCACGGGTTTTACGAGAACTCTCAGAGAAAGGCGGCATCCAACCTCCTCTATTGCTTCTACAGAAAATCCATCAGATTCATACGTTTTTTTCTCAAGATCTACCATCATAAGGCCTTATGCGAAAGGCGGTTTTTTGGGAAATTTTTTTATACAAAGAACACCAAACCCCAAAAAACCGCACAAGAATTTTACAAAAGCGGGTGATGAGGTTCGAACTCACGACCCTCACGTTGGCAACGTGATGCTCTACCGCTGAGCTACACCCGCACTATAATCCATTTTTTTACAAGCGGGTGATGAGGTTCGAACTCACGACATTCACCTTGGGAAGGTGACACTCTACCACTGAGCTACACCCGCATATGAGGAAAAATTCTACCCCCATCCCCCGTTTTTCTGCAACCCCCTTCTCCATCGTGAACAGAGCAAGGTCCTCCAAGTGGGACGAAAATTCATCCAAAAGACCACCTCAACCTGAGCTTTCCATAAACACAAAAGTTTTTGATTGCAATTGGGGGGGCAAATCAGTACAAGTAGATCCTTTCACATGGGACTGAATCGAGCGGGGAATTGATGCTGAATTTTCGAAAATTGCGCCAAGACTTTTCAACGCAAATCTTAAAAGAGGGGAAACAGCTCTTCAATGAAGAGGCTGTTTTAGGAGCGAAAATCCTCGAACTTGACATAGACTCCGTACGTTTGAGCGCCCGAGTAAAAGGGGCATTCGAGAATGTGTACGAATGTGAAATCGAGATCGACCGGATCGAGTCGATTGCAGTCGATTCCAACTGTGACTGTACCTATACCTATGATTGTGGCCACATCGCCGCCCTCCTCTATTTTCTCGAAAAAAACCTCAACAAGATCCTCGTAGACTACTCAGAAGGAAGCGATTTAGAGACTAATGAGGAGATCGATGAGGAAGTCAAACAAGAACTACAAGAAACTCTCCAAGTAGCTGCATCGAAAGAAGATGCCCGAAAAGGAGCCCAATACCAAAAAGAGGTCCTCAGAGAGTACGTTGGGGCTGCAAAGCAACTTGGAGCCTCCCCTTTCTTTTTAGCTCCAGGGATCTTAGAAGAAGATCGAGCCGAACTCCTGATCCTTTTCTCCCCACATATTCAGGAGAGACACAATCCGAAGAAAACACCCGAATTTCAGCTTGCCCTCCGCCTCCCTTCTCGTTCCAAGCCTCTCTATATTCCTAATATAAAGGTATTTTTAGATGCTTTGAAGTACCGAGAGCCAATTCAAATTAGTGGAAAGCGATTTTTCTTCACCTATCAGTCATTCTCTTTAATCGAGAAGGAACTGCTCAAAATGATCGTCCAGAAGGCGCAATGCACCGAGAAGCAAGAAGAAAGGCTTGGGAGAATTGCTAAACTGGAATACGAAGAGGTGGGGACTCTCCTTGCAAAAGCTTACGATCTTGCCGTCACAGAAGGGATATTCTCACCTGGCGAGAAAGAAGTTCCAATCCCCGCTCTTTATTGCCAGAACTTCGAAGAGCCTCTCTATTTCTCCACTTCTGCTGCGCAGATCCACTTCGTCTTGGAGTATTTAGAGGCTCCGGGACCCACTTTTCTGCTTAAACCTAGCATTCAAGTCGATGAGGAGAGAGTCCCTCTAGAAGTAGCGGCTCTTTTCGAATCGACAAAGCCCGGTATTGTCTATGGAAATACCTACCACAGATTTTCTCCAAAGATCAAACGAATCCATCTCAGATCGCTTGAGCGGTTGCTGGAAATTACGATTCCAGAGTCCCTTTTCGGTACGTTTATTGAAAATGCTCTTCCTATTCTCAGACAATATGCAGAGGTGGAAAACACCTCGCTTTTGGAATCGTTTGTCACCCTTCCATGTGTTGAAGAAGTGCGCGGACGATGTGTTCTCCACTATTTAGACGGAGAGCTCGATGCTACGATGTACTTTGTTTACGACCAGGTTGAAATTCCTGCAGCTCACGGGCAGATGGACTTTGAAAAGGTCTCCCTTTTTGTGGGGGAGGAGGGGATTTTAGCTCGCAATCTTGTTGAAGAGCGGAAACTGTTGGAAGAGATTTTCGAAGACTTCCTTTTTGATGAAAAAGAGGGGGTTTACCGAACTAAAAGCGAGAAGAAAATAGTTGAATTCATGACGGAGGTGATCCCCCAATTCCAAGACCGGATTGAGTTTGAGTGTCCTGAGAACCTTTCCGACCAGTTTATCTACGACGAATCGAAATTTGAGCTCTCTTTGAAAGAGGGTCCAGAAATCAATTCCTACCAAGTTGAACTCAAAGTAGATGGCTACCTCAAGGGGATTAAACTCGATCTTTTGTGGGACTGTATAGCTGCAAAAAGGCGTTTTTTAGAACTTCAATCAAAAGCACCTGGAAAAGGTAAGAAGAAAGGCAAGATCCCCCGCATTCTGGTCCTCGATCTCGAGAAAATCTCTCCAATTATCCAGATTTTTGACGAGATCGGATTGACAAGTGTCGATAACTGTGTTGAAGAGCGACCCCTTTGGAGTTTGACAAATCTCAACGCGAAGCAGTTTTCTAAACTCCCTGTGAAGTTTTCAATGAGTCAAAAGCTCCGCCAGATCCAAAAGCAGATCTTGGGTGAGACTGATTTCAAGGCGCAAGAGGTCCCAAAAGAGATCCAGGCCACCCTCCGTAACTACCAAATCGAAGGGGTAGAGTGGCTCGAAAGACTCCGGAAAATGCATCTTTCTGGGATCCTTGCCGATGACATGGGGCTAGGAAAAACGTTGCAAGCGATCATCGCCATTACCCAAAACCTCAATGAGAACCCCGATAGACACTCTCTTATCGTCTGCCCAACTTCTCTTACCTACAACTGGAAGGAGGAATTCCACAAATTTCATCCTGGAATTCAGGTCCTCGTAGTTGATGGAACCCCGATTCAGAGAAAAAAGCTCCTGAAAAATTTTAATGATTATCAAGTCGTTGTTACCTCTTATAATCTCTTACAGAAAGATATTGAGATCTACGAGAAAAAGAAATTTGACTATGCAATTTTAGACGAGGCGCAACATATCAAGAATCGAGGAACGCGGAATGCCAAGTCGGTCAAGCGTCTCTCAGCAGCTCATAGGCTCATCTTAACAGGAACACCGATTGAAAATTCTTTGGAAGAACTCTGGAGTCTCTTTGATTTTCTTATGCCGGGGCTTCTTAGCACCTTCGACCGTTTTGTTGAAAAGTACATCCGGAATTCGGGGCATGCAGGAGATAAAGCGGGGAATCTCGATTCTCTTAAGAAAAAAGTTGCTCCCTTTATCTTGCGTCGTATGAAAGAAGATGTTTTAGATGATCTGCCCCCTGTTTCTGAGATTCTCTATCATTGCCATCTCACTGATACCCAAAAAGTACTCTACCAATCGTACGCCGCTTCAGCAAAGGCGGAACTCTCTCGATTGGTGAAAAAAGAGGGATTTGAGAAAATCCAGATCCACGTCCTTGCCACCCTTACTCGACTCAAACAGATTTGTTGTCATCCGGCGATTTTTGCCAAAGATACGATCGAGGTAGGAGATAGCGCCAAATACGATATGTTGATGGACTTGCTTCCAACTTTAATTGAAGGGAAGCACAAGACAGTGATCTTCAGTCAATATACGAAGATGCTCTCGATTTTGCGAGAGGATTTGGATGCCCAAGGGGTTCCATTTGCTTATCTTGATGGATCGAGTAAGAATCGGCTTGATATTGTGAATCGTTTTAACGAAGACCCCAATATTCCTATTTTTCTCGTCTCCCTAAAAGCGGGAGGAACAGGCCTTAATCTCATAGGGGCCGACACGGTGATCCATTACGATATGTGGTGGAATCCGGCTGTAGAAAATCAAGCGACAGATCGAGTACACAGAATTGGGCAGAAAAAATCTGTCTCTTCGTATAAACTCGTCACGCTAAACACCATTGAAGAGAAGATCCTCAACCTGCAAAATAGAAAGAAAGGGCTTGTGAAGAAGATCATCAGCTCTGATGAAGAGGCCATTTCTAAGCTCACGTGGGAGGAAGTCTTAGAACTATTACAACCGTAAGGATCCGGGAGGTGTTTCCTGGATCTCCTTACAAAACCTGAGATCAAAATCGAACTCAGGTTACAAAGATAAAAGAAATTAGTATGCAAAAGAGTCATCCAGGATTTAAAGCTCTCCTAGAAGAAGCACGAATCAAAGCTTTTTCCCGTTTCGATAAAGTGTTCCACTTTTTTTCGAATGATATCGGGATCGATTTGGGAACTGCCAATACCCTTGTCTATGTAAGAGGAAAAGGGATTGTCCTCAGCGAACCTTCTGTGGTTGCTGTCGATGCTCAAACAAATGACGTTCTTGCCGTTGGGCATAAAGCGAAGGCGATGCTTGGGAAAACCCCCCGTAAAATCCACGCTGTCCGTCCGATGAAAGATGGGGTAATTGCCGATTTTGAAATCGCTGAGGGGATGTTGAAGGCCCTGATTAAGCGAGTAACTCCTACCCGAAGTCTTTTTCGGCCTAAAATTTTGATTGCCGTTCCATCAGGAATTACAGGAGTGGAAAAACGGGCTGTGGAGGATTCTGCTCTCCACGCCGGTGCTCAAGAGGTGATCTTGATTGAAGAGCCAATGGCTGCTGCGATCGGAGTTGATCTCCCTGTTCATGAGCCTGCTGCCAGTATGATTATCGACATCGGGGGTGGTACAACAGAGATCGCGATTATCTCTCTTGGGGGGATTGTCGAGTCTCGCTCGCTTAGAATAGCCGGTGATGAGTTTGATGAGTGCATCATCAATTACATGCGGCGCACCTACAACTTGATGATTGGCCCTCGAACAGCTGAAGAGATCAAAATCACGATAGGCTCCGCTTTTCCTCTTGGAGACAAAGAGCTGGAGATGGAAGTGCGGGGGCGTGACCAAGTTGCAGGTCTCCCTGTTACTAAGCGGATCAATTCAGTTGAGATTCGGGAGTGTTTGGCCGAGCCGATCCAACAGATTGTGGAGTGTGTCCGTCTCACTCTTGAGAAATGTCCGCCTGAACTCTCTGCGGACTTGGTTGAGCGGGGAATGGTCCTCGCAGGAGGAGGAGCTCTCATCAAAGGACTCGACAAAGCGCTAACAAAAGATACTGGTCTTCCTGTAATCATCGCTCCCCATCCTCTTTTAGCCGTGTGTATGGGAACCGGAAAAGCCCTTGAACATCTCGACAAATTCAAAAAAAGGAAGGCGATGTTTTAAATGATTGAGACTCTACAAAACCAGAAATTAGCCGCTTGGATCCACGACATGGTTGAGCTTCTCGAGCCAGCACGAGTCCACCTTTGTGATGGGAGCGAGGTGGAGTACCAAACCCTTTGTCAAGAGATGGTCAAAGAGGGGACATTCATCCATTTAAATGAGGCGATGCGTCCGAATAGTTTTCTTGCCAGATCCAATCCAAAAGATGTCGCTCGGATGGAGCACCGGACCTTCATCTGTTCAAAAAAAGAAGAAGATGTTGGGCCTACGAACAATTGGTGTGAACCCAAGGAGATGGAAACCGAGCTACGGAGACTTTTTAAGGGTGCGATGCATGGACGAACTCTCTATGTGATCCCCTTTAGCATGGGTCCTCTTGGCTCTGAGATCTCTCACATCGGTATTGAGCTTACCGACTCTCCTTATGTCGTTTGCAACATGCGAATCATGACTCGGATGGGAGGAGATGTTCTCGACATTTTAGGAGAAGAAGGGGAGTTTATCCCCTCCTTACATAGTGTGGGAGCCCCTCTCAAGGTAGGAGAGAAAAGAGAGCCTTGGCCTTGTGATCCAGAAAACACTCATGTCGTCCATTTTCCTGAGAGGCGTGAGATCTGGTCTTACGGCTCAGGGTATGGGGGGAATGCCCTTTTAGGGAAAAAGTGCTTTGCTCTTAGGATTGCCTCGGTCATGGCTCGGGACGAGGGATGGCTCGCAGAACATATGCTGATTGTCGGAGTGACCAATCCTGAGGGGAAGAAAAAGTATTTTGCAGCAGCATTTCCAAGCGCCTGTGGAAAAACCAACCTTGCGATGCTCCAGTCGACCCTTCCTGGGTGGAAGATCGAGTGTATTGGTGATGACATTGCCTGGATGAAGATTGGGCGAGATGGGAGGCTCTATGCCATCAACCCTGAAGCGGGCTTTTTTGGGGTGGCTCCTGGAACCTCCAACGATTCAAACCCCAATGCGATGGCCTCTTGCTCTCAAAACTCGATCTTTACAAACGTTGCTCTCTCTCCTGAGGGAGATGTCTGGTGGGAGGGAATGACCAAAGAAAAGCCGCCACATTTAACCGATTGGCTGGGCAGTCCATGGACACCTGACAGTCCAAAAACAGCAGCTCATCCCAATGCCCGCTTTACAGCTCCTGCTGCTCAATGTCCCGTTATTGACCCTGCTTGGGAAGATCCTGCCGGCGTCCCGATTTCTGCCATCCTCTTTGGAGGAAGAAGAGGGACAACAATTCCTTTGGTGTATGAAGCCTTCGATTGGGATCATGGCACCTTCTTGGGATGTAGCGTCTCCTCCGAAACAACAGCTGCTGCAACCGGAGAGTTGGGAAAACTGCGCCACGACCCCTTCGCTATGCTCCCTTTTTGTGGCTATAACATGGGAGACTACTTTGCCCATTGGCTCTCGATGACGAAAAGAACATCTCCCGAAAAACTCCCTCGCATTTACTCCGTGAATTGGTTCCGGAAATCTCCTGACGGAAAATTTCTCTGGCCCGGCTTTGGAGAGAACGTTCGCGTACTCAAGTGGATCTTCGAAAGGACAGAAGGGGAACAGAATGGAGAGAAGAGTCCGATTGGGATTCTCCCTAAACCGAGAGCTCTCGATTTTACCGGTCTCTCCCTTACCGATGAGCAGAAACAAGCTCTTTTTGCCATTGATCGGGAGGCATGGAAAAAAGAGGCGAGTGAGATGGAAGACTACCTCTCCCAATTTGGGGCTCATCTTCCAGAGGGGATCAAGGCCCAGCTCTCTCAATTAAAGGAAAGGCTAGGGTAGTGGAAGGAAATACTTTTGAGGTGATTGTTCTTGGGTGCAACGGAGGACCCAAAGAGACCAATCTCTCGGGTTATCTTCTTGGCCCTCTTGGAACCGACGAATATCTTGCCTTTGATGCCGGTTCTCTACTTGAAGGGATCGAGATTGCAATTAAAAAGGGATCTTTACCTAACCAATCACACAACTCCCCTCTTACCCAGGCAGGCGAAATTCTCCACAACAAAATCCGAGCCTACCTCATCTCCCATGCCCATCTCGACCACATTCTGGGCCTGGTCGTCAATTCTCAAATCGATTCATCTAAAGCCCTGATGGGACTTCCCCCCACAATCGACAACATAAGAGACTTCATTTTTAACGGGCGCATCTGGCCGAACTACGGAAGCGAGGGGCGGGAGCCTATTCTTCATCTCTACACCTACCACAGGTTAGAGCTTCATAAACCAACGCCGGTACCCAATACCGGCATGCAAGTAGAAGCATTTCTCTTAAGCCACCCCCACGGTTACCCATCGACTGCTTTTTTAGTCGAGTCCAAAGGTGATTATGTCCTCTATTTTGGAGATACATCCTCGGATCTCATGGAAAACGAGAAACATCTAGCAAGGGTTTGGAAGAGGATTGCTCCCCTTATCCAGGAAAAGAGGCTCAAAGGGATTTTTCTCGAATGCTCTTATCCCCATGCCGATGAAGAGCAAGCTCAGTTTGGCCATCTCGACACCAAGCTGATGATGAAAGAGATGCACCACCTTGCAGAAATAGCCGCCACATCCCTCCAAGACCTCCCCATCATTGTCACCCACCGAAAACAGCACCTCTTTTCACACGAGGATGCCGTCACCCGCATCGCCCAAGAGCTAACAGACCGCAACAACGACCTTGGCCTCAAGCTCATCTTCCCCACCCAAGGCGCCCGCCTTCTCCTCTGACGACTCTTAATGTGTCAAACTCACTTCCAGTTTTTCTGCCACGCAAAAAAATCAGAAGGTTTGATCTTGAATCTTGCAAAATTTCCCTCGTGAAGGCTGCTTACTTCAACTTCCACAACTTCAATAAACCGATGATGATCCTCAGAAGAGATGTTATTATGAGCAAATTTAGCAATATATTTAGAAGCTTCGAGTTTATTCATTTTATGCTGAGCAATTTCTGAAACAGCCTGACGTATTAGATCACGATAACGAACCCGAAATGGATCAGGTTGCCCTAGTGCCTCAAGAGTGGCCAGATAAAGAGATGCTGATCGTTCATAAGCCCAAACAAAAACATCGCGAAAAAGTTCTATTCGATTGAGTTCATAGATTGCAAGGAGTCCTTGTATGTAGTCTGTTTCTGGTACATCAACAAATGAGAGTGGGCTCAAATTTTCTCGTATAAAGGGGATATTACCTACTAATCTGGAAACTCTTTTGTTAACATCTAAAAATGGTTGTAAATAAGGCAAATGGACCATTAAGAAAAATGATTGCTCAAAGGGATTTTTTATAGAGCTGGCCTTTTGAATAATTAGTAGAAAGTATTCTTCAATCAGTTGGGGAACTTCAATGGGATGATAAATAGATCTCCCTATCTTCACTGGAATTGTTCGCAATCTACCACATGCTTTTGGATCTAAGAGAAGGTTATTTGAGAGAAGGCCATGAATATTTAGAATAGAGTAACGATTGATATCGATTTCTTCGGCCATTTCTACAATAAATTCAATCGCATCCTTATGATTT
>JAAKFR010000090.1 GCA_011064985.1 Chlamydiota bacterium
GATAAAAAATATACCCAAGTTTGATTCTATGTCTCTGCTATGTGTTTTGTCAACCAGAGGCGCTACAGGTTCGCGCATCTTTACCCTTCGAAAATAAATTTCACCACAGAGAACACAGAGATCGCAGAGGAAAAGAAATCTCTCTCTGTGGTAATAAAAAAATCAATAAGATCGGGCGCTTTCACGAATAGCGTTTGTGTTTAACGGGGAAGGGGGATGACTTTGAAATCTTCAGCAGCTTCGGTGTTGGGGAAGATCTTTTTTGCTTCTTTCACAAATTCGTTTGTTGTGAGATAGCGAGCTGAAAAGTGTGTGAGAATGAGTTTCTCTACTCCTGCCTCTTTTGCTATTTGGGCTGCTTGGGAGGCGGTTAGGTGGTTATGTTTGGCGGCTAGGTGTTTATGCTCCTCGAGGTAGGTGCTCTCGCATAAAAGGAGTTTAGTTCCTCTTGCAATCTCTATAGCTGAATGGCAGAAGCGGGTATCGCTTACAATTGCTACAGAGTCCCCTTTTCGAATCCAGCTCACCTCATCAAGAGAGATGGTTTTTCCTCCGACTTCAAGTTCTCCTTGTTTTTGGAGTTCTCTCACAAGGGGGCCCTCAATTCCGCACTCTTTTAGCTTCTCTCCCTTGAATTTCCGTCTGTCGGGCTCGGTGATCCGCCAGGCGATGTTGTCGACTCCGTGCTCTAGGAAGGCCGCTTCGATCCGGAAGTTTTCTCCTTCTTCCACAACTCCGGGATTTGAGACGGGGTGTTCCACAACGTTGATCGTCTCGTAGTAGATCGTCCCGTACCGCAGCCTGTCGAAATACTTCTTCCCGCTCGCAGGGTAGTAGCAGTGGATCGGATGGGTCACTTTGTCGAGATTGAGGCGCATCAACATCGAGCCAAGTCCTAGGCAGTGGTCGCCGTGGAAATGGCTGATGAAGATGCGAGTCACACATGTGGGGGCAATATTGGCAAAGATGAACTGCCTTTGGGTCCCCTCTCCTGGGTCGAAAAGAAGGCCCTCTTCATTCCAGCGGAGAAGGTAGGCTCCGTGGTTTCGCTTCCTTGTTGGTTGCTGGCTGGAGGAGCCTAGAATGATGAGGTCGCGTACGCTCATTTTTTCTCTTTTTTCTTTTTACTTTTAGGAGGGGGGCGTTGCGCCTCTTGCCAAGCTTTGAAATCGATTTGATGTTTTTTAGCTGTAGCCTGTTGGCAACAGTCAATGATTTTACAGATAACACCAAGAGCTAACGTTCCACCGAGAGTGGCCATAGAGGCAATAGGGTGCATCTTATCCGCAGCTGCCAGGCCAATAAACAGAATGGTCAAGCCAAATAGGATAAGCGAGACAACAGCGAAGATTTTGATCGAGAGCTCCATCCGCTTGAGGTGCTTCTCCCCGTCACTACTAGACGGTCTATATGTGAATATTTCACCACTTGAGCTGCTAGAAGAACTACTTGAACCTACATCCATCAGGTACCTATGTTTGTGTGGGGTATAAAGCGTAGCAGTTTTCCCTCCTTTAACACAACTCTCCTCTCCTTCTCGGGTGCAATCTGGACACATATCTTAAGCCCCACAAAATCAATTTCACCACAGAGAACACAGAGAACAGGGAAATTCTTCTCTCTGTGCTCCCTCAAGTCCTCTGTTGTTCAATTATTATTTGGGAAAAAGACATAAGGAGAAGAGGCGGAGGCGGCCGAGGAGGTAGCCGACGAGGGCTCCTATAAGGTGGGCGGTGTTGGCAATGCCGACTGTTAGCTCGAAGTTGCTGAAGATCTGGAGGAAGAAGAGGGCGATTTGGATCAAAAACATCCCGATCACAAAGATGGCGAGGAAGATGAGGGTGAACCGGTGGAGGAGGTACCCCTCCCAGGGAGCCACTTGTTGCCTTGCGAAGATGAAAGCTGCCATTCCACAAACTACTCCTGAGAGGCCCATAAAGAAAGGGCCGCTGACAAGATACTGGGCAGTATTCGAGAAGATGGCGGTAAGGATAATGAGGGCAAGGTAGCGAGAAGGTCTGAGTCTATGTTCAATCTGATTTCCTAAGAGAATAAACCAGAGCACATTAAAGAAGATGTGTAAAAGGTCGAAGTGGAGAAGGGCGGGGGTAAAAAGACGCCAGACTTGGCCCTTCCGGATACTCTCAAAAAGGGAGCCTTTGAACTTCTCATCCTCCTCTCCATCTTGCAAAGAGAGGACAGTCAGGTCGTAGATCCCCATCCAGACAGGGGTTTTCTGGAGCCTTTGGATGAGTTGTCTAGCCTCTTGAGAAGGGGGTTTATGCTCTTCGATCTCTTCTGGGGTATAGAGGGTAAGAAGTTCATCGCGAAGCTGGAAGTAGGCGGGATAGTCGATCAAGAGTTTTTGCTCGATCGGTGCTAAAACAGGAGCCTGGACAACTCCGGGAATTTTGGGAGCGATTACCATCTTTCTTTGTACCTGAGACCAGAAAAACAGGATGGTCACGGTGATGAGAATGGCGATCGTGATCGGTCCGTAGGGAGAGGGGGAGAGGAGGCGACGACGGCGAGGGGTAGGAGCAGGGGCAGGGGCAGCTCTTCTCTCTTTAGAAGGAGGGGGAGGCTTTTGCTGACTTTTCAGTAGCTCCTCATAAGGGGTGCGGAAGCGGGAATCTTGAGGGTTTTGCTGGTAAGCGTGGTAGAAGGTTTGCGCCTTTTCAATCTGGTCTTCATCGTGAACCCAAACCCGGAAGGTGGTAGGGGAGACCTCTTCAATCTCATTTTCGATTCCTTGGCACAAAAGGAAGTAGGAAAATACTTGAGGGTCTTCTCCTGTTTCACTTGGAACAAAGGTTGAGATTACACGCATGTGGCTTCCAGCAACTGGATCTTTTGGATAATCTCAGAGGTAGCAAGGCCAGGAATCCGGCCGACTAAATGGATCCGCCCTCCTTTCTCGCGCACCGTAGCAGCTTCGATACACTTCTCTCCATATTCTTGCCCGTTGACATGAACGTCTGGAGCTACTTTTGTAAGAAGCGCCCTTGGATCGGTTTCGTCAAACCAGGTAACAAAATCGACAAAGTCTAGGGCGGCTAACATCTCCATACGTGACTGAAGAGGGATAATGGGTCGTCTAGGGTCTTTGTAGGCTTGGACAGAGGCGTCAGAGTTGACAGCTACGAGGAGAAGATCGGCCTGTTTAGAGGCTTCAAAGAGGATGTAGAGATGGCCTGCATGAAGCAAATCGAAAGAGCCATTTAAGGTAGCTAAGGTTTTTCCAGAGTTTCGCTCTTTTTCCAACCGGAACGCAAGAGAATCAGGAGAGAGGATCTTCTCTCTTAAAAAAGATTCTAGGGAACTCATTCTTTCTCCTCCTCTTCAGGAAATGCGATGTGATAGACCTCATCATAGGTGTTGATGAAGTGCACCTCTAGCCCTTTTTTTAAGTAGTCGGGGAGCTCGTCGTAGTCTCGGGTGTTGTCTTGGGGGAAGATCAAGATCTTCAATCCCGATCTACGAGCTGCGATCAATTTCTCCCTTATTCCCCCTACTCCCAATACTTTTCCAGTGAGGGTAAGCTCTCCTGTCATGCCGAGATTGTCTAGGATAGGAGTATCGAGTAGAAGAGAAAGGAGGGCTGTAACCATCGTAATACCAGCTGATGGGCCATCTTTGGGGGTAGCCCCCTCCGGGATGTGGATATGGACTTGGGACTTTTCAAAGAAGGTATGGCCGGGAGCAAATTTGTGGATTGCGCTGTGGAGGTAGCTCCAAGCAATTTGGGACGACTCCTTCATCACATCCCCAACTTGCCCAGTTAAGGTCATATCGGTCCGATCTGAGGCGACTTTGATCGTCTCGATATAGAGAGTCGCCCCTCCATGAGAGGTCCACGCCAAACCTGTAGCCACGCCCACAGGATTGTGGACGTAGTATCGATCGCTCAAATAGACCGGCTTGCCGATGTATTTAGAGAGATTGCTCTTTGTAATCGAATGCTTAGGGGCCTTCTTTCGCTTCTCTTTGCTTCTTACAATCTCCATGGCCACTTTTCGGAGGATCTTTTTGATCTGATTTTCGAGTGTGCGGACTCCTGCTTCCCGGGCATACCCGTTGATGATGGCTCCTAAGGCATCGGTGGTGAAGTTCACATCGGTTGCTTTGAGCCCCATCTGTTTTCGACACCTTGGGATGAGGAATTTTTTTGCGATTTGTACCTTCTCCTCCAAGATATACCCGGAGAGGCGAAGAACCTCCATCCTATCGAGGAGGGGTTCTGGGATCGTGTCGATCATGTTCGCGGTGACGATAAACAAGATATTCGATAGATCGAGCCGAACGTCCAAGTAGTGATCGAGAAAGTCTTTATTCTGCTCAGGATCGAGCACTTCCAAAAGGGCCGAAGCGGGGTCGCCTTGGTAGCTCATCCCCATCTTGTCGACCTCGTCGATCATGATGACAGGATTCATCGCTTGGCTTAGCTTAAGGGCTTGGACGAGCTTTCCCGGCATGGCGCCCACATAGGTCCTTCTGTGTCCTTTGATCTCAGCTTCATCACGCATTCCCCCCACAGAGAAGCGGAAGAATTTCCGGTTAAGAGCCCGTGCAACGCTTTTCCCAATACTCGTTTTTCCTACTCCTGCAGGACCTACGAGACAGATGATGCTTCCTCGCAGCCCTCCGGTTAACTTCCCCACACTGATCAGCTCTAAGATCCGCTGCTTGATCTCATCTAAGCCGTAGTGGTCCTTGTTCAAAATTCCTTCGGCTTTGACAAGATCGTGTCTCTCTTTGCTATACATCCCCCAAGGGACAATCGTGAGCCAGTCGAGGTAGTTGCGGCAAACGGTGTACTCTGCAGAGATAGCATCGAGGGTTTGGAGTTTTTCAATCTCTTCTTGGATCGTCTCCATCACAGGGACGGGTACGTCCCGTTTTTTGAGTCGCGCCTCGAATTTCTCTAGGTCGATCGACTTTTCCTCTTTTTCGATCCCGAGCTCTTTTTTGATTGTTTTGAGCTGCTCTTTGAGGAAGTACTCTTTTTGGCTCTTGGTGATCGTCGCTTCGATTTTCTGGTTGATCGTACTCTGCAGCCGGCTGAGGTCTAGCTCTTTTTTTAAGAGAGCGAGAGCCTTGTCGATCCGATCTTGCATGGTGAAGGCCTCTAGAATCTGCTGGAGCTCTTCTCTTGTGGCTGTTGTGAGGGCGACGGCAAAGTCTGCGAGTTTTCCAGGTTCGGTAAAATCGGAGTGGCCGAGGAAGATCTGTAACTCCTCTTTGAAGAGGGGATTGAGTTTCAAAAGCTCTTTGATGACAGAGATGATATTGATCGAGTAGGCTTTGAGTTCGTCTGTGATCGATTTTTCTTCAGGGTGGTAGAGGATGGAGGCACGCAGGTGCTTACCTTTGACCTCATCTACTATTTCAAGCCGTTCCTCCATATTGAGGACAATCTGTGCTCCTCCTCCCTCCATTGGGAGGATCCGGAGGACGCGGGCTAATACACCCACTTTGTAGAGATCTTTGAACCCAGCCTTGTAGATGTCGGCATTCTCTTTTTTTGTAAGAGCAAGAGCTACATACTTTTGCTTCTCTTTAGCCACCAGCTTGAGCACCTCATAGAAAGGGCCTGGCTCAATCAAAATAGGTGCGGCCATCCCAGGGAAGAAGGGGCGTCTGTTGATCGGGAGAACATAGAGTTCTTCTGGGTAAGAGGGATTTGCTGTGTCGAGCGTTTCGAGCCCCTCCTCAAGAGCAGCTTCAATTTCGGCTTCAAACGATATGTCGGGAGAGTCAGGAGGGGGGATTTCCACAAATTTCCTTGATAATACGGGTGTGCAGACCAGACTCTCATAGTAGCAAATCCTCTCCAATCCCGCAAGGCTTGCGGGTTGAGAGGTTGTGTGCCACGAAGGACGCGAAGGAGAGAGTCTTTGGTGGATTCTTTACCGCGAAGGACGCGAAGAAACGCGAAGGGATCTCTGCCACCATGATATTTTGGGGGCAAAACTATCTATTATTTTCATATAAATTTTAATTTTTTTTGTCGCAGCAGAAAACTTTCGCAATCTGTATTTTGTGCGCCATCATTGTAAAAATCTGAGCTCCAAAAACTTAGGCTACCACATTTGAACTTTATGGCTTTTTCTAAAGCTCAGGAGGCAATGAGCATAGCAGCAGGTCTTCATTTAGGAGACCATTATATTTC
Organism: Chlamydiota bacterium; assembly: GCA_011064985.1. GTDB lineage: Bacteria > Chlamydiota > Chlamydiia > Chlamydiales > JAAKFR01 > JAAKFR01. Next base: position 6,173 of record JAAKFR010000090.1, read on the forward strand.
TTGACTAGATCTGAGAGATGGGAGATTTGGGTGACAAAAACAAAGTCGATAATCTGAGTTATGTCACAAAATGACTTATCTTCAGTTGTTTAAAATCTGCTTATCAAGGAGAATATTTAGACACCGACTCTGAATTACGCTTCCAATTGTTTCGTCCAACCTTTTTGAGACAGCACATTCACTGCCAGGGCAATCTGACGAGGTGTAAACTGTCGTTTGTTCTCATTCCAGGCATAGGTATATTTGATTACTTCATCAATTGAATTTGCACTTGAGTTTTTCATTATCCAGTGCACTGTAGACAAAAGCTCCAGGCCGAATGGGGATTCAAAACCCTCAACTAATTCCACGACCTTTTCAAAACGAGTACGGGTTTCAGAATATTGTTGTAAGCATGTTGCAGCATCCTCAATTACCCCTGGTACAAGTTTAAGTTGTTTCTTAGGTGCATCACCTCCGTCAGCATAGCCGGTAATAAAATGCCCCTCAATGGCATTTAACACATGGCGAAGATTCTCTGCATATGGACCATAGGGACCCTTGCAATATTTAAGTCGGAGTGATTCGCCAGCTTCCTGCATGAAATACATCAATTTATGTACTTCTAGGAGTGTAATAAAAGGATCGAGGAGACTATTTAAGTAGCGATTCATCAGCTCAATGAGTACTGCACGTCCTGGAGTCATTGTTGGAACTTTGCAATTAAAGAGTATCTCGTCAGTTGTCTGCACTTTTGACGGTTCATAGATAATAATGCGAACATCGGTGAGAGGTTGCAGCATTTCCTCAATACGTACCCTGACCTTGAGCCAATCAAGCCCACCCAACCCACTGCCGAGAGGTGGAATGGCAATAGAGCGAATATTATATCGACGTATAGTCTCAACCAGTGCCCTAAGCCCGACTTCGATATCTTTAATTCGGCTTTTACCACGCCAATGAAGTTTAGTTGGAAAATTGATGATGAAACGTGGATTAGTCGATTTTCCAGTTTCAAATACAAACATTCTTCCTGGTTGAACCTTGCCTTGTTTGCAGGCTGTTACATAAGCTTTGAAATTATCTGGAAAAACACGTTTGAACTGAAGCGCAATGCCACGTCCCATCACACCAACACAATTAACCGTATTGATAAGCGCTTCAACATCCTCTTTAAGGATATTGCCATGTTTGTATTCAATCATCTTTGTTACTCTTCCTAATAATACCATTCAGGCTTGATGTCGACCTTTGGTCGATGACTATTCTCAGAAAAGACATCTGCCACTTGCTGAGCCAGCTTAGTTGATTGCAAACCAATTCTTTCAATTAATTGCCACGGAAACCTATGCTCAATTAGAAATTCTGCTTGTTTACGTTCTTTTGTTTGATTGTCACTCCAACTAGTGCTCGCCACAGCTACCCAATCAATTTCATCCAATTGTGCAAGATCGCAACGATCTTCAAAATATTTTGACCCAGCATTTTGTAAAGTAAATGTCCATCGGAGTTCATTTTTTGTTGCCCACTCAATAGAACGCTGAAGATCTGCTTCCAGATGTATAATCGCTTCTTGCCCACCTCGATAGTCTAGATCATCGTAGTTCTGTTTATAAATCAGATAAAGCATAACTGAACGTGGACAAAAGTAAAACGGCACACAATTCCCTACACTTAAATTTTTAAAGCTTGTAAGAGTCTGTTTAAGTCGCCTCTGTTTTATATGTTTCATACCAATGGAGGTTCCACTAAGTCTTCGTTGAGCCATTTCAGCATCACACCATAAATAACCGTCAGTGATTATGGACAATAGGTTGTCTACATGAACGATATGGAAAATCTTTGGCTTTGCAGGGACTGTCATTGGATACACAAATTCCTTCTTTACTGCTATTAAACTCTTTAGCCCTGTCGTTATCAAATCTTGAATTGTGAATCATCAGTTTTCTAGATATGCATATCGACGGTACTCAATTTTGATTAAAAATGCTAACGATTTTTATTGGTTTATTACTACAGAGAAATATTGAATTTACCTCTATTATGGATGAGAGGTTTTGCTGATCCCTATAATGCCCCCCGATTGAGCATCAATTTTTCTGTAAATTCTGAGATCTTTTTTCTCTCGGTTCAAATTTTCATGTTTTCCAGCCTTTTTCCTTCGCAAGCAATTTCCGCTATTTTTTTCCAGCTCTTTTACTAGGAAAAAAAAGCATTATTCCTCATCTCTCTTTTCAAGGTGTCCTTCCGGTGAGGGGGGCGGGCTAAACACCCGCCTCTACTCTAACGGTAAAGAATCCGCCAAAGACTCAAGGCTTTGCATCATTGTAAAGATAGGGTATGCTGTAGGGGATGAAGGTCTTAATGCTAGATACGAGTACGGAACGGTCTCTTGTGGCGGTCGCGGATCGGGAGGGAGTCCTCTTTGTTGAGAGGCTGCCCGAGGGGCTCAGGAGCTCTCAGTACCTCTTCCCTGCGATCGAAGCGGGGTTGCAGAGCCTCTCCCTTGCCCCTAGAGATCTTGGGGCGGTAGCTGTGACTGTGGGGCCCGGCTCCTTTACGGGGGTAAGGGTCGGGGTTGCGACGGCGAAGGGGATCGCGAAGGGGCACAATCTCCCTCTCATCCCTTTGAGCTCTCTAGAGGGATTTGTCTCTGAAAGAGAGGGGATCTTTGCCTCCCTCATCGATGCGCGAATGGGAGGGGCCTACGGGC
>JAAKFR010000091.1 GCA_011064985.1 Chlamydiota bacterium
GATGCCCACCCTCTCTTCGAGCACTTCTTCAAATTCGTCGATTTCGAAGACTACACCCTCGGCCGCCTCACCCAAGAACAGAGAAAGCATGGGTCTTCATAAGACTGTGGGTGACTCTTGCCTAAACCCATTTCCAGTATACTTTTACAACAAGAGAGGACTTATACTACCTTTTGCCCTTAGATGATCCTCTTAGCCCTCTTTGTGGTTAGGAGAGGTGCTGGGAGAGGAAGCCGGCGAGTTTGAACATGCTGACGGCAGAAGAGCCCCCGAAGAAGGCTGCGAGTTTTTCGTCAGGGACAATCTCGCGCTTGTTCTCTGGGTTTTGGAGGTTGTGTTTCTTGATGTAATCCCAGAGTTTTTTTGTTGCCTCACCGCGAGTGATCGACTCTTCGCCAATGATGGAGGCAAGAGTAGGAGAGGGTTTGAGTTTCCCTCTGGGGCCCCCCCCTGCTCCCTTTTTCTTCGTCTGATAGGGGGTTTTGGGATGGTTGGCATACTTTTTTTCGATCTGAGAGATCTCATTGACAATCACGTCGCAATCGGGATAGTTCGAACAGGAGAAGAAAGTTTTGCCAAAGCGCGATCTCCTCGCCACTAGCTGCCCATCACAGCCGATTGCTGGGCAAGAGGGGAGGTATTCGGATGATGGGAGGGGAGCCTCCCCTTTTTTGGGGATGTTGATAATCCCCTTGCACTCGGGGTAGCGGACACATCCAAGGAAGGGGCCGTAACGACCATGACGGAGCTTTGTTGGATCTCCACACTTTGGACATTTTTGGTCCCAATTGAAATCAGGGGCATACTCTTCCTTATTGAAGAAGAGTTCCTCTTTTGAAGCGGCAAAGTCACAATCTGGATACCGCTCACACCCATAAAAATAGCGTGATTTTGCCCAAATTTTTTGGAGTTTCCCTTCATGACATTTGGGGCATTCGATATCGGTTATAAGCTTGGGGACATACGCCTCTTTTTCAGCTGCCTCAACTGTGGGGATAAACCCTTTCCAAAACTCCCGGATGACCTCCTTCCACTCTTTCTTATTTGCGGCTATAAGTTCAAGAGTGTCTTCCATCTCAGATGTAAAGCTGATGTTCATGATCTGCTGGAAATTGTCCTCGAGGAATTGGGCGATCACAAATCCAAGTTCAGTCGGTTTGAGGCGGAGATTCTCTTTGACCGTATAATCACGACTTTGGATCTTATTCATGATCGTAGCGTAGGTAGAGGGGCGTCCAATTCCCGATTTCTCAAGTTCCTTCACAAGGGAGGCTTCTGTAAAGCGAGGCGGGGGCTTGGTGAAGGATTGCTCAGAGGTTACTTTGACGAGATTGAGAGGCATGTTGTCGGTCAAATGAGGAAGTGTTGGCTCTTCCTTCTCTTTCTCTTCGTCTTGCTTCTCTTCATAGAGGGTGAGATACCCATTGAATTTCATCGTCGAGCCGGTAGCACGTAAGCTCAGGTTTTGGTCGGTGGTGATATCAGCAGAGACAGTATCGTAGATAGCAGGGTTCATCTGCGAGGCGATAAACCGCTTCCAGATCAGTTCGTAGAGGGCGAATTGATCGCGGGTGAGGTATTTGCGGACCGACTCGGGTGTGCGTGCTAAGTTTGCGGGACGAATGGCTTCGTGGGCATCTTGGGCAGCTTTTTTCCCTTTGTACATGCGGGGTGAAGAGGGGAGATAGGGCTTTCCGTAGGTTGTTGCGATGAAATCGCGGGCAGCTCCAATCGCTTCGGGAGCGACACGGACAGAGTCGGTTCTCATGTAGGTGATCAAACCTTCTGCCCCTTCTGAGTCGAGATCGACCCCCTCGTAGAGGCTCTGCGCGATGCTCATCGTCCTCGAAGAGGAGTAGCGGTGGTGGCGGCTTGCCTCTTGCTGCAAAGTAGATGTGATGAAAGGTGGCTCGGGATGCCGCTTCTTCTCTTTCCTCTCGACTTTGGCAACGGTGTAGGTTGCTTTTTTGAGGCGGGCAGCGATTTTGTCGGCCGTCTCTTGATCGGGGATGAGAGCAACTTCTTTCCCTGGGACAAGTTCTTTTTCCCATTTTTTCCCATCGATGGTGAAAACCCTTGCAGGGAAGGCTTTTGAGGGCTCCCCATTTTGGAGGATCGCTCCCAGGTTCCAGTATTCGACAGGGTTGAATTTCAGAATCTCTTTTTCCCGGTCGACGACGAGTTTGAGAGCAACTGACTGGACTCTTCCAGCAGAGGTTCCCGGCTGCACTTTTCGGGCTAATATGGGAGAAATCTTGTATCCCACAATCCTGTCGAGGAGGCGGCGCGCTTGTTGGGCATTGACAAGGGCCACGTCGATCTCTTCTGGATTGGCCAGCGCCTCCTCTACGGCAGCTTTCGTAATCGAATGGAAAGCAGCCCGCTTGATCTTGGTTTTCGGAGGGAGCAGAGCGGCGATATGCCAGGCGATCGCCTCTCCCTCTCGGTCGGGGTCGGGGGAGAGATAGACGGTGTCACACTCTTTCGCGGCTTTTTTCAGCTTCGAGATGATCTCTTTTTTCCCAGCTAGAATCTCATACTGTGGCTCAAAGTCGTGTTCTACGTCGATCCCAAATCCTTTTTGTGGGAGATCGCGCACATGCCCCAGAGAAGAGGCAAAAATATATTCACTCCCCAAGAACTTCTTCAGAGTTTTGATTTTCGTAGGAGACTCGACGATGATAAGGGCTTTTTTAGACATTTAAATATTTCTTTTATATATTTTACCTGGAAATTCTTTGAGGATTTTTTTCAAAACCAGGCGAGTTAGGAGAACATTCAATTTCATCATAGGCAATTGTGTCAACAAAACAAGTTCCTCAATCGATTTTTCTTCCTTAGGTATTTTCTCCAAAAATGCCTTTTCTTCCTCGGTAAGAAAGAGATTGGGTCTAGTCTCTCCGTTTCTCTTCTTTTCCATTTTTTTTGGGCCAAGCAGATCTTCTCCCCTTTCGATCAAGTTGGCTTGGCCCCCTTTCAAAAGGAGGTGATTGCCGGCAAAGGTGGGCCAATCGACCCTTCCTGGTAGAGCGTAACACTCCTTCCCTTGCTCTTTTGCCATCCCCATCGTGAGCATCCCTCCTCCTTGGAGAGGCGACTCCAAGAGACAGACCCCCTTAGAGAGTCCGCTGATCAGCCGATTTCTCCTCGGAAACTGCCCCCTTGCCGGTGGTGTGTGGAGAGGGAGCTCGCTAATCACAGCTCCCCTCTCGGCAATTTTTCCGGCTAGCAGGAGGTTTTCCCGCGGATAGAGGTTGAGGAGGCCCGATCCGATTACTCCGATCGTCCTCCCTCCCCCCTCAAGAGCGCCACTATGGGCCGCTGTATCGATCCCGCGGGCAAGGCCGCTGATCACAGAGACTTGGTAAGCAGCAAGCTCCTTTGCTATCCGAAATGTCGCCTCTTTCCCATAGAGTGTAGCATTTCGCGTGCCGATTAGGGCGATTCCGTCGAAATCTTCTGGCATTAAGCTCCCTTTCACGTACAAAAGGAGGGGAAAATCGGGGAGCTTCAAAAGAGAGGGGGGGTAGGCGGGATCTGAGTAGGCAAGAAGAGAGATCCCCTCCTTTTCAGCGATTTCAAGCTCTTTTTCCCACTCTTGGACCTCCCATTTCTCGAAGAGGAGGCCCTTTTTTAGGTCAAATCCAGCCTCGACGACCTGCTCGGGGCTCCCAAACTCTCGGATCCATTTCCATGCCCTCTCTCTTCCGACCCCTTTTGTCATGAGGAGGAGGAGGAGGCTTTTTGTCCTGTTGAGCATATGTTATTTTGTAAGTTGTTTAAAATCCTAATACTGTGCTAAAATGTTTACATTAAGTAAAGGGCATTTTGAAAATATGAACGAAGTAGGAGAGGCATATTACGATCGGAAGGTCCATCTCTCGATACAAAACCAGGAGAATCCTCGGGTTTTCGAGGAGGTTGAGGTAGAATTTACTGAGCTAGAGGCAAAAGATGCCCAAAACTTGGTCACCCTCTTTAACCGAGCTAAGGGAGAGAAATTTCGGGTAGGCAATGACAAGACTTTACAAAAGGTGCGAGGGTTGCGCGGCCGAATCTCCCACTGGTGGAATCGGAAGGAAGAAGAGGCAAAAGTACGATCTGTTGTTGAAAGTGCTCTTACTGCCTACAACGGTTTCCTTGCCAGGGCCAACGATGAAAAGGTCCATCGAACGGCTGCCTACCTCTTCAACCGGCAAGGGACTGCCGGGATCGGCCGTTTTGGGGAGAGGTTGATTAGTCGGAAGTTTCTTCTCAAGCAGACACACATTCTCCAACATCTTGCTCCCATAGGACTAGGAGAGGAAAATGCTCAAGCTAATTACAACCTCTACCGTCTCGCAAATAGGGAGAAGGGGGAAGCATTTGAAGTCGATAAGCACGGAACTTTAAAGAAGGTCTCAGGCCTTTGTGGACGGATCTCCTACTGTGCCCACCGTTCTGAGAGACAAGAGGCGGTCCAAACCAAGGTAAGAGACACATTATTCGGACTTAATGGGGTTTTAGGAACTATTGAGGCCCAACAAATCCATAAAGTTGTCCTTGGCTCTCTCTTTGCTCCAGAGTCGCCCCTTGTCCGGATGAGCCCAAAGGTCTTCTATCGAGGGGCTATTGAGGAGGGCTCTGCTCTAGAGGGGGAATTGGAAGAACTATTCTACCTTCCTCAATTAAGAGGCAAAAGGAAAAATCTGACAGTTTGGTTAAAACGGTACGCCAATTCCGATAAAACGGCACAAGATCGAGAGGCCCTTGAGAAGGCTTTTTCTGACTATGTCTATGCTGAATTTCTGTTTACCCAGAGGCTAGGGATCGATCTTGAAAGAGTGGGAGATGGAGGATCGGGAGGAGCCCGGTATGCACGTAATCGACACCATGCGAAAATCTTGGTCATCAAACCTGGGGATGAGGGGCCACATGGGGTGAACAACCCCCAGTGGTACGCCCGTGTAAAACAGTTTTTCGTCAAACCCCACCCTTGCCTCAACGGGAACTCGGAGCCACAAAGTGAGGTCGATTCGTATTCCTTCGATCGGAAATTTCAGTTCCATATCGTCCCTCCTACGCAGCTAAGACGGGTGGGGAGTCCCCAGTTCAACGGGCAGCGTACAAAGGAGTGTTCGGTCCAGATGTTTGTCGAGGGATGTGAGACTCTTGCTGATTACACGGGGATCACTTCCTGGAAATACAACATGTTCCCCCGTCCTCTCTTACGTTGGCTCTGTAGACGGAACAGAGAAGAGCTCGAAAAGAACCTCCCTCAACAAGCGTTAGAAAGAGTAGGAGCTCACAACTTTTTGATCGAAGATATCGACTGCCACTTTGAAAACATCCTCGTGAAGGTCCAAGAGAACCTCGATGGACGTTTTGATCTCGCGACTTTGCAAGAGAGGCAAGTTGATGAATTTATGGATCACTTCTTCTTTAACGGAAATCATCAACGCTTACTCGATTCCCTCTTCTACTCAGAAGTCAATGCAAATAGGCAGCTAGTCACGCTCATCAAACACGATGGGGGATCGAGTAACCCTCGCTCTCACCCAAGCGGCCCCTTGGCCCTTCGCTTCAAACACCTGTTCGAGGTCCTCCCTCATTTTGAACACCCTTTTTCTGACGCAACCAAGGAGCTTATTATGGAGAATGGAGTAGAGCATTTAGAAGAAGCTCTTCTCGCTAAAGCAGAGAGGCAAGTACGAAACATGCCTAAAGATGATGTTTCGAGGCGTTTCTGGGAAGATCAGACACATCGCGAGATCCATTTTCCTGGGTGGGTCCTTTCCCACACGAATAGTCAAGTTCCCGAATTTGAGAAACGTATTCCCATGATCCAGTCTTTTATCCAAGTAAGTAGACCATCCAACAACCCCACTCTTTATAGAGAGACGTTTTACTTTACAGAGCACTTCAAGCGGATCCATGGGAATCTTAAGACACGAGTCCACAGTTATCAGATTCTTAATGGCCACATGCGACAAGAGAAATCGATGAGAGAACTCTTTTCCAAGGTGCGTAGTGCTGGGGCATTTAAACGAGAACTCCATGAACGTGCGTAGCCAGTATAAGCGGGGAGAGATCCCCGGACCAGCCGAGCCAATTGAAGCATTTGTGAATCGGTGCTCTTTGCACCGCTTCTCTTCTTCTTCCGTTGAAGTTTTTGGTTTTTCTCCCGACTGGATCGAGGTTGACTACTCCAATGAGGGGCTCTCCTTTTTCGAAGGGGGATGCACTTGGATTGGGGAAAAAGGGGCTTCTATCCAACTGAGAAAGGATTTTGCAAAAAAAAAGAGCTATTTCGGCTACCAAAAAGAGGAGCTTTTAGCTCACGAAACGGTCCATCTCATCCGGCAAGCTTTTGAAGAGCCCGTATTCGAAGAGATCCTCGCCTACCAAACCTCCTCTTCCCCCTTTCGTCGCTATTTCGGCCCTTTTTTCCGGAATCCCAAAGAGAGCCGTCTTTTTCTTTTAAGTCTTCTTGCCATTGCAGTAGGAGGGCTCTTTTTCCCTTTGAGCTATGCGTTTCTTCTCCCTCTTCTGGGAGGAGGCTTTTTTCGCCTATTTCTCTCCCAGAGAGCCTTGCGCCAAGCTCGCAACCACATTGGCAACTATGTCGGTAAGAAAAACGCTCTTCCGTTTCTCATCTCTTTAACAGATCAGGAGATCTTCCTCTTTGCAAAGCAAACTGATCTTCTTTCTTATGCCCAAAAGCAAACGTGCCTTCGATGGAAACAACTCATTGAGGTTTATACTATTACATCATTCCTCCCCAAGATGGGTAAGATCCATCGTCTGGTCCAAAGCGTCTGATAGTGTCTGTGATAGCATCTTGATCTCTTTTCGTAACTCTTCCATCTCGAGGAGGAGTTTTTCTCCCTTAGGGGTTCCTACGAATGGGTCGTATTGATGAAAGAGATCGTGGTAAGCTGCAGTTTTTTTGCGCAGCAAAATGCTCAAACTCTCCATCTCTTCGCAATCTTTCTCCAATCTCTCGTGTTCTATTTCAGTCAGCGACTCTTTTGGTTGCCACTCCGGCTCTTTCGTGACACAGAGCCAGCTATATCCTCCAGGTGAATAGCGCATCGTCGTTTCCTCCCCGTTTTTCGTACGCACACACCTTACTATCGGCAAATCCCAAAAAAACTTTAGCTCTTCACAAGATACAGGGCATGATAAAAAAACAGGATAGGCAGGATTGCTCATCGAGCAACAGGATAAAAAAAGGGATTTGTGAAATTATAACATATATTATAATCGAGAGTTGGAGGTATTGTCATGCTAAAATCAAAAATCACAACAATTGGAAACTCTTCGGGAATTGTTCTTTCTAGGGAAGTTTTGAATAAACTGCACGTAGAGCGAGGAGATGAGGTATTTTTGATTGAAACGTCGAATGGATATGAGATTGTATCCTATGATCCAGAGTTCGAATAGCAGCAATCTCTTATGAATTATTTTTAGAGGTAGAGGCGGCGTTGGGTCGTGTTGCCAATGCCGAGTTCTCGCCTGTACTTGGCGACGGTGCGGCGGGCGCAGGGGATCCCTTGCTCTTGGATTCTAGAGGAGAGGGTTTCGTCGGAGAGAGGATGGGTTCTATCTTCTGCTTGGATGAGCTCTTGTAGAAGCTCTTTCACCGTATGGGAAGAGACCGCTTTCCCTGCATCTGTTTGGTAGGCGTTTGTGAAGAAGCTCCGTAAGGGGAGGAGGCCTTGCAAGCAGCTGACATATTTGTTCGCTACCGCACGGGCGATTGTCGATTCGTGCACCTCGATCCTTTCAGCAACTTCTTTCATGGTGAGGGGAGAGAGGGTCCCTCGTGGATCTGAGAGATACGATTTTTGTAGCTTGGTGAGCTCTTCCCCAATCCGGTAAAGGGTACGATGTCTTTCGTGTACATTGCGAAGGAGCCATTTGCCCGATGCGATTTTTCCCCGGATATAGGAGCGTGTCTCATCGGAAGAATCTTCGCTCAAGAGAAGAGAGATGTAGGTAGAATTGAGGCGTAGTGGGGGGAGCCTCTCTTCGTTGATCTCTACGGTAAATTTTCCTTCCGAAAAGGTGATGAAAAGATCGGGTATCACTGTTTGTTTCACTTCTCGGTAGTGTCCTTGACCCCGATTGCTTCCTGGGTGCAAGCTTAAGTGGGCAATTTCCTCTTCTAGAGTCTTCTTGATCTCCCCAGGGGAACAACGAAGGGTTTTGGCGATCTGTCTGATCCGGTTGTGTAAAATGTCTTCATAGTGGTGCTCGATCAGGTGGAAGGCAAGACTCTCTTCTTTCCCCATCCCTTTGAGCTGCAAAAGGAGGGCCTTTTGTTGTGAGGAGGCTCCCACGCCTGCAGGTTCAAAAGTTTGGATGATAAATAAAACCTCTGTAAACTTTTCTATTGGGATGTCTGAAAGGAGGGCGATCTCCTCAAGAGGAGTGGAGAGGATTCCATCGGGATCTAAATTTCCCAAGATCAACTCGGCGATTTCTCTCTCCTCTTCAGAAGAAAAAGTCTCTCTAGACTGCTGCATGAGGTGCTCAAAAAGGGAGCATTCGTAGGCGACTCTTCTCTCGACAAACTGGTTCCGGTCCTCATCCTCTCCTACTTCTCTTTGGGAGGCGGGGGTGGGCATCAAATCGGGCAAGACTTCGTACTCCTCTTCAGGGGTCGTTTCGGCCTCCTCCCACTCGAGAAGAGGGTTTTGGGAGAGCTCTTGCTCTAAAAGCGTTCCGAGTTCTAGAACGGGGAGTTGTAAAAGATGGAGGGCTTGTTGCATCTGGGGAGAGAGGATCAGACGCTGCATCTGCTTGAGATTTTGCGCA
>JAAKFR010000092.1 GCA_011064985.1 Chlamydiota bacterium
AGTTGGTTAAGCTAAAGGACAACGAAGATCTTAAGGCTTGGCTTAGTAGGCTTTTGGGAAAAGGAGAAGATCAAAAAGTCTTATATTCATCTGGATCCACACAGAAAAAGGTCGCTGAGTTTATTTACGAATCAATCAAGCAAGCAGAGCTTAATAAAGACTTTAAGGATAGCTTTATAGTATGTATTCAGGGGGCCGCAAGTTCATGCGACGATCGTATGATTACCTCTCTTTTTGAAGTTGAGATTTATCACAAAATAGCTGTAGCCTTCACCAACAAGTCCCTAGGGGATGTTGCGTATCTTCTTGGACATGGCATTCTAGTTCTCGAGGAATGCAGAAAAATAATTATGAAGTTAGCGGATGAAAAAAAGAAAATTGGAATTAACAAGTTCACCACCTGGTTGAAAGAGAACAGTGATCTAGATACGGAAGAGGTACAAAAAGCTGCTGCCACATTTACTGAAAACGCCGTTGATCAAATTGAGATGTTCCTGTACCCCATTATGGAGCTTAGAGACAGTTTGGCAATACCAATTTCAAATGCAAGTATGATACATACACAATTTATCGAAATATATAATGATGACGACATCTTCAATATACAAGTGGAGCTAACGATGCTTTTAAATGATAAAAAGGGTTACTTTTCCTTTCTTAGTAAAAATCCACATTGGCAAAAAATGCTGGAAACGCACCCCGACACACAAGATAAGTATGAAAAAATAACTGAAAATGCATACGCGGCGCTGCCAGAGGTCAGTGATGATACAGATGGTAGGAAGAGGTGCCAGCAAGTTGAAACAGATAGGGAAGACGAGCTCTTCAAGTTAACATCTACTGTACTAGAACAAAGTGCTGATTTTTTTGAAAAAGCGACTTTTTTGAATAAGGATCCCAAGAGGAACAATTTGGATTAATAACAATTGGGCGTAACCCAAATCAGTTAAAAACCCAAGACTCTGTTCTTCAGACACAAGCATACCAGGCTCTTGCATGCCCCCTACCGGGAAATAACGAGAACGGATGGCACAAAGGACACAAAGCCACGAAGGCACGAAGAATCCGGCCTGACCCGAAGGGTCTCTCTCCTTAAGGAAAACTCCTCTTACGAGGAGGAAGCCGGATTTAAGAAATCCTTTGTGTCTCTGTGACTTTGAGTCTCTGTGTTGAGTCTTTGTGTCTTGCTCCTGAAAAGTTTGCGTATTCATTGTTCTCTTATGGATGAGTAAGAACACCACCTACTTTGTGCCTGAGGATGGGAACTCGGACCTTTAGCCGATTTGGGTTACACCCATAACAATTTTGGCATAGATGCAAAACACAAGTTGAGGTCAACTTTTATGGGATTTCATTTCTACTTGCACCGTAGGTGGTTTTTAGGGGGATATTTCACGAGATAGGGGTTGGAGGAAATAGGGGGGCTGTAGTATACTCTCTTGCAATGAAATCGATACAATATCAATTTTGTATAAGAGGGAGAGTGCCATCCAAGTAATTGGATGGTTTTTTTTGTCATGAAAAGAGCGTGTTTAATTTTAGAAGATGGAGCGGAGTTCTCAGGAGAAGGGGAGGCTTTTTGCTCTGGAGAGGTGGTGTTTACTACGGGGATGTGTGGGTACAGCGAGAGCTTGACAGATCCCTCCTTTACAGGGCAGATTCTCGTCTTTACCTACCCTCTGATTGGGAACTACGGTGTGAGTTCTTTTGAGAACTGGGAGTCGAAGAAGATCCAGGTCGCAGGTGTGGTTGTGAATGAGGTGTGCGATAATTGGAGCCACCATGCAGGGCTAAGGTCTCTTCAGGAGTGGTTAGAGAAAGAAGGTGTCCCTCTTCTTACGGGAGTCGATACTCGGGCTGTTACCAAGCACCTGCGGGATAAGGGGACGATGTTGGGCGCGATTGGAAAGCCAGGAGAGAGTCCGGTTTTTGCCGATCCGAATGCAACCCACCTTGTTTCGAAAGTCTCCCTTTCAGACAAAGCGATTTATGGCAGGGGCAAGAAGCGGGTCATTGTAGTCGACTGCGGGATGAAGGAGAGCATCTTTCGGCATCTAGCGAGTTTTCCCCTCGAGCTTGTACGGGTTCCACATAACTACAACTATTTGGATGAGCCATTCGATGGGATTTTTCTCTCCAATGGTCCTGGAGACCCCGAAATGTGTCCGGAGACCGCCGAGATTCTCCGCAAGGCAATGAAACTTGGAAAACCGATCTTTGGGGTGTGTCTTGGGGCGCAGATGATGGCAATGGCAGCTGGTGCCAAAACCTACAAGCTCCCTTTTGGTCATAGGGGGCAAAACCAACCTTGCCAAGAGCTCAAAACGGGGAAGTGTTACATCACATCGCAAAACCATGGGTTTGCGATAGACGAGAAAACACTTCCTGACGAGTGGGAGGTGGCTTTTCGGAATCTCAATGATGGCTCTGTTGAGGGGATTTGTCATAAAACGCTTCCCTTCTATTCGGTCCAATTCCACCCCGAAGCCTCTCCTGGCCCAACGGATACGAGCTGGTTTTTTGAGAGGTTTTTCCAATGTCTGTAAAGAAGATTCTTTTGCTAGGTTCTGGAGGTTTACGCATCGGGCAGGCAGGAGAGTTCGACTACTCGGGTTCCCAAGCGATTAAGGCTCTAAAGGAGGAGGGGTGTGAGACGATTCTCATCAATCCTAATATCGCCACCGTCCAAACTGACGAAGGGATGGCCGATCGAATCTATCTCCTCCCTTTGAACGAGCATACAGTTACAGAAATCATCAAAAAAGAGCGTCCTGGTGGGATTCTGCTGGGGTTTGGTGGGCAGACAGCTCTAAACCTAGGGCTTGCTCTTGAGAGCTCCGGGGTATTAGAAGAGTTCAACGTAGAAGTTCTCGGGACTCCAGTCAGTGCGATCCGGGTTACAGAAGATCGAGAACTCTTCAAGCAAGCTCTCGATGAGATCGGGGTGAAAACGGCAGTAAGTCTTACTGCAACGACAGTAGAAGAGGCTGAGCAGGCAGCTGAAACGATCGGATATCCCCTCATGCTCCGCTCGGGATTCTCTCTTGGAGGGCTTGGATCGGGGAAAGTACAGAACATCCAAGAGCTGCGTGCCAGAGCAGCAGAAGCTCTTGCGCAGGCTCCCCAAATCTTGATCGAGGAATATCTTCTAGGCTGGAAGGAGGTTGAATACGAGGTTGTCCGGGATAAGGAGAACAACACGATTGTTGTCTGCAACATGGAGAACTTCGATCCGATGGGGATCCATACCGGAGAGAGCATTGTTGTGGCCCCCTCGCAAACCTTATCTGACAAAGAGTATCATCTGCTGAGAGAAGTTGCGATCAAAACGATTCGCCATCTTGGCATTGTGGGGGAGTGTAACATCCAATATGCGTTCTCTCCAGATAGCTCCGATTATCGGGTGATCGAGGTAAATGCCCGTTTATCCCGTTCAAGTGCTCTAGCATCGAAAGCAACAGGATATCCCTTAGCGTTTGTAGCAGCTAAAATTGCCCTTGGAAAAAAGCTCTATGAGATCCGTAACTCGGTCACCAAGCAAACCTCCGCCTTCTTTGAGCCGGCCCTTGACTACATCGTCGTCAAAATGCCGAAGTGGGATATTCATAAGTTACGGGCTGCTGATCGGACGATTGGCTCTGAGATGAAAAGTGTAGGCGAAGTGATGGCAATTGGACGGAGCTTCCCAGAGGCTTTGCAAAAAGCGATCCGAATGGTAAACCTGGGAGCAACAGCTCTATTCGACTACCCTCATACAATTCCAGTCCCAAGAAAAGAGATCGAAAAGGCAACAGATAGGCGACTTTTTGCGATCGGGCAGTTTTTCCGTGAGGGGGGAAGTGTTGAGGAGGTGCATGCCCTTTCTCATATCGATACCTGGTTTCTTTCTCATTTGAAAGAGATGGTCGATATGGAAAAAACTCTTTCTCAAGGCCTCTCAGAGGAGGTCCTTCGCAAGGTAAAAAAATTCGGCTTTTCCGACAAGGCGATTGGAAAACTGACCAAGAAGTCAGAAGGTGAGATTCGGAGTCTGCGAAAAGAACTTGGGATTACCCCCGTTGTCAAGCAAATTGACACTCTGGCTGGTGAGTTTGATGCAGAGACCAATTATCTCTACTTCACCTACCATGGGGAGTTTCATGACCTTTCTCCTTCTCCCAATCCTCCGATTCTCGTTCTCGGTTCAGGTCCCTACTCGATCGGCTCTTCTGTAGAATTCGACTGGTGCGCTGTGAATACTGCAAGGACTCTTCGGGAGAAGGGAAAAGCGACAATTCTTCTCAATTCCAACCCTGAAACGGTTTCGACCGACTATGATGAGTCAGATCGCCTCTATTTTGAGGAGTTGACTCTCGAGCGAGTCAAGGATTTAGCCGACTTCGAAGGGGTAGGAGGGATCGTGATCTCTGTAGGAGGACAGATTGCCAATAACCTCGCTCTCCCCTTGTCTCAAGCTGGCTACCAGATTCTCGGTACTCCTCCAACATGCATCGATATGGCTGAAAATAGGCAGAAGTTCTCCTCTCTTTTGCAAGATCTCGAAATCGATCAGCCTGAGTGGGTAGAAGCCTCTTCCCGCGAAAAGGCCCTCAGCTTTGCCAAGCGGGTCGGTTTTCCGATCTTAGTACGTCCTTCCTACGTTCTTTCGGGGGCTGCAATGAATGTGCTTTATGAAGAGAGTGCTCTTGATGCCTACCTGCGAGAAGCTACGATCGTTTCCCCAGACCACCCTGTTGTCCTCTCTCAGTTCATTCAGAACGCGAAAGAGCTCGAGATCGACGGGGTGGCAAAAAATGGAGAGGTGATCATCGAGGCGATCGCCGAACACGTCGAGAATGCAGGAGTCCATTCAGGGGATGCGACCCTTGTCCTCCCTCCTCAAAAGCTCTACATCGAGACGATTCGGCGGACAAAAGCAATTACCAAACAGATCGTCCGCGCCTTAAACATTACCGGCCCTTTCAACCTCCAGTTTATCGCCAAAGAGAATGCGATCAAAGTGATCGAGTGTAACGTACGAGCCTCTCGCTCCTTCCCTTTTGTTTCAAAGGTGACAGGACACAATTTCATCAAGATCGCTACTGAGGCTCTTCTCGGCACCCCTTCACTTTCTGTCTACAACACGCTTGATCTCGACTATGTGGGGATTAAAACTCCTCAGTTCTCCTATAGCCGCCTGAAAGGGGCCAATCCAGTAGCTCATGTCGAAATGGCTTCGACAGGAGAAGTTGCCTGCCTAGGGCGCGATCTTCTAGAAGCATTTTTCCTCTCGTGGCAAGCAACCGAGCAGTCGGTAAAAGGAAATAAAATCTTGGTGAGCATCGGAGGGGAGAAGAAAAAGAAGTTCTTGCAAGAGCTCAAACTCCTCGAAGAGAGAGGATGGGAGCTCTACTCTACTCCTGGTACTCACGACTTTCTCTCAAAAAATGGGGTTGCTTCTCGCTGCCTCTTTAAGGTAAGCGATGGGATTTCTCCCAACATTTCGGAAGCGATCAAAGGAAAGAAGGTTGATTTGATTCTAAATATCCCTCGTGAGGAGAAAGGGAGGGTACGCACCGATGGGTATCTGATCAGGCGTTTGGCAATTGATTACCATATCCCTTTGATTACAAACGCGCAAGTAGCCCAGCTTTTTCTCCAGTGTCTCATCGAGTTGAAAAGTGAGGAGATCCTACCCATTGCCTGGGATGAATTTGTTAAAGGTAAGGAATTAAGATGAAAAACCTCGTTTCCATCAAAGATCTCACCAAAGAAGAGATCATCGCCTTGTTAGAAGAGGCAAAGATACGAAAGGCAAACCCCTCACCCTCCCTTCTCAAAGGGTATTTGATGGCCAGTTGTTTTTTTGAACCCTCTACACGGACTCGATTCTCCTTTGAGTCGGCTATGAAGAGACTAGGAGGAGAAGTTCTCAGTTGTGCTGATGGGAGTGGGAGCTCGATGGCAAAGGGAGAAACTCTATTTGATACGATCAAAACCATAGGGCTCTATTCCGATTTGGTCGTTCTCAGACATCCCGCCGAGGGGTCTGCAAAAGTAGCCTCTGAAGCAACTACGAGGCCCGTGATCAATGCGGGAGATGGAGCCAATGAGCATCCAACACAAACTCTACTCGACCTCTTTTCGATCCAAGAGAGTCAGGGGAGATTAGAAGGACTCAAAATCGCTTTTGTAGGGGACCTCCTCTATGGGCGGACAGTCCATTCTCTTGCTCTTTCTATGCACCACTTTGAGAATCGTCTCTATTTTGTTTCTCCTCCCACCCTGCAAATGCCTGATAAGATATGTGAGAAGTTGCGCAGGCAAGGGATTCCTTTCTCATTTCACCAGTCTATTGAGGAAGTGCTTGGGAAAGTGGACATTCTCTATATGACCCGTGTCCAAAAGGAGCGTTTTCCAGATCAAGACTCATTCGAGAAAAGGAGCCAAGGATATCGGCTCACGGTTGAGATGCTCGCCAAAGCAAAAGAGAACTTAAGAGTGCTCCACCCTCTCCCCCGTTTGCAAGAGATCTCTCCTGAAGTGGACAAAACCCCTTATGCCTACTACTTCACCCAAGCTGAGAATGGGGTGTATGTGAGACAGGCTCTATTGACAAAACTTTTGGGGGTACGATGAGAAGAGAACTCTCTGTAGCAGCAATTGAAAATGGGACTGTGATCGACCATATCCCTGCCGGGAAGGGGCTTAGGATTGCCCAACTTCTGCAGCTTGCAAAAGGAAATAAGACCGTGACGTTGGGTCTCAATTTGCCTAGCCAATCCATGGGCTACAAGGATTTGATTAAAGTAGAGGGGAAAGAGATCTCTGAAAGAGAAGCCTCTTTGATCGCCCTTTTTGCACCTAATGCAACAATCAGTTTGATACGTGCGTTTGAGCGCGTGGAGAAGTTTTCCGTAATCCTTCCTAAAGAGGTAGAAAACTTTCTCTCTTGTCCCAATAAGTGCTGCCTCACCTCTCATGAGCCGATCAAAAGTCGTTTTGAGGTTTTTAAGAAGGGAAGCAAAGTGGAACTCGTCTGCTACTACTGTGAAAAGGGATTTTTCCATGATGAAGATTAAAAGTGTCCGCCATTTAAATGGTGAGGTGAAAGATCTAGAGTTTCCCGGAGAGCCTCAAGAGATCGATGGATCTAAACTTCTTGCTTTGCCTGCTTTGATCGATCCCCATGTCCATTTCCGCGTTCCAGGAGGGGAATACAAGGAAGATTGGAAAAGTGGAGCTCTAGCTGCTGTCACAAGTGGGGTCACAACTGTCTGCGATATGCCCAATAATACTCCTCCATGTACAACTCTCGAGAGATTAGAGGCAAAAAAAGCGCAGATCAATGCCCAGCTTAAGTCGGTGGGTCTCCCTCTACGTTATGGGCTCTATTTTGGTGCCGATCAGGGACATTTTTCCGAGATTCCGAAAGTGGCAAACTCTTGTGTTGCCTTGAAGATTTTCATGGGATGCAGTACCGGAGGACTTGTTGTCGATACGGACAGTGCGTTGGAAGAGGCATTCCAGATCGCAGCTGAAAGCAAGATGCTCGTTGCGGTACATGCAGAAGATGAGGCTCTATTGCAAAAAAAACGAGCCGAATTCCGTGGGAATCGCAGGTCTGTTACCCATTCGCTAGTGAGGCCTCGAGAGGCGGCCATTTTGGCGACAGAAAAAGCGATTAGTCTTGCCCGGAAATACGGGGCCTCTCTCTACATTCTCCATATCAGCACAAAAGAAGAGCTTAGGTTGATTCGTCAAGCGAAAGCAGATGGAGTGCGTGTGTTTGGGGAAACGACCCCACATCACCTCCTCTTCTCAATGGAAGACTACAAAACCTTGGGGACTCTGATCCAAATGAACCCTCCCATTCGAGAAAAAGAGGACCAGGAGGCTCTCTGGGAGGCACTTCGCGATGGAACTCTCGATACGATTGGAACTGACCATGCTCCCCATACCCTAGAGGAGAAAAAACTCCCCTATGGGGAGGCTCCTTCAGGAATTCCTGGAATTGAAACCCTTCTTCCTCTTCTTCTCGATGCTGCTGCAAAGGGACGTATTACACTTGAGAGAATCGTGGAACTAACTCGAAAAAATCCTGAGAAAATCCTCTCTTTACCCTCTAATGAAGACCTCGTTTTAGTCGATTTGGAAATGAGACAAGAGGTAGAAGCAGATCGGATTAAATCGAAGTGTGGTTGGACCCCGTATGCTGGGAGAGTTTTACAAGGATGGCCGATCTATACGATTTTAGAAGGGAAAGTGATTCGTGCTTCTGGGCTTACCCCAAAAAAGCTTGTGGGAAGATCGCTAAGGGAAGGGTATCGCAACGAAGAGAGGGACAGTGGGTTTGCAAAGAGCTGAAGACGTAGTCAGTTGCTTCGTGGATATCGGAAAGGGTAGGCCTTTGCCTTGTGAGATAGAGGCCAACAAACTCTTTCCCTTCATAAGGGATACAGAGCAGGGGTTCAATCGATCGGGATCCGATCTCACTCCGCAACCCAGATGTGAGAGGAGTGCCACAAAAGAGTTTTGTTTCCATAATCTTCTTTCTATAATAGGTGGTGAAAATGATGTCTAGTAGAGAAAAACAACT
>JAAKFR010000093.1 GCA_011064985.1 Chlamydiota bacterium
CCCTGCTGTAACAGGAGATCCATTCTCGCTTAATCTTATTAATGCAGGTCATATCTCATTCAACGACGTTGCTACACCAGAAAACCTGCTGCTTATCCATAATACTCTTAAAGAGAGCACCGAGAAGCACAATTTTTCACTAGCTGATAATACACGCATAGAGGCCTGGTACGACATAACATTGTTTGCATGTTTTTTTAAAAAACAAGATCCCGCTCCTGTGGATAACACAGTTGTCATCCAGGTAGATGATGATACTGGGGACATTATCATGGCATTCCTAAACGATGGCTCCCTTGACGACAATATTATCCCTCCTCTTGAAGTCAGCTGGATCAGAGGGTTCATCAACCATTTACGAGCACAGCCGAACGTGGAAGAGAGATCAAGTGATTCGACCACCCTTACTCCAGATGCGTTATCCCAATTTGCTCAATTCGGCAATAAATCTGAAAATTGTTATAGATATCGAAGAGGTACTAGTGAACGCCCCACATGCACATTCATCTCTACTCTAGATGGTCAAACTCAGGAAATTTACTTGTGGTCTGCCGATTCATTTATTCGAATGCAGACTGCCAATACTTTTGCAACACGCGATTTGCCTTCTGATGCAAAAGTAAGTTTCAAAGTCGAAAATGGCGAAATTACTAGCATTCAAATTAATAATGAAGATAAAACCAAAATTTCTCCATGCCACGAGATATGGATACGAGAGGTTTTAAACATAATCCCTAATTCTACTTCACTATCTCAAGAACAGATGCCAAACCTTTCAAATACTGTAGAATCTCATATCTCTACTCATGGTGACATTAAGATCACTGAACACACAGTAACCGTACATGGATTCCGTCTGGAGACCCAAAAATCGTGGATAGAAAATCAGTGTCCCCAGAACAAAAAAAAGGTTTTTGAGCACACAATCTACAATCTTCCAGAATTTAACGACCAGGATTCGATTACCCGGGAATGGAAGACTCTAAGATGTGACAATTTTGCTGCTGCTTGCTCTGCACTATTAAGTCCCCCAGAATATGAAGCCAAAGGAAATGGGGTCTACTTCGATTATTCCGCTTCTGGGCATATTTATGCAGATTTTGCTAACGCTTCAGAATTTCTGGGCGGATGGAGAAGAGATGGGTTTGTCCAAGAGGAGATACTCGCGGTAGAATTCGCTGGTCACCTCGCAATGCTTGCCATCCTCACACACATGGCTGGGCATATGATCAAGCCGTGTAGTACCCCTCTAGACCGATCCGACAATGCAGACATCCACCCATTTGTGATCCCAGCTAAGCGGCAATACCAGGTCAATGACTTATATGGTCATCGATTACTTAGGGAACCAAACAGTGCCATCCAAGATCATATAGAGGTGAAAACCTCTGGTGAAGTCTACTTTGCGGGGATAGCCGCAAAGTGGTGGAATAGAAGCGATGACATGATCTATTCAGAAAAGGATTTAAAAAACCACTTAGAGTTTCTCTACCTCATCTGTATGGAAGAAAAGCGGATGAATCCACGAGATCCACAAGTGCATAGCGGACGGTGGGGGTGTGGAGCCTTTGGAGGCAATCTCCTCGTGATCACTTGCTTACACCTACTCGCTGCTAGAATGACAGGTGTGAAGATGTTTCTCTATGACATGGGTAACGATTTCGTCACTTTTTGCGCTGAGCAGATCCAGGATTGTACAACTACCTCTGCTGTTCTCACCTTACTCAAAAATAGCCAGGAAAAGAGCATATGGAAGCCACACGTTGCAGCTAACGCTATTGTGAACTCCCTAAATACAGATGCACGCTCTTCGATGGGCCTTAGAAGGGCGCCATCCCGTGTCATTGAAAACACGAATGTTCCCTCTGCAAGCGATTCTTCAGAGGACTCCTTTGCAAGCGATTCTTCAGAGGACCCCTTTACCCACCGCCCAGGGGGGCCTTACGCTTTCTATGGTTATGAGTATGAGGCTGAGTCTGATGATGAAGATTTTTTGTCTGATGAAGGTTCTTCGGCTGATTCTCTTGAAACATTGGCTTTCGACTTTAAAAAAGTAGGTACACCTAAGAATGCCAACGTGAGCACAATTTTCTACGGAGGCGCAGCCTCCTCGTCTGATCTCTACGGAGGCGCAGCCGACTCGTCTGAGGAGGACTTGAGCTTCGAGGAGAGCGAAGACTCCGACGACATTCGTCGGAGCCTTTATAATCGTTCATCATTCGCTCCCGGTAGGAATCTTTACAGTAATGACCGTGATCCTTCTTCTGAAGAGCACACAATAGAAGATTGTACCAATCAGCCGTCGATAATGATCACCGAAGTAGTAGACAATTTAGATGATTTAATTGCAGACCATAGCATCGCAAATGCCCTTTTTATCTTAAACAAGGCCGTCTATCACCTCTGCAGAAGACCCCCTACCGAAAGGTATTTTGAAAAAACAGATAAGATTTATAGCATGCAAAGGGAGATTACGCACAATTCTAACGTTCTTAGGTTTAAGCATGGCCGCTACAGTGAAGGGGAAGGAATGTTTATGATTGAAGCAAGGACTGCAGGGGGGAAAGTCATCCATCCTATTCTCTTCTACCACATGAGGGAAAGATATTTCTGTTGGTCAACTAAAGATAAAGCGAGTGGAGTTGGCTCCCACATTGTAAATATCCAGGGAGAAAAGGAATTTAAACAAGGAGAGCAAGTCAACAAAATCGGCGTCATGTTCCGAAATGAAGAACCTGTGTCTATTGTAATTGACAATGGAGACATCAAAACATTTGAACCAAAGCACAAAGAACTGATCGCTACTGGGATCCGTACCCTTTGCATGGGAGTCACCACTTATGAGAAACCATCCGCCTGGGAGCCTGGCGTACGCATTCATACTCCAGGACCTGCTGTACAGTTTGCCACCTATGAAATTCTAGCCAGTCTTACCAAACAGCTTGATAAACAGGTGAAACTAGGCACCAACCCCTCCTTTAGAGTTTCGTTCCAGGTGATGGGAATTACAGAAGATCCTGGGATCGATGCTGGAGGCCTCTCAAAGGAGCTGATCTCTTACTTAGGGATTCTTGAGAACATCCGCTTTCTTGACCCAAAATCCCTCGAAACCGACTCTGACCTCATGCTCCCCAAAATGCGAGATATAAAGGATCTTCATTTCCCATCCCAGATGGACGACCCCGTAAGAAAGGAGATGGTTGAAGAGCAGGCGACACTCGCAATGAAAAACTACGGAAAGCTCATGATGACCTGCTACCACTCAGAAGATCTCAGAACGGGAGAACACCTCTCGAATGCCTTTTTTGAAGGGGCCCTCGCTTTAACAAAGCCCGAAGTGGAAGGAAATTTCAACAGCCTCAATAAGGATAAAAGGTTAAAACTTATCTATTGCATCTACAAGTATCAGGAAAAATTTATCGATCCGGAGAACAAGACCTGGACCCCACTTATCGAAGGATATTTTACCAATAATTGGTCTCCTACCACCTTGGACTCTCTGCATGCAAAAGCTAAACAAATGGCTGAAGGTTGGTTCGAGGACGTCCCTGAAAAGACCGAGGAAGGAGTAAAGAATTACATTCTTGCAACATGCAAGTACTTAATAGATGTTGACCCAAGCATTGGATGGGAGGGACAGCTGAAGCTCATCCACGCGTTTGCTCAAGGGTTGTATGCATATAAACTCCATAAGGATTGGAATGATGAATTTCATAAAGATCCGTTTACGACAGATCCGCAAATTTACAAAGACCACATCAAAAATTTCCTTCAGAAAACACAAGGGATTTTAGAAAGAGGGAAACTAGCCAATAATATTCATTATAACGGATCTAATTCGAGATCGATAGAACAGCGAATCGAATGGTTAAAAGAATGGATTCTTGATCCTAATACTGAAGAGAAAGACATTCGGAGCCTCTTAGGAGGCTGGACAGGTTCAACAGGCTTCACACCCCAAACAAAATTAAAAGTTGTAAGGGTAACCACCATCTCAGGATTCAATTTTATCCAGTTCCACTCTTGTTTCAACAGCGTCGATTTCCTCCCTCAATTTGACGCAGATAAAGAGATCTTCATCGCAGGGATGGTCATTGCTGCAAGTATGGGTGGGTATAACAGAGGTTAAATGATGAATAATTCAGACATGCAAATACAAAACAATCCGTCTATTTTTCAAAAAGCATACATAAGAGACCCTGATCGGCAAACTCTTGCCATTGCTTTGTCCGTGATCATGATTGCGGGCGCGATCATTGCGAGCTCACTTGCCGGGATTGCTCTTGCCCACCCCATTGGGAATGTGATGGGTGAGCTCTCCTCGGGGCTCAAACTGGGTATCTTGTGCGGGACAATTACCCTAAGCCTCCTTCCCACGATCATGCTGATCCTCCAACTCACTCCCCACCCCAAGGTAGTAAAGGAGGTCCAAGAACTTGAGCAGGAAATCCAAGAACTTGAGCAGGAAATCCAAGAACTTGAGCAGAAAATCGAGCAAGAGGGTGGAGTTATAGAGAGATTTGAAGCACAAATCAGGCAGAAGACTCAGACACAGACCGAACAGATTCAAAATTTGAAGGCTACTCATCAAAATGCATTGGGGAATTTAGACACCCGGTTCGAAAATACAAAACAAAACCTCAATGGGCAAATCAACCAGATTCAAGAGAGCAATGACGAAAATGACATATCTGAAAGATTTCTTTCCCTAACTGAAGAGTTGGAGCGTAAAAGACAAGCCCACAAAGAAGAGGTCGATCAGAAGACACGAGAACACGAAGAAGCACTTGGGCAACTTCGCCAAGATCACCAGGCAGAGAAAAGCAGACTCGAAGGGGAGAAGGGAGAGCTTGAGCAACGTCCCACTTGCGAGGAGCTAGAAAGCAAAAAACAAGCAATCAGGGAACTAGCAGAAAAAAAGGGAGGCCTCGAGGATCAACTCGCTAGGGTACAAGACCCGAACTACCTAGACACCCTTTTGGGCAATGCTTCCGCTGACTCCACTACTTCTCCTCCTACACAAGAAAAAGGGCCCACCCCCCAGGAACCGGAGATAGATACTGGAAAAGTGGTGTTTCTCCAAACAACCATATCTGGGAGGACAACTCCATTCACCTTTGCAGAGAAAAGCATCCAGTATAAAGTATCCTATAATCCTGATGCAGCTGCGATCACAATCCAGAAAGGGAATGATTCCTTCACTGTTTTAACTGGCGGGGGGGATTTGATTTTCACCCAGAAAAATGAGGAGGAGATCGAGAGTAGCGAAGTCTGCGCACTGTTAGAGCTGGTCTATACCAAACTAAAAGACCCACAAGCACGAGGGAATGACTCTCTCAAAGTCATCTGTGCGCATTTAGCGGAACACTATAACGATGCCTCTGGTTCTGACCTGATCTTTACCAACCAAAACGAGACGTCTACCTACCAAGCAAAATGGTGTGACGGGCAATTATCCATTTGGGAACGTCCCAATGAGGGAGACCCAAAATCCCTTGAGCTTATAATCGATGTTGACGGAGAAATCTTCATGGGAAAATACAACAACGAAGAGGGTATTTTCGGTGTAGAGAAAGACTCCTATCAGAGCCTGCTTGATGCAGTATTTACAAGATGTCAAAAAGAAGCGGATGAGGGAGTCAAAGCTGTATCATATAAACCGCTTTTTACTAAACTCCAAAATACAACAGAAGATGATCCAAAAGAGTTTACCTCTAATCACGAAGTGTATGTGATCTATAAATATACAGATGCCTTCGGAACCCATGCATTACTCCGGACGGAGTACGTGATCCAAAAGAAAAGTGATTGGCGTGACGGGAAAGAGACAGGCCTCCTCTATATCAACAATGCCAGTTCTCTTTTGTCCTTTAAGTGGGAGAGTGAGGAAAACTACCAGGTCCTCCCTCCTCACGCTGCTACCAAGCCGTGGCTCTCTAGTGCCCTAAAAACGTGGACAAATGCAGATGAACTGCAGATCGACTCCTCTCTTTCTGAAAGGGGGAATTTTGCTCCTTTCGTCAGTTACGGTAGTTACGGTGGTTACAATGGAGGTGAATTAAACTCATCAGAAGAATCTTCAGATGATTTCGAAGAAATCAGCGTCATAGTCGAGCAAACCGTTAGCAATGATTCCCGAAAAGTCTTTGATACAATGCAGATGACAACTCTTTCCAGGGCAATGGACGAAGTCACGAGCCTGAATATCCAAGACCCTTCTCTTTTTGAAGACTCTCGTACCATCCAACAGGCCAACTCAAATGCGGTAAATGAGAATTTACAAGTGAAAACGCATAAAAATTCAGGGGTCGAACTCACCCATCTTCAACTGAAAACAATCAAACAGGGAGGACAAGCACAAACAAAAACAAGAAATGCCCTTTTGTTTTCCCACAAAAGAACGAATTACTTTATCTGGTCCTCAAACATCTATTACAACGACAGCATCCGATGCACCGTTAAGGTAGACCAACCCATTATCGTCATTGAAGAACGGGACAGCTTTCTAAAAGCTGCTTCATCCAAAAAACTCTCTTTTACCATTGCACGAGATGGAGGGAACGAGGGAAAACTCTTATCCATTTTTGAGAATAACCTGTCTGTAAATCCAAACAATACCGATGCTGTTCTAAAAAATTGGAAAGAGGTCGTCAACGCCGGTCTACTAGAAGCGATTAAAGCAGCAAACAAATTTAGCGCCGATAGAGCTGTCATCCGGATCGATGCTGTGCGTTATGGTGTACCATTTGTGGCGGAACACCACTTAAGCCAGCTCATCAACTACGTGGATGGCTATATGGAGAGTCACAACCCTATGGGGGATCACAACCTTCCAGATATTCGTGTCACTTTCAAGACACAAAACTTGCAAACTGAATCGGGAATCGATGCAGGAGGTTTAACAAGAGCCTACATCGACCTTCTCTGTAGTAACCTATTTGAAACAGGTGTTTTGGAAAGAAACCCGAAGCACCTCCTCCCTAAACTCAGAGAAGGCTCAGGCCTAAGAGCGAAGCTGGCACAGGAACACTTGTACCAGAAACTAGGTAAACTCATCATGTTAGCCTATAGGAAGCCAGCTGGGATGGGGACGTACCAATACCACTTCACCACAGGACTCCTTTTTTCAGATACGGTATACAAGATTGCCTTTGAGTTTTCTCGAGGGGAACTGTTGGGAGATTTCAACTCACTCACCTGGGAGAGACTACTCCCTTTCTATGAGCAACTGGCTACTGTAAAAGAGGACTTTGTTGAAGGCAAGTTTCTAAAAGTACTCCAAGAGGAGTGTTGGAATGACAGATCTAATGACGCTACTCAGGAAACATACAAAGATCTTGCTATTGTCTCTATCTATGACGTGTATGAGTGGGTATTTGATACCGAAGAAAAGCTCACAGAAGCCATAGAAGACTATGACGACATAACAGCACGCAACACCGTGATTCCAAAAGAGGATATCCAAACTGCCCAACTCACCTCTTACCTAAAGAGGCACATCAGGGAGACCTATGACCCCTATCTCTTCGCAATCCACGCCCTGGCTAAAGGGATGAGGGACTATGTCCTTAATATAAACAACGCTGCACCCTTGCATAATTCGCAATATCTTGGAAGCCACTTCGAAGTCCAACCGTTCATGAACAAAGCACAAGGAGTGCTCAATCGAGGGCAAATTGTGGCTAGCTTTCAGATGCCGGATCAGTCTACCGTACCGTTCAGACAAAAGATCACATGGTTACAGGAGTGGATTCAGAATGACGCCACGGAAGCTGAGCTTGCCGAGATGATCCGGTTCATCACAGGGAGTGCCTCGCTCCGCCCAGAAGATGAGATCACCCTGCGAATGAAAAATGATGGCAATCCTCTTCCTGCAGGGCATGCGTGCAACTCCCAACTCGATATTGAAGAAAACTATATTTGCCTTCCTTCTTTGAGAGACGACGACAAAGAGAACTTCTTGATTGCCTTTAAAGCAGGAGCTCTCGGCGGGGGACAATCGTTCACTCAAGGATAAGGGAATCCACCCCTTGACAACTTGCACCCAGATCTGAAAACCTCAAAATAGAAGCTCTTAGGAATGAAATTTCAGCCTAAAAAGAAGTGGATTTTGGCCAGAGCCAGAATCGAACTGGCGACACAAGGATTTTCAGTCCTCTGCTCTACCAACTGAGCTATCTGGCCGCGAGCAGGCAAGGATAGAGGATCCACAAGTTTTCCGGCGACACCGTTCTCATTGTCCATCTTGAAAAAATAACAAGATGAATAGGATCGTATATAACGTCAATTATCTTTACCGGTCGACGACAACTATTTTTGCCGGTCAGCGACAATTATCTTTGCCGCTTTCTCTCATCACTTGAGAGTGCTTAAAGCCCATTTTCTTGGAGGCTTTTGGTGGGAAAATCAAACACCTTCT
>JAAKFR010000094.1 GCA_011064985.1 Chlamydiota bacterium
AGCAAGCCCCGTAGCGACTTGGCTGTATCCTAAGAGTCTTCCTAATTCCATAGCTCCTGGTGCTACAGCAAGCATCCCTAGTACTACGCCGGCCACTTTGGCTGCTTGAGGCTCTAGTCTCCTTAAGTACTCCTCTTTGCTTACCTTCCGGATCGAGGAGAAGATCCACCCCTTATCGACGAAATACTGCACCTTCTTCCCTGAGAGTTCTACCCAGGCTCCTCCTATCTCACGAGCAAGCGCTTTTCGTAAACTTCCACGGGTCTCGTATCTCGTAAACTCTGCCTCATTCTGGTGGAGGAAATAGGTCTTTGTCTCTTCCACCACCTTGACTACATCAAAGAGGCAGGCGCTTCTTAGGTACTCGTGCACTTTCTCTTGCGAGGCAAATTGTTTTCCTTGGCAAACGAAGGTTCTGTTTCGTGTTTCCATCTCAACTGTTGTGTGCATACAAATCATCATCGGTCTTTCCTTTGGATTTCTATAAATTTTGCTCTAAGACTATTCCCTCAAAGAAAAAAAGTCCAAGGAAAATGGGTACTAGTTTTTGAGAGTGAGGAAGAGCTCGGTGATGGGGGTGTTGCCGGGGAGTTTGAGGTAGGCGTGGTTGTTTTCGAGGGATTGGATCTGGGAGGAAGAGATGAGAGGGGCTTTCTTCGATTGGAGGGAGAGGTTGACGCCGTCTCGGACTTGGTGGGCGCCGTAGGAGATCCCCTCTTGGTACTCTTTGATTTCGGTTTCACCCAAGGAGCGGGAGATCTTTTGGGCGGTTTCGGGGTCGTGCTCAGCAAAGATGAGGCGGGTGGCGCAATTCCCTAGGATCGTTTGGGAAGCGGCTCTTCCGTAGATCTCTTCGAGCTTGGCAGAGCTTTGGAGGGTGAGGAGGGCGCCAAGCTCCGTATTTTCTCCCTTCTGTAATGAGGGAGTCGAGGGCTTGGAGTTTCTGGAAGATGGGGAACTCATCAATGACAAACCAGGCCCGTCTTTTGAGGTCTGGAGAGAGGCTGAGGAGGCTTCTTGTGGCGGTAGAAAACCAGGAGGAGAGGAGTGGGTTGAGGGTGACTCTTTCAGAGGGTTTGGTGTAGAGGAAAAGCCAGCCAGGGCTTGGATCTTGGATCCAGGTTTTGATGGAGAAGGGTGTGGTGGTGTCTGGGAGGTGTTCTAGGCAGGTAAGGTAAGAAGCGGCAACAGACCGGATCGAGGCGGCTGTTTTCTCGGAGTGGATGTCGATGTGGGCTGCTGCTTTGGTTCCTTCGAGGAATTCAGCAAGCTTGTCGAGTGGTTGATAGAGGAGCCAATGGGAGAGCTCTGAGGTTCTTTTGGTATCGGAGAGCTTTTGTAGGAGTGTGGAGAGGAGGGTTCTGGCAGCTGTTCTCCAGTAGTTTTCGTGATCGCTTAGGGTTTGCGGGATGAGGCTCTCTGCAAGGGTGTCGTAGTCGAAGGTGGTTGTACACTCACTCCAAGGGTGCCAGGGTGCTGTTCTTGGATCAAAGGGGTTGAGAAGGGTGTCTTGGGTAGAGGGTCGAAGTACTTTTCTACAAAGAGTCCTGTTGGATCGAGGAGAATGGTTTTCTGAAAGCGGATTTGGGGCAAAATGTGGTGGAAGGAGTTGGTTTTGCCGGTGCCGGTTCCTCCCGTGACGAGAATGTGTTGGGTCTCGGTCCCTTTGAGAAGAGGCATGGGGTCGATTTTGATGGGAGAGGCTTTTCTCTTGAGGTGGAGTTGAATTTTCAGGAGTGTGGCAGGGATCTGCTTTTTCCCCGATATGTGTTGTTTCTTTTTCGTGGCTCTTCCACGTAGAAAGAAGAAGAGAAGCATGGAAAAAAAGGTCGCTGTACCAACTAGGAGGGTTTGGGCTTTTTCGAGAAAGAGGGTGGTGTTTGGCTTTTCCTGACTCCATGGCAAATGCGAGAGGTTTTGTGTAGAGGGAGGTTTCTGACGAGACTAGGTGCAGTATAGGCAGTATGTAACGAAATTCTCTCCACCCTTACCAAAACCCTTTCCAAAGAGATTCAAAGATTGGCCCAAGTTCGAAACCTTTTGGAAATCCATTGTGAAATCACTCCCTGACCCCGAGGCAGCAGACACCATTTCCACGAAATGGCTCCTCAAAGAGGCCAAAACCTGAGGTGATTAGCAGAGAGTTTCGGGGTAGAGTGGATCGGCTGTAAGGCAGTCGAAGTGGGCTGCTTGGGAGGCAACAGAGCGGAAGAAGGGACGCCCCCAATCGAGATGATGGAGCTCTTCGTATTTTTGCTCCGCTTTTTTCCACTCTTGCAGCCTCATCTCATGTTTCTGCTCTCTCGCCTTCCGTGTTTTCTCAGCAGCAGAGTTTCCTTCTTTACGTGTCTGCTCTTGAATCTGCAAAAATGTGTTAGATAAAATCCAGCAATACTGGAGCATAGCAAGGCAGTAGAGATCGACCTGGTTTTGATAGGGGAACTGAGAATCTCTTGACACCCCTTCAACCCGCATCCCCTCATCAAAAGAGGAAAACGTGAGAGGAACATAAGCACGAAAAATAGCAGATATTTCCATAACAAACTCCTTTACAGGAAATTATTATAAACAACTGCTTTATAAAAGATCAACCTAATTTTTTCATATATTGTAAATCATGCTTAAATTTCATATAATTGTACTGTTGTTTTTATTATTAGGAGTTAAAATATGAATTGCGCGAATGTGACAAATCAATTTAATAGGACAAACGGGGAAAAATGCATTGAGAGTAAAATATTTCCTCCTATATTGATCGCTATCGGAACAATTCTGACCGTGGGAAGCATTTTCCTGACTTTAGCCTCCCACGGCCTCTTTTCACATGGAATTTCCACTCTAAATACTGGAGTAGCTGTTGCTGGATATTCCCTCGGAGGAGTAGGTTTCTTGCTTGTTACCTCAGGAATCATCCGATCGATATGCACAAAAAAATACCACAACGAATCATTAGCACGAGAAGGAAATAGTCAACCTACACAACAAGAAACCCAATCCTCCACCCCTATTCCAGTAAATGCGATACCAAAACCCGCTCCGCAGCCAATTCCAAAAGTAAAAGAAAATGCCCTTAGCAAAAAGATGCGAAGATTCAATAACCCAGATATGCACGGCCGTGTAGTCGGAGTTTACATGCTCTCCAATGAATCAGGGCAAAAACAAACGTATGAAAGTCTTAGTCTTGCTGCAAAGAAGAAAGTCCAAGGTGGTTGTCATATTGGGTTTTCTGGGTGGTTCAATTTGAACCTTATCGCACAAAGAGAGTCGGATTGGGGAATTATCTGCGATTTCAATCCGGACAACAAACTCTTTATTGATAAAACGCTCGAAGTGATTGTCAAATCTCCTAAACGTCAAGCTTTTGTAACCAAGATGACTCCCTATATTCAAAAAAAAGAGCGCAACAGCTTCTTTTCTGGCCATTTTTCTGATGACCCATATGACAACCAATTTAGAAATTGCGCAGATTTTTTACGAGGGGAGCTATCAAGACCAGGTAGTTGGCTCTCAACGGATAATGGATATGCTTGGATTCGATTCCTCGCAATCAATGATAAAATTGCCACCTTTACGGAAGATATCCAAAATTTTGCCACTTTTAAGAATCTATACAAGCTATTGCAAGACAATGGAATAGAGATTGACACCCTTTATGTAAGCAATATTTGGGAATATGTAGATCAAGAGAAATTTCAAACCACCATGGGGCATCTAGTTAAAGAGGACACTATCGTAATCAACTGTCCTATACATTGTAAAGTTTTATTCAATGAACCTTTGATTGACCCTGATTTCAAAAAACCCTACCAATGTGTCCAAACCAAACAAGAGCTCGATGAAGATCCAGGGCGTTATTTTAAAGTCGTCAATTAGGATCTGCGGAAAACTTCGCCACCCTGTACCCTGTCGTCTAGAGCATTCGCTCTTTTGCCACATAGTCCTCCTCCCTCAAAAAGAAGACCGAGCACAAGCAAAAAATCAGCACTCGGAGGTTGAGAGTGCTAAAAATGCTTGACCTGAGAGAGGAGCTTCCGTTATGATGAGGCTCATGGCAAGCAAAAAAGCACCAAAACAGACAAAAAAGGAGCTAAGAGCCTTAGAGATACTAACCGGGCTTGTGGAGCTCTACCTAGAGGAGGGAAAGCCCGTAGGCTCGCAAACCTTGAAAGAGCACGGCTTCGACTCTCTTAGCTCTGCCACTCTCCGCAACTATTTTGCCGATCTCGAAAAAATGGGCTATCTCCGCCAGCCCCACTCTTCTGGAGGGAGAATTCCCACAGTTGAGGGGTTCCGCTTCTATGCAAATACAGCCCTCGAAAGCCCCATCTTGAAGCCTGATATTGAGGAGAAGCTCCAGAAAATAGGAGGGGTAGAAAACCGAGATTTGGCCCGCTTTCTCCAGAAAAATGCAGATCTTTTCTCTGAAATGACCGGATACGCCGTTTTTCTCTCCTCTGTTCGCTTCGACCACGACTTTATCCAAGAGATCCGCCTTGTCGATGTCGATTCCCATCGGATTTTGTGCGTGATGCTGACCGACTTTGGGCAGATCCTCACCGAAGTTCTCCCCTCTGCAAAGAGATTTTCTTCTTTGAGTTTGAAGAGGATCGAGGCTCACCTTCAGTGGAAAGTGCGAGGAGGGGAGCAACCAGAAGGACTCACTGCTGAAGAGGAGAGCCATGCCCAGAACTTCTACAGCGAAATGATGGTCCGCTACCTCGTCCGCTATTCGAATTTTAGTGATGAGGATGTCTACCGAACCGGCTTTTCAGAGCTTCTTGCCTATCCCGAATTCCAAGACCCTATTGCCCTCACAACAGGCCTCTCTCTCTTCGAAAACACCTCGCAAATGCGCCGCCTGCTCGCAGATGCGACCCAAGCAAAAGAGCTCCGTTTTTGGATCGATCGAGACCTTGCTCCCTACTCCTCTACTGCAGTTGGATGTACCGTCGTGACGACTCCTTATAAAATTGGAGGGGCTTTTGCCGGCTCTCTTGCCCTGCTCGGACCTTTGCGCATGCCCTACAAACAGGTTTTTGGTGCTTTGCAAGGATTTTCTGATTCTCTCAGTCAATCCCTGACAAAAAGTCTCGTGAAGTTTAAACTCTCCTTCCGCAAACCCCACTCTGACACCCCCTACATCGAAAGTGAAGAGCGGATGATTGTCGACAAAACCTCACTTAAACTACTCGAAAGAAAGGAGATATAACTAAATGGCTGAAGAGGCGCAAGAAAAGGAAGAGTCCCTACCTCCTCAAACCGAGCAAGGGCCGATGGAAGACATCGAGGCCTTAAGAAAAAGCATCGATGAGTGGGAAGATAAGTATCTCCGTGTCTTGGCCGACTCGGAAAATGCACGGAAACGGATGCAAAAAGAGCGGCAAGAGATGACCCAATACGCCGTTGAGAATGTGCTAGCCGAACTCCTCCATCCACTCGACAGTTTCGAAAAAGCCCTCCAATTTGCAGAAAGCATGTCAGGTGAGGTGAAAAACTGGGCCGTTGGATTCGAAATGATCCTTGCCCAGCTCAAGCAAGTATTACAAAACCATGGAGCCGAAGAGTATCACTCAATTGGCAAATCCTTTGATCCCCACCTTCATGAGGCGATGGAGATGGTTGAAACCACTGAGTATGAACCGGGGATCATTGTGGAGGAGTTTATCCGAGGCTACAAGATTGGAGAGCGTCCCATCAGAGTCGCTCGTGTAAAAGTGGCTAAAGCTCCAGAAAAGAATCATCAAGAAAAACCAACAGAAGAAGAAGGTTAACAACTATGGCAGAACAAAAAAAATCTTCAGGAAAAATCATCGGGATCGACCTTGGAACCACCAACTCATGTGTGGCGGTCATGGAGGGGGGCCAAGCAAAGGTCATCGCCTCCGCAGAAGGGACGCGTACAACTCCCTCTATTGTGGCCTACAAGGGAAATGAAAGACTCGTAGGGATCCCAGCAAAAAGACAAGCAGTCACCAACCCCGAGCACACTTTAAATTCGACTAAACGATTCATCGGACGGAAGTACAGCGAAGTCCAATCGGAGATCAAAACCGTTCCATTCAAGGTGACCTCAAACGATAAGGGAGACGCTGTTTTTGAAGTCGACGGAAAGCTCCTCACTCCCGAAGAGATCGGAGCCCAAATCCTCGTTAAAATGAAAGAGACAGCCGAAGCCTATCTTGGCGAAGAGGTGACTGAAGCGGTCATCACAGTCCCG
This sequence comes from Chlamydiota bacterium, assembly GCA_011064985.1. GTDB lineage: Bacteria > Chlamydiota > Chlamydiia > Chlamydiales > JAAKFR01 > JAAKFR01. Next base: position 6,218 of record JAAKFR010000094.1, read on the forward strand.
GCCTACTTCAACGACTCGCAAAGAGCGTCTACCCGCGATGCTGGACGGATTGCTGGACTTGATGTGAAGCGGATCATCCCTGAGCCAACGGCTGCCTCTCTTGCTTATGGTCTCGATAAGTCAGGGGACCAAAAGATCGCCGTATTCGACCTTGGTGGGGGAACTTTCGACATCTCCATCCTCGAAATCGGAGAAGGGGTTTTTGAGGTCCTTGCCACAAACGGTGATACCCACCTTGGTGGAGATGACTTTGACAATGCGGTTATCCACTGGATTCTCGACGAGTTCAAACGGGAGCAAGGGATCGATCTTAGCCAAGATAAAATGGCATTGCAAAGGTTGCGAGATGCTGCTGAAAAAGCGAAAATTGAACTCTCAGGGGTCCCTTCAACTGAGATCAACCAACCCTTTATCACCATGGACGCAACAGGTCCAAAGCACCTCTCCTTAACTTTGTCAAGGGCCCAACTCGAATCACTCACCTCCCCTCTTATCGAAAGAATCGAAGAGCCATGTATAAAAGCCCTCAAAGATTCTGGCCTCCCACCAGACCAGATCGATGATGTCCTTCTCGTAGGAGGGATGAGTCGTATGCCTGCCGTCCAAGAGAAGGTGAAGAGCATCTTCAAAAGAGAACCTAATAAAGGTGTGAACCCTGACGAGGTTGTCGCAATGGGAGCGGCTATCCAAGGAGGAGTCTTAGGAGGAGATGTCAAAGACGTTCTCTTGCTCGATGTAATCCCTCTTACCCTTGGGATTGAAACTCTTGGTGGTGTGATGACACCACTTGTCGAACGAAACACCACCATTCCGACCCAGAAAAAGCAAGTCTTCTCAACAGCCGCTGATAACCAACCTGCTGTCACCATCATCGTCCTCCAAGGTGAGCGTCCGATAGCCCGTGACAACAAGGAGATTGGGAGATTCGACCTGACCGAGATCCCACCAGGCCCTCGTGGAACTCCTCAGATCGAAGTTGCTTTTGACGTCGATGCCAATGGAATTCTCCACGTTTCTGCTAAGGACATCGCCTCAGGAAAAGAGCAGAAGATCCGGATCGAAGCCCAATCAGGCCTCAGGGAAGAGGAGATCGACCGGATGGTCAAAGATGCAGAATCTCACAAGGAAGAAGATCGGAAGAAAAAAGAGTCTGTCGAGACAAAAAATGAGGCCGATGCTCTCGTTTTCCAGGCAGAAAAATCCCTCAAGGACTACAAGGATAAGATCCCTGCCGACATCACTTCCGATATCCAGTCGAAAATTGACAACGTGAAAGAGGCCCTCAAAACAGATGATATCTCTCGGATCGAAGCGGCCAGGGAGGAACTCAATACCCACCTGCAAAAGATCGGAGAGGCGATGCAACAACAAGGAGCTGCCGGCAACCCACAAGCTGCTCCAGGTGGCCCTACTGAGCCCCCTCCAGCCCAAGAGGAAAACATCGAAGAGGCCGAAGTTGAAGTGATCGACAAAGAAGAGAAAAAAGACTCTTAAGAATCTGGCTTTTCTCCTTATCTCTCCTCTTATGGAGAGAGGGGAGAGTCTGGTTTTAAGCTTTTTAAGAACCTGAATTCCCGGGAAATGTAACTATGCCGGTAATTCAGGTTCTTGAGGAATTTCGGTGCAAGTGAGTTCAGGAGATGTTTTTGGTCCAAAAAGCTTTGCTTTCCAGTAGAAAAACTGGGAGTAGACGACTTGGTTCTCACGACACCACTGGGCGATTGATTTTCCACTGACCGTCTGCCTCTGGATTTTCTTTTTCCAGGCTTCTACAAATTCGTCTGAGGCGGGCTTGAACATAGATCCTCCTTGGGTTTTGAAAAATCCAAAGAGTGCCCTATTCCCGAAAACTCAAAAAGATGGGTTGTTTAGACGGTTACCTCGGCAAAGATGAGGTGACCGTTTTCTCTGAGTGGATATCTATGAGGGCAGCAGCTCGAGCCTACACTTTTAAAAGCAGGCTTA
>JAAKFR010000095.1 GCA_011064985.1 Chlamydiota bacterium
CCTCTTGATTGGAGGCGATATGTCCGTATAGATGCTCATGTTGAGCACTGCTACGGTATCGCCAAAACTCCTCGCTTAAAGTATTTACTGAGATCGATCGCAATCCCAACATGGTTTCCGCCCTCTCTTCTGTCCAGCGTATCCCCGATAACTCCATTCTGTGCATGGCCTAAAGCGCAAACAGAAGAAAGGCGACAATCTACACGGCAGGTTGTAAATCCATAAAAAAAGATAGGCAGGATCGCTTGACGAGCGACAGGATAGACAAAAGCACTCTATTAAATACGTAATACGTATTATGGATTGCTAAATATTGTTATTTATTGCTATAATGGGTTCATGAAGAGGTCACACGCAAAAACAGTTAATCAAACTTTCTCTATCCCGGCAGAGATTGCTCATGAGCTCCACGTCTATATCAAGCGTCGCGAGATGAGCCTCTTTGTTAGTGAAGCGATCCGGAAGGAGCTCGAATTAAGGAAAAATGAGCTTAAGGAGGCCTACATAGCTATGAGTGAAGATGAAGAGCAAAGCGCCATGTTGAAAGAGTGGGAAGGAACAGTCGCAGATGGTATCGAAGAAGAGGAGTGGTAATCACTTTCCTAAGCGGGGGGAAGTTTATTGGGTCGATTTAGAGCCTACACGTGGCAATGAGGCCCAAAAGAGAAGGCCCGGGCTTGTTATTTCAAACGATATTGGAAATGAATTTTCTCCTATCATCATGATTGCCCCCATCACGAGCAAAATTACTCGTGTCTATCCAACAGAAGTGAAAACTTCTGTTGCTAACCGAGATGCGAAGATCATGCTTCATCAGTCAAGAGCTGTTGACAAATCTCGTCTTTTGAACAAACTGGGCGAGGTAACTTCTCAAACCATGATCGAAGTAGAAAAGGCAATTCGGATCGTCTTTGCTTTACCTTAACAACCTATTTTTTTTGGTATTTTCTTCTCAGCATTGTCTTGAATTCTCTTAAAATTCCTCACTTCTTATATTTAATAAAAATTTATCTTAACAAATAATGTTTAAAATGGTACAATCATTTTGTTGAAATTTACGATGTATTTATACGGAGTAACATAATATTAATAAAATTTAAAAGATAGGTAATTATATGACTTATGCAATAGGTGTTTTCCTCGGGAAGTTTAAGCACAATTTTACTAAGGCTTCGAAAGTTGACGAAACCAAGTTGGGTGGGATTTTAAAGGGACCATTGAAGAAATTTGCAATAAGCTGTCTCCAATCGGGTGTGGATTACAATTCTGGCTGCAAGAACATACAAAATACGAAGAGTGGGAAGTTCGATTTTGCTTTGGCTACGATACTTACCACAATTGGATTTGTACTTGTGGTGACTCATACAAGCCACACTGCGGGAATAGTAGGGACTGCTTTCGCTGTAGTAAGTGGTGGGATTCTTGGTGCTGATTTTCTGGCGCTGATGGTGCTTAAGGTAAAAAATAGAAGTGAAGAGCAGAAGAGCCTGAAAAAGGAGAATGATCAGTTGTAGGAAAGGTGGCACGGGGCTTGCATGAGAAGAGGTATCGATTATGAAAGGAGATGCCGATTATGGGGAGTTCAGTGCCAGCAGAAGAGCCAAATCTTGCAAAAGAGTATTTTTGTGCCGGAGTAGGGAAGTTTTTAGATGGAGAGTATGAAGAGGCCAAAATCGAGTTTCGGGAGGCGCTGAAGTTCGATGCGACTCTTCCTCTAGCCTATTGTTACCTTGGGATTATCTCTCTCGAGTTAGGAGAGGTCGAAGAAGGGGTCTCTTGGTGTGAGCAGGGGCTAGAGATCGACCCAGAAAATGGGTATCTCCACTACTGTTTAGGAGCGGCTCTTGAGAGGAAGGGGCAATTCGAAGAGGCGATCGACCAATACCAGATCTATTTGAAAGAGCATCCACGAGATGCTGAGTGTCTTTTTAGTCTCGGATGTGTCCATGATCAGACAGAAGCCTTTGAGGAGGCGATTTCTTACTACCGTCAAGCTCTTACTTTTGATCCCAACCACTACAAAGCTTCCTACAATTTAGCTCTCGTTCTAGCCGAGCAAGGGATGGATGAGGGGGCGATCGAATCTCTCCACAAAACAGTCGATATCCACCCCACGTATTGGAAGGGGTGGGTGAAATTGGGTCTTTTCTATTCCAATAAGAAGCAGTGGCGGGAAGCTGCTGATGCTTATATCCAAGCGATTGAGCTCCGTCCCGAGCTTTCTGATAGTTATTACAATCTCGGTCTTTGCTATTTAACGGGGAATCAAGCGGATAAAGCGGTAAAGGCTTTTGAAGGGGCAAGGATCCGCGATCCGGAAGATGTCGAGTCGATCTTCTACGAAGCAATCTCCTATGTCGATTTGAAGCAGGAGGAGAAGGCAATTGAAATCCTCTACCAAGCCCTCACAATTGATCTGGAGCACGAAAAGAGCCACTATCTTTTAGGCCGTCTCTATTGCATGCAAGGGGAGATGGAGAAGGGGCGCAAGGAGCTTGCCTATCTCGAAGCGCGAGGCTCTGATTTTGTCTCTACTCTCAAACCATGCTTCGAAACAAAACCCAAGCGCAAAAAAGCCTCTGCTAGCAAACCTGACTATTGATGCCTTACATTCGGGTGCAATTAAAAGTGGAGCTTATATCGATAACCTTACTCAGTTGAGCTAGGTGGTTCTATTTAAAGACTTAACCCAAGTTCCCATCCTCAGGCACAAAGTAGGGGGCATGCAAGAGCCTGGTATGCTTGTGTCTGAAAACCAGAATCTTGGGTTTTTTAACTGATTTGGGTTACACCCTAATGATATTGCCTTGAAGCGCGATGAGTACTTATGTATGGGAGGAGGTGAAGGGGGCAGAGATCCTCCGAAGGAGGCGCTGCAGCAACGGAACGATCTGGAAGAGCTTGTATCCTTCTTGCACGGGAAATGAGAGGAAGATCGTCTCCTCTGGCAAAGAGACGAGGTCTTGGATCCTCTCATCTGTCACCCCAAAAATGCTCACATTCGCAAGGTTCAAGAGGAGCTGGAGCTTAGGGTGTGTCGCCGGGCCTTGGAAAGTCAAAATGAGTTTGGTATGAGTACTTTTGAGTTTGGAGAGTTGACTCTCAAGATGAGCTTCCTGCAGAAACTCTTCTGAAAAAAGCTCTGGATCGACAAGAAGCACTTCTTCTCCTTTTGCTGAGAAGAGCTCTGCCAGGTCTTGTCCAAGGGTTGTAGCTGTCTGTGAAGAGATGAGAATGGTCTGCTTTTGGGCGATTCTGTAGGCGAGCCTTACCAAAGTATTGCGATCCCTTTTCTTCGATGAGGAGGCGTAAAGTCCGAGCGACACTTTTCCTAAAGCACGGAGATTTTCAGGAGAACCACTTGGTCCTTTTGCAATCTCTCGGATTCCTAAACCGATCACGGCTAGCACACAGGAAGCGAGAAAACCTAGCAAGGGATTCACAAGAAGGTGAGGACTGTTGGGAAGAGCGGGGGGGTAAGCCGCGCGTAAAGGGAAGGAGAAGGGGCTATCGAGATGGCTGCCGACGATTTTTGCTTCCAATAACTTGGTGATCGATTCATTCATCTCTTTTTGCATCTCGGTGGTGAGAAGAATTTTCTGTTCTGTAAGCCACTTCTGGGGGAAGTGGGAGGCCCTTTTTCCCCAATTTTTTAGCTCTTGTTCAAGCGCCTGGTGTCGCTTATAGAGGAGGGTGAGGAGGTCCTTTTCAAGGTCATCGATGCGGGAGAGAAGAGTTGCCTCTTGCACCGTGATCCCCTCCTGCTGTTTTGCGAGATAATCGGCTAAGAAGAGCTTTTCTGCCTCGATCTGTTCTTGGATTTGCCCCCTCTCTTTCTCGGTCCAATTTTTCTTGTCGGCAAGGTGGTGGTTCAGCTCATGGAGTTTCTCAAATCGAATCTTGAGAGAGGGGTCGTCAAAGCTGCTAGCAAGGGAAGAGGGGTTGAACTCTCGTTGCATGAGCTTTTCTACACAGTGTTCGTTTCGTCTCTTTTCAAGGGCAAGGGCTTCCAGGGTATTCCGGTGGTCGTGAAGAAGGCTTTCCGCACTTGTGAGGGGAAGGGAGCTATCGTGGATTTGGAGAAGAGAAGATGCGAAGCTAAGAGGAGGCTCGGTTTTGGGGGAGAGAGAGGCCATCCGTTCTTCGAGCTCTCTTTGTTCTCTTACCATTGCGGCTTGGACTTCAGCAATAAAGGTGAGCTCTTTTTCAAGAGTGAGGATCTGGCCAGCCTCCAAATGAGTTTCTAGATAGGTTTTGTGGGATTGGAGCGTCTCCTCTAAATCGGCTGCAACAGCGCTCTGCTTCTGCTTGAGGTAAGAGAGCTGGTCTTCCACCTTGATTTTCTCTAAGTCTTGGAGAAAGTTTTGGTAGGCTTGTATTGTCCCATTTACAATAGAGGTCGCAAGATGTCTGTTTGGGTGCTTTAGAGAAAGCCAGAGAAGAGAGGGGTTCTCTTCATCACGTTTGACCTGGAGGGTTTTTTGGAGGCTTTCTACAACTGCTGAAAGGGGGATTAGGGTGAGGCTATAGGTTGATCCAAGCTTTTTTGTGGTCTCTTTTTTGAGAGTGAAAGACCCTCCACCCCACTGGAATGGAGTGTCGAGAGCCCCTTCTCCCCAAATTCCTTTCCCTTCTCGCACGGTGAAGTGGGACTCGTCTTGAAAGGAGAGGGTTAACGTGCGAGCTGTCTGCCCTGGATAGTCTAGAGAAGTAACAACAAGAAGTTCCTCCTCTTCTAGAAGGAGAATGGTATCGGTTACAGGGATTTTCTTGTGGAGGATACGAGAGGAGGGGTGGAAGAGGCGGGCCTTTCCCACGCTCCACTCAGCGAGGAGGAGATCAAATACTTTCTCAAGTCGCGACTTTCTCTCCCTTCCACCAATTGTGGCTTGTAGCTGGAGAAAGCCGGCAACTTTTTCCAATACAGGATCGGATGTGAGGAGGGTTTGTGGGGTTTCTGTTGAAGGAGAAGCGCTTGTTTCCCCGTTGAGAAGTTGGACGGCTTTGGAGAGGCGGGCGTAACTGGCAGCCTCGGTTTTGATGAGTCCCTCAGCTGTGAAGGTGACCGATTTAGAGAGGGTGTAGAGGAGGGTGCAAAGGCTTAAGCAAAGGGCAAATACGAGGATTTTTCCACGCTCCTTATTCCAACTTTTTCGCATGTCTGAGAATGAGAGGAAAAAGTCGCTCAATGGAAGATTCCCTTGGTTCGGATGCCAAGGTCGATCAGCAAACTGCTAGGGAAGAGCTGTTCGATGAAGCGGTTCCATTTGGTAATCGGTTTTTCTGAGATATAGACCGTATCACCTGGCATCAGAAGGAGGCTTTCGTTGGGGAGGTAGGTGATATGGTTCCAAGAGAGACGGTAGATCTTTGGCTGAAGGATATTGCCACGAATCACAAGGATACACCGTTTGTCACCAGTGAAGGGGATTCCTCCAGCGGCTGCGATTGCCTCTCTAAGGGAGATCGATCCTTCTGGAACGGGGACAATCTGAGCGAGGCCTACTTCTCCTAAGACCATGATAGTTGCTGCCATCGGATCTGCGATGAAAATTTTATCCTGGGGGCGCATGACCAAATTTTGGCTCATATCCCCTTCCCGTATCAGCTTTGTGAAGTCGATGTGTAAAAGCTCTCCATCACGGACGAGGTAGCTTTTAAAAAGATTTGCATCAGGAGGAACCCCGGCAAGAGAGAGAACCTCATAGAGTCGCATCCTCCCGTTGATGGGGATTTCGGGGACGCTGACAGCTCCTGTCAATTCAACTTTACTATGGAGTCTTTCGGCGTACTCAAGAAAGATTTCAATATTTGCGATCTCCTGGGCGTAGAGAGATTCGATTGCATATTTGGCCTCCTGCAAGGTCAAGCCGGCTAGACAAATACTCCCCTCGATACCTGGGAGTGTGATCGCCCCGTTGATTACTCTGTAGCCGATGGTATTCCCGATCGATCCAACCGCTTCGGCCAAATCTCGCCTGGTAGGATGGAAGAGGGCGATTTTTAGGACGTCATCCTCATCGATTTGATCTTCATATTCATCTAGATACGAACACGGGAGAGGGGCAGCAGGTCTTCCCTCAAGTTCTAAGATAGAAAATTTCCCTCGGCTGATCTGGTGGGAGTCTAAGACAAACTCTTGGGCTCCTTCGATGTCATAGTGGTATTTTGCTGGGCTACACCCAACAAGGAGAAAAACAAGAGGGAGTAAGAGAAAATGCACCTTCATGAGAGGATTTTTCTACCATCAAACCCCATTTTTGTCCTACACAATAAGTATGTTTGCTCTTGTTGTCTATTTCGTCGGGTCCCACCTGTTTTCGTTTCTCTGCTCGATTTTCGAATCAGCCCTCCTCTCTTGCACAGATGGGTATGTCGATTTGCTCAAGAAAAAGGGGGACAAGAGGGGAGTTCTGATAGGAAAGCTGCGAGCCAATATCGATCGCCCCTTAGCTGCCATTTTGACTCTCAATACGATCTCCCACACGATCGGGGCAGCCGGGGTTGGGGCAAGTATTGTCGAACTTTACGGAGAGAAATGGCTCGCTCTTGGTTCGATTATCTTGACTCTCACGATGCTCTATTGGACTGAGATGCTCCCGAAAACAGTAGGTGCCCTTTTTTGGAAACGGCTTATTCTCATCTGCGCGCGGCCGATCAACGGGTTGATTGTCCTCACCTACCCCTTCGTCTTCTCCTTCAATCTCTTCGCAAAGCTTCTTTCAAAGGGGAGAAAAAAGGAGGGGATCACTGAAGAAGATATTCGGATTGCTCTTGAAGCAGGGGCAAAAGCGGGGGTGATCGAAGAGGCGGAGCAAGATATGGTTGAAAATATCTTCCGCTTAGGCGACAGGAGGGTCGGGGTTTTGATGTGCCCCCGGGTCGATATTGAGTGGCTCGATCTAGAAGACTCTTGCGACCAAATCAGAGACCAAATTCTCGCCTCCTCTCACCACTGTTTCCCCATCGCAAAAGGAGATATCGACGAAGTAGAAGGGATCATCCACGCCCGAGATCTCCTCTCTCGTGCTTGGCGAAAAGAGCCGATCATTTTGAAGGAGCTTGCTAAGCCTCCTCACTTCGTTCATGAAAATCAACTGATTTTTGAGCTGATGGAGTTCTTCCATGCTCAAGAGGAGACATTAGCCCTTGTAACCGATGAGTACGGGACGATCCAAGGGATGATTACTTTAGGGGATATTATGGGAGCGATCATCGAAGATGTCGAAGAGTCAAAAATCGTCCAGGTGAACCCCCAATCATGGCTCTTGCAGGGAGATCTTCCCATCGACGAATTCAAGGAGATTTTCCATTTCGAAACCCTTCCAGAAGAGGAGAGGGCCCGCTTCCGCACCCTCTCTGGCCTCTGCATGAGCCAGCTAGAGGCAGTCCCAAGAAAAGGGGACACCTTCTCCCTTTCCCCCTATCGCTTCGAGATCGTCAAGATGAAGCAACGCCGCGTCGAAAAAGTCCTCCTCACCAAACTCTCCGACTAATTATTGTTTTTGCGTAACCGTCTAAACCCATGTTGCTAAAAGTCTTCGTCGAATTCTTTAGTTGGAGTAGAAGAATACTGGATGATCTTTTGTGCAAGAGATTGGATGTCAATTGATTCTAAAAGGTAGTTTCCAAGCTCTTGGGAAGATATCCTCGCAAGGAGGGCTTGAGGATTTTGCCCAGAATTTGAAAGAATAGTGGAGACATCATTCGCAAGTAATTGACGCAGCTTGTGTGGGTTGATATTTTTTAAAATTTGTTCTGAGGAAAAAGAGGGGTTTTGTGATGAAAATTTAGGAGGCATCTTCATGGAAAAATTTGTGCTACTTATTCCTGAAGTAAACGAAGAAGGATTTGTATTTGAGTTGTTTTTTCCTTCGTTCCCAATATTAACATAACCTCCTTGATTGTCTTTTGGTACGGATTGCGTGCTAGAAGAGGAAGGATTTGTATTTGAGTTGTTTTTTCCT
>JAAKFR010000096.1 GCA_011064985.1 Chlamydiota bacterium
AAAAGTACTATGAATACGACAACATCATGGGGGGTCACGGGCTGCCCGGAAATAATGAAAAGTTCCCAGGAAACGAATTCGTCGATGTTTCCCATACATTTCCTATGCCATGCCAATATGGAAACGATGATCTCTATGAAGGGACCCGTTTAACAAATGTATTTGGCAGACATCTTCCTATACAGTATGGGCAAGGACAGAACATCATTTCCGCATGCCAAAACGTATCTAGGTGTCAATCTCTATTGGAGTCAAGTACTTCTTTACTTGCTATCGCAGACGGTTCGTCAAATGATCTTGTTATCACAGACCCCAAGATCCACAACGCAATTGAAGCTGATGCCCTACTAGATGATGCCCGACTAATGAGGTCAAACCGTGGCCAGAACCGCAAACAAGCAGTTCTGGAACAATTAAAAACCTTTGCTTCAGACCCAGACAAGGCTTTCGGATGTCGATCAGTAGGTGATATTTACGGAATCTTTGACCGTTGCTGTGAGTTAACAGATGAAGATCTCAACACTTATCAAACGGAAATACGGAACTTCTTTAAGGTTTTGATTAAAAAAATTCGTCACAAAGATTTTATCGAAAGAGAATCTACACCTAGAGTCCAACTTCATAAAGAGTTAGATGCCATGGGCTATAACCGAAAAAGATTGGCAGGGAATGTCACCCTTCAATGTATCATTTCTCGCAAATTAGACACGGCGTACAAGAAATATCAGAACACATTGGAGTCGAATGAAAAGGGTGAGAAGCAGGCTATTAAGATAGCAAAAGCACGAACAAGGGTTAAGTTTTGGAGAGGGAAACTAGAGGGAGACCTAAATGGAAACAGATACAAGGGTGCCGGTGCAGGGGTAAATGGCGCGATGTTCTTTAGGTCACTGGAGGAAAGTGGCACTAAATGTGCTTTTGACAATGAGCTTATTACTGAAGCGTTTCTCGGAGTATTTAAACCTCACCCTGACACGGTTAGTGACCTTGCTTCTGCCGGGGACTATAAAGTTCATATTGTAGAAAAACTGGTCAAGGCTAATTTTGGCATGGATGCCTGGTTAAATTCTACTCAGAATGACCCTGATCGAAGGGTCCATAACGAGTGGCTTATGTACAAGCTCGTCTCTTTACTTCGTTACGTACAGTACTCCAAAATGGACCAGCCTGGGTACAATAGGGTTGTCTTCCCCACAACCATTCTTGTCAAAAACTTTAATTGTCCAGAAAAGAGAAAGGCGAGCTTCTGCGAATTTATTTCCGGTTTTGACGAGGCCTCGAAACATGGCTTAACAAAAAATGGAACGTCAAAATCCGGCAAAATTTCAAACAGGTTAAATGTCAAAATGTCGAATGACAAAAGACCCAAGACCACCGACTGGACTGATCACGAGCTCACTCTTTTCCAAATTGGAGTCACTGTGGATGTGCAGACAATGAACTTGGACTGCCATGAAGGGAACTGGATGGTAAAGTATGACAAAGAAGGGGATCTAGTCGGTGTATTCCAGTTTGATATGGATAAAGCAGCGATTGCATACAATCACAACGGTGGGATTGAAAACCACAATAAATGGAAAGATCTAGGGATGGCAGAAAAGCCATTTACAGAAGACTACAAGAAATTTATGAAGACTGTTGTTGCTAGACTTGATCCTGACGACCCGAATTCAGCCTATAATCTGTTTAGAGACAAGGCTCGAACAATCCAAAAGAAGGATGACTCAGTGAAGGCTATTTGGAGTGAGGAACAACATAAATTGATGATGCAGAGAAGGCAGTTATTCAAAATGATTGGAGATGGCAGGATCACAACTCCAAAAGCGTTGGGAGGGTATAAAACAGAGAAGGATTTTATTCCAGTGCAAAAAGAACTGGACTTGCAGCAACAATCGCAATAGCAAGATGTGTTGCCTCCAATGTTTTAGAAACGAATCTGTGTTTCAGTTATTGAACTGGATCTTGGAATAGCTTCGCGATTGCATAGAGCGGCACAGAAGCGAGTTTTTCCTCATCTGAAAAGGGATCGATGCTAATCCGATAGCCAAAGGAGCTAGTGAGGTGTGTCTCAAGAAATCGGTAGAGGCTTCGCATCTCTCTCTTTGATCCGCTCTTTACCTCTATAGGAAAGATATCATGCCCCTTTTGGATCACGTAGTCGACTTCAGCTGTGGAACCCGCCCTTTCTCTGTGCCAGTAAAATAGCGTTGGATCCATGCGCGGCTCACTGTAAGCAAGTAGCTCTTGACCAACTAAGGCTTCGACAGCCTCACCTCGATTCACAAGTTCTTTGGCAAGATTCATCATAGACTCTTGCAGGCCTATTCCAAGGAGAGTCTGGGCAAGTGCGATGTCAATAAAGATGAGTTTATACCGCTGGTAACTGGACCCAGCAAGCAAGGGGAGTCCTTGCGCAGAGGTTTGATAGACCTTATGAAGCACTCTAGCATAGATGAGAAGATCGAGACATGGATCGAGATCTCGCTTCCGATAGTCTCCACTTAAGCTCATAAACGTAAACTTTCGCCCCATAAAACGGGGAGCCTCTTCGAGAATGAGATTGAGGTATTTGACCTGATGTTCTTTTGCATATTTGTGAAAATCTTGACGGTAGGCAACCATCAAGTTGTGATGGATCATTTGGCAAGCACGGAAGTTTTTTTCATCTCTCCAACATTTCACTGCATCAGGCATCCCCCCCACAAGAAGATACTGAGCAAAATACTCGAGAAGTAGCTGATGAATCGGATCGCTAAAAGGGACTCCCATCTCTTGGGCAAGGATGGCCTCGACAAGGTCTCTACGCTCCATGGCCTCGAGAAATTCAAGAAAACTTAGAGGATAGAGGTAGAGAAATTCAACCCGACCGACTGGAACTCCCACCTGTTGAATCGCAAAATCCACAAGTGATCCAGCAGCAACGACATGAAGACCTGGCATTTTTTCATAGAAATAACGGAGGGCAATAATTGCACGGGGAAACTCCTGAATTTCATCGATAAACAGAAGGGTTTTGCCTGGCTCGATAGGGGCTTGGAAACGCAGAGAAAGTTCCCGAATGATCCTTTCTGGGTCTAGATTTCCTTCGAAAAGGGGTATGAGATCGGGATACGTTTCTAGGTTGATTTCAACAAAATGTTCAAAAGTAGTGCCAAATTGCCGAACAAGATGGGTTTTCCCCACTTGGCGTGCGCCACGAAGCAGGAGGGACTTTCTGCTGGGAGAACGTTTCCACTCCATGAGGGAGCGCATCGTATATCTCTTCATTTTGACCACGCCATGGTTGTTTTTATGGGTTAAAGTAACCATACCATGGTCAAAATTAAGAGTAAAGGATAGGAAAACCTTTTCCGGCCCCTAGAAAACTGTGTCTCCTAAGCAACTTCACTCAAGTTATTGAAAAACAAAAATCAATAAATTCTTGCTTTCTGCAGGTTAGCAACCCATGTTTCAAGATAGCTCTAGGACCCCTTCGCGGTTAGGAATGGCCCAAAGACTCATGGCCCAAAGGCCTGAAGTTTCACACAGATGTTGGCAAGGAGAAGAGCTTTTCGATGGCCTGCTTCGTGGAAGCAAGGTCGGTGTGGTGGATGGCTTGCAAACCATGGGCTCTCCCTGCTTCAGCAAGGAGCTCCCTGTCATCTATGTAGAGGATGTGCTTGGGAGGGATCTGCGCAACATCGATCGCGAGCTTGTAGATATCGGGATCGGGTTTTCGGTACCCTACGAAAGAAGAGACGATGTAGAAATCGACAAAGCTTGAAAAATCAAATCGCGTAAACCGGTCGATCACGAGCTCCTTCCCCTCATTGCTTACAATCGCAATTTTGAGCCCATGCTCTTCTTTAAGCTCTTTGACATACTCGATCATCTCTGAGTAAGGCCGAACACTGTTAAATATGAAGGATTTGAGCTCACTTATCGTAAAGGAGGGGGGATCGAAAAAGAAGGTGATTGTTAAGTACTCATCAATTGTTAGCTTCCCTATCTCATAGACGTTGAAATAGAGTCTGTGGCGTGTATCCATCTTCTCATAGTTGACGTTGAAGTGCTCGGCTGTTTTCTTGCGAAGAGCTGTGTCCCACCCATTGGTGAGTAAGACTCCTCCTACATCGAGAAAAAGGGCCCGTATCTGTGTCATAAAAAAACCTAATAATTCTCTTTATAGTTTTATGTTAACATGCCTATAATTAGGTTAAAAGAATTATTTTTAATTTTGAGGGGTTATGAGCGAAGAAAAAAAAGTCATCCTTGTTACAGGATCTTGTGGCCGGATTGGAGCCAACGTAGTGAAAAAGTTAGGAAATGAATACCGGATGGTAGGATTTGAATTGCTGAAAGCCTTCTATGCATCAGCAAATGAAGAACTCGTCCCGTGTGATCTCTCTTCTGACGAGAGTGTCCACCAAGCGTTGACCCACATCCGCAATTTTTATGGAAATCACCTCTCCGCCGTGATCCACTTAGCAGCTTATTATAGCTTCTCTCACCCTGAGAGCGAGCTCTACAACAAGATCACTGTAGAGGGTACAAGGCGTCTCTTAAGAGGTTTACAAGGATTCAATATTGAGCAGTTTATCTTTTCTAGCACAATGCTTGTCCACGCACCTTGCCAACCGGGGCAGAAGATCAATGAAGAGTGGCCTCTTGATCCAACATGGGGATATCCCCGTTCAAAAGTCGAGACAGAAAAAGTGATCCATGAAGAGCGGGGTGAGATCCCAACCCGTATCCTCCGCGTCTCTGGAGTTTATGACAACGAGTGTCATTCAATCCCCATTTCCAACCAGATCAAACGAATCTACGAAAACCAGATGAATGCCCATCTCTTTGCCGGAGATGTAACTCATGGAGCAGACTTTATCCACATGGAAGATCTCGTGGATGCAATTGTAGCCTGTATCCAGAAGAACAAAGAGCTTCCGGAGGAAGTTACGATGCTCATCGGTGAAGGGAATACGTTCAGTTATGACTATTTGCAAAGGAGAATCAGTCAGCTTCTTACCGGAAAAGAGATCTCAACCCACTCCCTGCCAAAAACACTTGCCAAGCTAGGAGCTTGGGTAGAGAGTTCAACACCTTTCATCAAATCGGAGTTTATTCAGCCTTGGATGATCGATCTTGCTGACGAGCACTACGATCTCGACATCTCTAGAGCCAAGCAGTTGCTCTCCTGGGAGCCACAACACTCTCTAGACAAAACACTCCCTACGATGATCCAAGATTTGCAACAAGACCCAATTGCCTGGTACCAGAAAAATGGGCTCCATATGCCCGGAAAAATCAAGGAGAAATGCGCGCATGTCCACAAGTAGTACAACACAGACGAAAACAATTGAAGGGTTTGCAGTGATCAAACAAGGGGATAAACTCACCCCCTATCAATACGAAGAAGCTCGCCTCTCCCCTTATGGGATAGAAGTAGAGATCTCCCATTGCGGCATTTGCCACAGCGATCTCCACCTGATCACAAACGACTGGGGAATGACAAAATACCCCCTCATCCCTGGCCATGAAATCATCGGTCATGTGATCCAAAAGGGAGAGCAAGTAAAAGGCTTTTCCATTGGAGACCGGATCGGGATCGGATGGCAGAGAAGCTCGTGTCACTTTTGCGAATTTTGCCACACGGGGGAAGAGAACTTGTGCGACAAGCAAGAGGCGACCTGTGTGGGCCATTTTGGCGGCTTTGCGAATAAAATCCTCGTAGATAGCCGGTTTGCGTTCCACATTCCAGACGGCTTGGCCTCAGAAAATGCAGCTCCCCTTCTTTGCGGTGGCGCGACAGTCTTTTCTCCTTTAATCCAATTCAACATCCAAGGAACCCACAAAGTGGGCGTAGTTGGAATTGGAGGACTTGGGCACTTGGCCATCCAGTTTGCCAACGCGTTTGGTTGTGAAGTCACCGCTTTTTCAAGCACCCCGCAAAAGGAACAGGAAGCAAAAGAATTTGGAGCTCATCGATTCATTAACTCCTCGGATGCTAAGGCTTTCGAATCAGCAAAGAGCTCTCTTGACCTCATCCTCTTTACCTCATCAGCGATGGTCGATTTTGACTCTTACCTCTCTTTACTCCGCCCTAAGGGAAAGCTTTGCATTCTAGGCGCTCCCAAGGAAGGGCATGTGGATGTTCCGATCTTCAGCCTCCTCCCCTTCAGGAAGATGGTGTGTAGCAGTGCTATCGCCTCTCCCCATGTAATAGATGAAATGTTGCAGTTTGCAGCGTTGCACAACATCGTAGCGAAAACAGAAGTTTTTCCCATGCATGAGGCGAATCTAGCAATCGAAAAACTTAGCAAGAACCAAATCCGCTACCGGGCAGTGTTGAAAAATGGCTGAAACCATGCGTGCAGCGGTTTTGAAGAGCCAAGGGACTCCTTTAGAAATTGAGGAGGTTGAGATCCCTAAGCCTGGCCCCAAAGAGGTTCTTCTCAAAGTGTTAGCATGCGGTGTTTGTCGCACCGATCTGCATATCGTGGATGGTGACCTAAAAGAGCCGAAGCTCCCCCTGATTTTAGGCCACCAAATCGTAGGAAGGGTCGTTGACGTAGGGGAAGGGGTGACCCTACTGAAAAAAGGAGACCGAGTGGGAGTCCCCTGGCTTGGGGAGGCCTGCGGAAGCTGCGCCTACTGCCGAGAAGGAAAAGAAAACCTATGCGATCTCACCCGGTATACTGGGTACCAACTCAACGGGGGATTTGCTGAATACTGTGTCGCCAGAGCTGCCTACACCTTTCCTATTCCCGCACAATTCTCAGATACACAAGCAGCTCCCCTTCTCTGCGCTGGGCTAATCGGATTTCGCGCCCTTAGAATGACCCAAAAAGCACAGAAAATCGGATTTTATGGATTTGGCTCATCAGCGCATATCCTCACGCAAGTAGTCAAGTTCCAAGGAGGAGAGGTATACGCCTTTACCCGCCCGGAAGATATCGAGAAACAGGAGTTTGCCAAAAAACTGGGAGCCGTTTGGGCAGGGAGTTCTGAGGAGGCTCCTCCAAGACCTTTGGATGCAGCAATTCTCTTTGCTCCCATAGGTGATTTAGTCCCTACCGCCCTAAAAGCTGTCAGAAAGGGGGGGGTCGTTGTCTGCGCAGGGATCCATATGAGCGACATCCCTTCCTTCCCCTACTCCCTTATTTGGGAGGAGAGAGTCCTCCGTTCTGTTGCGAATCTAACGAGAAAAGATGGAGAGGATTTTCTCCCCCTAGCCGCAAAAATACCGATTCAATCCGAGGTGCAATCTTATGCCCTCGATCAAGTAAACCAAGCCTTAAGCGACCTAAGAGTTGGGAATTTCTCAGGGTCGGCTGTCATTATTTTGGAGGAAGAAAAACATGTATAGCAAATTAAATCCCTGTAAGTTGGGTCTTGCAGCTGGAGTGTTATGGGGCCTTAGCTTACTTTTTATGACGTGGATCTCGATCTACACCGGCTGGGGGATGTATTGGCTCTCTCAGTGGATGGATGTCTATGTCGGCTATGATGTCTCTATCGGAGGGACTTTCGTCGGCCTTCTCTACGGCTTTGTCGATGGATTTGTCACCTTCTTCATTTTTGGATGGCTCTATAATTTGTTCAAGCCTTAAATTTTCTTTTTTTTAGTTTTTGATTGTTCGTATTGTTCGTAGATAGAAGAATCTGTTCAGTATCGGAAAAAACGGCGCTAACGCTATCGCTGAATCCCTAAAAGTCAATGCCTCTCTCACAAGCCTCTACCTGGCAGGCAACAACATCGGAGAGTCTTACCTAAAGCCTATCGAAGAAATCATCCGTCGCAATCAATTAAAGCAAATGAACAAAAATGCGCACTCCCTGCTCAAAAGCACTTCTGAGGCTGTTTTGGATTTTGAGGATTGCTGGTCGGGTATTTATCACATTGACTTCAATGTTTCTCTCTTGCAAGCTGTCGGGAT
>JAAKFR010000097.1 GCA_011064985.1 Chlamydiota bacterium
CCTCGAAATGGGAGGAGAAGTACTTTCAGACTCTCAAGATGCAGGATATGTTTTCAATGTCGTCTTCACAGAAAGCAAAACGTGCCGCGTCAACCAAGCGGTGGTCTTGCCAACCTTAAGCCTGCTTTTAAAAGTGTAGGCTCAAGCTGCTGCCCACATAGATATTCCACTCTGTTGCGAATCTGGTTTATCATTGATGAGTTCCCCATCTTCCAGAAACTCCAAGCTCTCGATTCCCTCATCACCGAGGGGAGGAAATACGGAGCTTGGCGCCCTCCTAGCCCTCCAAAGTCTAGTCCAACCCGAAGAGATCTACAGAAGAGCTGTCTCCCAAACCATTCTAGGAAACTTGCGCCACCCGCCTCATCTTTGCCGAACACGATCCCGAAACAGCTCAAAAAATCTCCCGTTCCCTCAGAGAAATCGAAATCAAAGAGTACCAAGAGGGGATCTTCTACGGCGCCCACCAAGTCCGAGACGGTGTCAACCTTTTTGATACGATTCAGAGAGACAAATAATCTACTTACTACCAAAGAGAAAAGATTCTGCCAAGTATGCCCACTTTATAACCGGCAGGATTCTACAAATATAGGAGTTATTGTGCCAAATATAATGAGTTTATCCTTGGCAGGATAACGCCAGAAATGATAAGATTCTGCCAGAGATACAACCATCTTAAAGGTCGAATATGGCAAAAAAATCAAAAATTATAGGGAGAACAGATGAGCAAAACCTTCTAAATGAAGCTTTTATTTCTAAAAGAGCTGAAATGATTGCAATCTATGGACGAAGAAGGGTAGGAAAGACCTATCTCATCAAGAACTATTTCGAAAATATGCCATGTTCGTTAGCTTATGTTTCTGGGATGAAAGATGGGAGACTTTCAGAACAGCTGGAGAATTTTACATCCTCAATTGAAAGAGACATAGCAGGTGTTTCTCTAAAACGACCCCTCAGCTGGATGGAAGCATTTGAACTTTTTAGCCAAGTAAAGGATAAAATTGATAAGAAGAAAAAAGTGATCCTCTTTCTTGATGAGCTACCTTGGTTAGCAACAAAGAGATCGAGGTTGATACAAGCTTTAGATTATTATTGGAATCGATTTTGGTCACATGACTCTAGATTTAAGTTAGTGATTTGTGGTTCCGCCGTTTCATGGATGATTAGAAATATCATCATGAATAAGGGGGGACTATATAACCGTGTTACACGTCAAATTTGTTTAGAGCCATTCACTCTCAAAGAGACAAAAGACTTTCTAAGATTTATTGGAGTCAATTTGAATAATCGCCAAATTGTGGAATTATATATGGTCGCCGGAGGTGTTCCATATTATTTGAATCATGTCCAGAAAGGATTATCCGCGGCTCAGAATATTGCAAAAATGGCGTTCTCAAAACAGGGGATTCTTTATCAAGATTTTAACCATCTATTTGCCTCACTATTTGAAGATGCAGAGAAATACCATGAAATAATCCGATCTATTGCAGAATATCGGTATGGAATAGAACAAGAAGAGCTCATTAAAAAATGCTCTCAGCTTTCTCATGGAGGTTCTGCTACAAGACAGTTGCAAGATCTTGAAGAAGCAGGTTTTATCGTAAGCTTCATTCCCTGTGATCGTAAGAAAAAGGGAATTTATTTTAGAGTGATCGATGAATATGTTTCTTTTTATCTAAAATGGATCGATCCTCACAAACGTTCGGTGGCCAAATTGGATAAATCCAAAAGTATTTGGCTTTCACATCGAGAGACTGCCAGCTGGAAATCTTGGTCTGGGTATTCATTTGAAACCATTTGTTTAAAGCATATTGCTCAGATCCGTGAGGCTTTAAATATAGAACCATCAGCACTAACTACTAGTTGGCGTCATGATGGTAGGTTGGGAGATGAGGGAGCTCAAATAGATCTACTATTTGATCGTCAAGATGATGCAGTCACAATTTGTGAGATTAAGTATACTGACAAGCCCTTTCAAATTGACAAATCTTATTACCAACAAATTATGAAAAAGATTGAAGTGTACAAAAAAACAGTAAAAACTCATAAAGAGATTTTCTTAGCTTTTGTTACATCATCTGGATTGAAGAAGAGTCTCTATTCAGAAGAATACATATCAAGTGTCTTAACCCTGGAAGATCTATTTAAGTAACAAGGTCGCTTGAAGATAGTCTATTAAAGCTCATTTCAAGATTAGGTCGTACTCGAAAAAAATGCTTTTTTGTTGGCATATCTCCCCTTTTTGAACAAAATTTCGGAAAAAGAAGAGGATTTCCTACGTTTTGTACCATGAAGAAAGAAGTCTTCTCAACCGACACCCTCATCATCAAGCTCTCTCCTTAGGGAAAAAGACCCTTCGGGTCAGGCCGGATTCTTCGTGTCTTTGTGCCTTTGGATTGAGTCTTTGTGTCCTTTTGTGGCCTTCCGTTCTCGTTATTTCCCGGTAGGGGGCATGCAAGAGCCTGGTATGCTTGTGTCTGAAGACCAGAGTCTTGGGTTTTTTAACTGATTTGGGTTACACCCTTTATAATTAGAGCTGAAGAAAACAGGTCTTGATTGTACTCGAAAATACATTTCACTAGAAGAAAATTTCTTTAAAAACACAGATTCAGCCACTACAAATGCATTCGAAATCATATCTTTTTCACTATCAGTATGTTGAAAATTCAAGATTTTTAGCGAAAAATCCCGCAATTCATTGAAAATAAAAGCTATATGTAAATTTCCTGGGCTCGGGGTTCCACTGAACTTGGGTGAGAGCTCCAGAAGCTCGCTAGATTCGATCTGCCAGGACTCCAGCGGGAGCGGCTACTATTGAGAAGGGTTCCCTCATTTCTCTATTTAGGGTAAAATAAAAATAATAATAGATGATACCCCCTGAGGTCTATGAGCCATCCTCTCTTCACTAACCGTCTCATTCACGAAAAGTCTCCTTATCTCCTCCAACATGCCCACAATCCTGTCGATTGGTACCCTTGGGGGGACGAGGCTTTTGCTGCTGCCAAAGAAGAGGACAAACCGATCTTCCTCTCGATCGGATATGCGACGTGTCATTGGTGCCACGTGATGGAGCAAGAGAGTTTCCAGAATACTGAGATGGCCGCTTTGATGAACCAGTCGTTTATCAACGTCAAAGTCGACCGGGAAGAGATGCCAGAGATCGACAGTCTCTATATGGAATTTGCCCAAGCGATGATGTCAGGGGGGGCAGGGTGGCCCCTCAATGTAATTCTCACCCCCGATTTGACCCCCTTTTTTGCTGCGACCTACTTGCCAGCCGATTCGATCCGCGGATTTATGGGGATGAAGCAACTTGCCGCTCGCATCGCCCAGATTTGGAACGATCCTGAAGAGAAGGAGAATGTGATTTTGCAAGCAGGGAGAATTGTCGACGTGTTTGCGAACCACACCCATACTGAAGGAGAAGAGTTCCCTCCAAAAGAGCAAGTAAGAGAGGCTGTAGAACTCCTCTACAAAACAGCCGATCCTGTGTATGGGGGGACTAAGGGAGCGCCCAAATTCCCCATAGGCTTCCAAGCTTGTTACCTCTTGCGCTATGTCAAAAAGTCGTCGGACAGTAGGGCTCTTTTTTTTGTAGAAAAAACTCTTGAGATGATGCACCGAGGGGGGATTTACGACCATCTCGGTGGGGGATTTTCTCGTTACGCGATCGATGAGAAGTGGCTTGTCCCCCATTTTGAAAAGATGCTCTACGATAACGCGATATTAGCAAGAACTTACCTCGAAGGGTGGGAGTACACCTCGCAAGAACTCTACAAAGAGGTTGCAGAAGAAGTTCTAGGCTATGTCCTGAGGGATATGCAAAATCCTGAAGGGGGGTTTTACTCGGCAGAAGATGCCGACTCAGAAGGTTCTGAAGGACGTTTTTACACTTGGAGCTTTGACCAGATTCAGCAGATTCTAGGGGAAAATGCCTCTCTTTTTTGCGAGTTTTTCCAGATCTCACCCGGAGGGAATTTTGAGGGAAGAAATATCCTCTACAATACCCACTCTCTTGCCGATTTTGCAGCCTTTCACCGTCTCGACCCTGAAATTTTCAAAAAGCAACTCCATTCGATGAAGCAAACCCTCTGGAGTGAGAGGGAAAAAAGACCCCATCCTCCTAAAGACGATAAGATTTTGACTGCTTGGAATGGACTGATGATCTATTCCCTTGCTGAGGCAGGACGCGTTTGGGGAAAGGAAAACTATCTAGATGCGGCAGAAAAAGGGGCTACATTCCTCCAGAAAAATCTGTGGAAGGAAGGGACTCTTTTCCGAAGATGGAGAGAAGGAGAAGCTCGCTACGACGCCTGTTTAGACGACTACGCTTTCCTGATCCAAGGGCTCCTCTCTCTATTTGAAGCCGACCGGGGATCCCACTGGCTCCAGTGGGCTCTTGATCTCACAAGCCATTTAGATCAGGAGTTCAAAGCCGAGCAGGGGGCGTATTACCTCACAAACGGGAGAGACCCCCACCTTCTCATCCGTCGGTGTGAATACTATGACGGAGCAGAACCGTCTGGAAATGGGGTTCATGCCGAGAATCTCCTCCGTCTTCATCAGATTACGGGAATCTCTGCCTACCGCCAGGAGGCCGAAGACATCCTGCGGGCTGCAAAAGAGCATATTGACCTCTATCCGCCAGGCGCCTCTTACCACCTCATGGCCCTCCAATACTATTACGATGAGACAGCTCCCACCATCGTGGTTGCCCTCAACCAAAATGAGGAGCACAAAGAGGAGATCCGCCAGATGATCGGGGGGCAGTTTCTCCCCCACAAAGCGCTCATTTGGAGACGTGATTCTGATGAAGAGCTCCGCGACCTTGTCCCCCTCGCCCGCCATGCCCACCCCAAAGAGGGGAAGACCACCCTCTATGTCTGCTTCCCTGACAGGTGTCTTGCTCCCGTTAACGAACTCCCTGCCATCTGGAACACCCTCCAACAACTCTAAAACATTGAGAAAAAAACACCAAGCAGCACGAAGCCTCAATACAGCAGAAAAAAGGTTAAATTTCACAAATAATCTCAATCTGCTAACGGTGGACATTTCAAACTTGCTGCCACAGTGTCGGATAATTAGGGGAGAATGGTATCATCTTGGGCATGAACTTGTCGGGGGTATTTTGAAAAAGATCTTTTTAGCTTATTGTCTCTGTTTGGCCTCATGTTTGGGGGGAGCTCCTGCGGGAGGGGCACCCATGCAATTTGAGGAGGAAGAGGGGGATCTTGTGATCCACAACCGGGTTTTGCTGAAGGTGAACGGGAAGCCGATCTCTGTTTTGGATGTCGCCCGGAAAATGGACCTTCTCTTCTACAGGCAGTATCCCGATCTCCGCTCCTCTAGTACCGCCCGCTACCAGTTTTACATGAGTGCCTGGAAGCAGATCTTGCAAAATGTGATCGACGACCAGCTGATCTTAGCCGATGCCGTTGAGAAACAGGTGACTGTTTCGGATGGAGAGGTGCGTGAAGAGATGGAGCACCTCTTTGGCCCCGATGTCGTTCACACAGTCGACTCTCTTGGGATGAATATGGACGAGGCATTTGAGCTTGTCAAAACCGATCTCACCGTCCAGAGGATGATCATGGGAATGGTGCGGAGTAAAGCCATTGCTGAGGTCTACCCAAAAAGTATCCGAAAGCGTTACGAGCAGATGCTCGAGAAAAATCCCCCCCAAGACCTCTGGGTCTACCAAGTCCTCTCTATTCGTGGTGAGGAACACGAGAAAGTAGCCGATAAGGCGCACGCTTTGATCGCACAAGAGACGATCCCCTTTGAGGAGATCATCTCCCATCTACAAGGAGAGAGGATCGAGCTCAACCTCTCTGAGGAGTACCGACGGAATGAAGAGGAGATCGCCCTTTCTCACAAAGCCGTTCTAGAGACCCTCTCGGCCGGTCTTGCCAGCGCTCCTGTTTCGCAAGAGAAAGTGAGCAGGATCTTCTGCCTCAAGGGGCATCTTTTAGGAGAAGCTCCTCCTCTACGTGAAGTAGAGGTGCGGCTGAAAGGAGAGCTCACCCAAGAGGCAATGGAGCGGGTAAACGGTGAGTACCGGGAGAAGCTCCGGGAGCAATACGGTGTCACCACCGCTTATCTCAACTCTCTACTTCCCGAGAACTTTAGACCTTTCGTCCTACGCTGATGACCCTCTCCCACATCTCGGAGCTCCGCCCTTTCCTCTCCGCCCTTGGGGCCTCTCCGA
The DNA here is from genome assembly GCA_011064985.1 of Chlamydiota bacterium. Taxonomy (GTDB): domain Bacteria; phylum Chlamydiota; class Chlamydiia; order Chlamydiales; family JAAKFR01; genus JAAKFR01. The sequence goes on from JAAKFR010000097.1 coordinate 6,209, forward strand.
AAAAAAGTCTCTCCCAAAACTTCCTCGTAGAGGAGAATGTCGTCGAAAAGATCGTCCACCTCGCAGATATCCAGCCAGGTGACACAGTTCTCGAAATTGGTCCAGGAGCGGGAGCCATCACCGAAAAACTCCTCCAAAGAGGAGCTCATGTCCTTGCTGTCGAAAAAGACCGGAAGCTCGCTGCCTCTCTCAAACGGTTACCCAACCTAGAGATCTACGAGGAGGATATCCTCACCTTTCCCCTAGAAAAGATCCCTCCTAACACCAAAATCGTCTCCAACCTCCCCTTCCACCTCACCTCTCCTATCCTCGCCCGTTTTGTTACCGAGCCCGATACCATCTCGCAACTTACCGTCCTCCTCCAAGAAGAGATGGCCCGCCGCATCCTCGCCTCCCCCTCCACCTCCGATTACAGCTCCCTCACCCTCTTCCTAAAGTTCTACGCCACGACAACCAAGCACACCCGTGTTAGCCGCCACTGCTTCTACCCCAAACCCAAGGTCGATGCCACCCTCCTCACTCTCACCCCCCATCGCCCACCTCCTATCCCCCCTGAACCCTTCTTCACCCTCGTCCGCACCGCCTTCCAACAGAGGCGAAAAGCTCTCACCTCTTCCCTCTCCTCCCTCTACCCAAAGGAGACCCTCCTCGAAGCATTGGTGAGCCTCTCCCTCGACCCAAAAGCCCGCCCCGAGACCCTCTCTCTCCCCTCCTTTCTCTCTTTTTTTCAAAAACTGACAAAAAATTAATAGTACATTAATATAGATTCCCTATAATGGTTGAGTAATCAGAAACCAAAGCCCAATTTTTAAGGAGGTCATCATGTTAAGTCTTTTAGGTTTTTCAGGCGGTTGCGGAGGTGCAATCGATTTTGACAAGGGTAAATTTTTTGGTAGGGAGGATTCGAAGCTACCAACGATCATAGCGGTGGCTTTGGGGATAACAGATTTTGCTGCCATCATCGCTATGGGGATTATCCTGGGAGTAGCAGCAGGTGGGGCCCTCCATCTCTCTCCAGCAGCAGCTTTCGGGATGACAGGAGCCATCGCAGCGATTCCTCTTCTCGATATCGCAGGAGGTTTTTTCTACGAGTTTAAAGGAAAAGCCCTAAACTGCTTCCAAGGCAAGTCCAATTACCTTGAAGAATCAGGGAGCTCTCTTCGATCCACCTCCACCTCCAAAAAGAAGCAGAGTACATCGGGTGAGCAGAATAACAAGTCGCCTGCTGTTATTACCACAGGATACCTGCAAAGTAGTCAGGGGTTTTTCATTAAAAACAACTTGATAGTTACTTGGTAGTTATTTGATTCTGATTATCAGAAAGTTGTGAAAACGGTCCATTTCGTGTCGCAGACCTTCAAGAGAATAACCTGGTTCAAATAGCATTGAAAGCCTAGCAAGTATTTTTAATGAAAAAGATAATTGACGTTATATAAAAAACCCCTGGCAAAGTACAGGGCGTTCTGGTCAAAAAGATTTGACACTTTTTTTCTATTGAACGTCAGTGGCTTGCGATTTTCAGGTTTTTTATTTTTACAAGCATTCAATTGCCAAATAGCCTGAAAAGGCATTCTGAG
>JAAKFR010000098.1 GCA_011064985.1 Chlamydiota bacterium
ATTATTGGCAGCGGGAAAAAAAAGGGGCAGAAGCAAAAATCGATTATGTCATGCAACATGAAAATGAAGTCATCCCCATTGAGGTAAAAGCGGGAACAGCCGGGAAGCTTAAGTCTCTTCATCAATTCATGAAGGAGAAGAAGAAAATGACTGCCCTAAGGATAAATTCAAATCTCCCCAGTCTAAGCTCCATTAGCTTGAAAGATTCCTTTGGGGATCGGATTGAATACAATCTATTGTCTATTCCATTTTATCTGATGGGGCAAATTCATAGACTGATCACAAGTTCCAAGAGATGAAATTGAAAAAAACATTTGCAGTGGTAAAAGAAGTAAGTAGAACAATGAATGTACTCTTGCTCAAGGTGTGTGAGGATGAAAAAATCAACTTTTATACTTGCCCTCTTTCCCTTTCTTTTTGTTCTCTATGAGCTGAGTGGGAATCTCACAAATGATATGTTTCTACCTGCATTGTTGCAGATAGCTAATGACTTTGGTGTTTCTCCAAGTCTTGTCCAAATAACCATCACATCATGGCTTGTCGGGCAATCGATCTCTTATGTACTTTTGGGGCCTCTTTCTGACCGTTTTGGGAGAAAAACGATTTTGGTGAGTGGAGGGCTTGCTTTTGTAGTGGCAACGGCTGCTTGCGCACTCTCTGAAAATGTGGTCCAATTGCTTGTGTTTCGGATCTTCCAGGGGGCGGGGGTTGCCTCGATACTCATTAGTGGGTATGCCTCCGTTCACGAGCTGTACGATACCGATCGAGCTACTCGGATCCTAACGTGGACATCGAGTGCTGCTGTTGTGGCGCCTATGATGGGGCCTCTTATGGGGAGTTGGGTATTGCTCTTTGGATCTTGGCAAGATATTTTTTGGATCATCTTTGTCTTCAGTCTTTTGATCTTAGCGATTCTGATTTTTATCATGCCAGAGAGCTTAGAGAAAAAAGATCGTCTCTCTCTTAACCCACAGGCCTTAGGAATATCTTACTTAAACATCTTAAAAAATCGCTCGTTTATGATGCGGTCATTCACGTTTGATTTCCACTTTGGAGCGATGATTGGGTGGACAACAACCTCTCCTGTCATCGTCATGAAAGTCTACGACTACTCTCCCACGGCTTTTGGGTATTTACAGATCCCTGTTTTTGTGGGATTTATTTTGGGGGCTCAAATAGCTCGCTACATGTTGAGCAGGGTGGGCCGCGATCCAATCATCCGAGCAGGTGTCTACACCCTTCTCATTGGAGGAGTCGGGATGGTGATAGCGGCCCTATTCTTCTCTGAGACTCTTTTTGGTTTACTCGCTATGGTGAGCCTCTCTTCTATGGGATTTGGTTTAGCAGCTGCCCCATTATCAAAAGAAGCATTGCTTACCACCAAAGAGGGGACAGGTATCACAACAGCCGTCTTTTTTCTTCTCATGTTTGGAACGGGGAGTTTGGTGAGCATGGGGATTTCCCTCATTGAGGATACCCCCTTGGTCATCGCCCTTTTTGTTTTTTGCTTAGGCCTTCTCGCATCCCTCACCTTCCGCATGAGAGGAAAGCTTCCTGCCTAGGCGCTACTGGATGGCACATTCCTCGTCTTTTTTAGGCTGATACTTACCAATCTCTTCTCCCTGCTCAAACTTTTCTTGAATAGCTTTCTCTTCAGCGATTTCCGCTGCCTTCGCCTCTAAATTTCCTTCCACAATTTGGACAACAGCTTTGTAATAATAATTCGATTTTTCTATTTGTTTTATTTCACATTTTGTGACTTGATAAGATTTTATAGTGCGGTCAGTGGACCGTCCATTGTTGAAAATTTTAGGAGTAATGCTGTTGCTACTTTTCAGGCCTTCTTCAAAAATCTCTTGAACTTTTGCCTGATTTTGAGCAACTTCTGGTTTCACAGGTGGGGGACGACAAAAATACTTACTTACCAAATCATCTCCGCTATAAATTTTATACGTAATTGGAATATTTGCAAGTTCAGTAGACATATCATTGCTCCTTATGGTTTTTTGATGTAATGTCATTGATTCTATTCAGATGCTTTGTTTTTTTCCATGTTAAAAGTGGAGTTGGATTTTGCACTCCTTGAAGAAATAAGTGACGGAATTGCATGCTGGATGGCAACAAGAGAGTGTGAGGATCGGATGATCGAGTTTGTACAGTGTTACTGTTTGCCGCAACTGAGTTTGATTGGGATTAGCTTAGGGTACTTTGTCCTTGCGGTAGCTCTTTGGTGGGCTGGGATTTTGCTTGTGGGGAGGATCTTTCGCAAAGAGGGGTTTGCCAAATCATTTCTGCGCGCGATTCGGTATCCCTCCCTTCTTTTGCTTCTCTGTATCGCTGGATTTGCTTCCGTGTCGACCTTGGAACTCACGGAAGGTGTTGCGGCCTCTTTTAGGCATGTTCTTGTTGTGGTTGTCATTGCGGCAGTTGGCTGGTTTGTCGGAAAGGTCCTCTCTGCTTGTTATCAGTTTTTCCTAAAAAAGGTCTTACACAATGGTCAGCCTCAGGTGGCCCGTCGCACTATCATTACACAATTACTCTACTTCTATCGCTTTGCCCAATTTGTCTTGGTTGTCTTGACTGTCTCAGTGATTTTGATGACCTTCCCGTATATCCGGAGCTTAGGGGTTGGTCTTCTCGGGTCTGCTGGGATTGCCGGTCTTGCACTTGGTATTGCTGCCCGCCCAATCTTACTCAACCTAATGGCCGGTTTCCAAATAGCTGCTACCAAAACCATCAAGATCGATGACGCGGTCTTTGTCGAGGGGGAATTTGGGCGAGTAGAGAGCATCCATCTTACCCACGTAGTTGTTGCCACATGGGATATGCGGAGAATCATCTTGCCGATCTCCTACTTTATCGATAAACCTTTCCAGAATTGGGATGCGAAAAATCCTGAGGTCTTGAGCTCGTTTTTTCTCTACTGTGATTACACGGTTCCGGTTGAAGAAATCCGAAAAAAAACCGGAGCAATCATCGAAAGCTGCCCCCACTGGAACAAGAATCTTTGGAAGCTCCATGTAACGGATTTCTCTGAGCAAACGGTTCAGATTCGGATCATTGCGACCGCGGACGATACCCCAACAGGGTTTGAACTCCGCGCGTATATACGCGAAAAATTGATAGACTACATCCAAAGGATGTATCCCCAAGCTCTCCCTTGTATTCGCTACAAGCAATAATCTCTTGAAATAATTTCTTTTGCAGGCAATGGTGGGGACATGAGCCAATTCCCTCCTCCAGGTTACGATGATGAGACGGTCGTTCCTCAGAAGCAGTTGAAGTTGTTTTTAGACCATTTTGTCGATCGGTTAGAAGTAGTCCAATCTCTTTTTCAGGAGCAGGTTCCAAAAGAGATTGTTCCTTCTCATGAATTGGAACGGGAACTCTCGGAGTTGCATGCTTCCGCCGAATCTCTTGGGGAAGAGTACCTCTTCCTTGTAGAAAGGCTCATTCGCGATTACACCCACTTCAAGCAAGAGCCCGACCAAGAGAAACTCGACCGTCTCTTTGGGGATGTCAAGAGTCTTGAACTTCTTCTCGTGTGAGCTTGTCAATTGATCGCCCCATCGCTCTCGCCCCCGAAATCCTCTTGCAAGAAGACGTGGGATGAGCCTTCCGCCAATCTACCCTGTTGCCCCTGTGACGAGGATCGGCTTTCTCTTAATCTTTTCTACAAGTTCTTCTCTCTTCATCCATTCTTCTCTTATCCCTTTCATTACACACGGAGAGGCAATCCACTGAAAATAAAATATTTAGTTTAAATATTAGAGATCATTTGAGATAATAACAGTAGGAAGAATTGTATCTAACTCTTTCTTCCTAGGAGGATTATATGGCGGTTAAGGCAAAAGAAGTCCAGCAATCAGACATTCTCCGCATTGAGGCGGAGATCAATAACCTTTGGGGCGAGCTGAACACCAGCAATGTCCCCAATCGGGTGAGAACCAATTTGGAAGCTCGCCTTTCTGAGAGCGAGGACATATTTAAAAAAGTCTTAAATGGCCAATCTCCCATCGCAGATTTGGAGAATGGCCTCCAGGAGATCGATATGGAACTTGCCCAGTCGGTCGTGCAACAAGCTGAAAATGAGATCTCTAAGGCAGAGCATACAGGTAGTGCTTATCTTGCTCTCCAGGAGATCTCACGAGAGCTCAAGGAGGGGAGACTCACTCCTATCCGGGCTCGTCACGAAGTAAAGGGGATCATGCGTCCCCATCATTCTTAAGAGTTCTTCTTGGGTCCTTCTCGGTATTCTTCCGAGAGGGCCTTTTTTATATAACACCAGCAGAGGACACTGAGGAGGAAAATTTTACTCTCTCCTTAAGAGAAAAGACCCTTCGGGTCAGGGCCGGATTCTTCATGCCTTCATGCCTTTGTGTCTGAAGACCAGAATCTTGGGTTTTTAACTGATTTGGGTTATACCTCGTGTGGTTTAGGGGGAATTAGAAAAAAAAGTTAGATTAAAATGTTGTCTTGACTAAGATGCGGAAGGTATGAGACAGATCATTCTTCTCCTCCTGTTGTGCTTTCTAAGCGGTTGTGAGAAACCGATCTCGCCCCCTCCCATCCGTCCTGTTCGAGCGATGCAACTCAGCTCTGAGGAGCTCGTCCGCCTCTACTCATTCCCTGGAAGAACAAGGGCAGTTGATCGGGTGAATCTCTCCTTTCGAGTCGAAGGGCAATTAATCGATAGACCTGGAAGTGTAGGTGATGAGGTGTTGAAGGGAGAGCTCCTCGCCCGCCTCGATCCAACCGATTATGAGGTGGCTGTTGAAAACTCCCTGGGCAATCTCGAGAAAGCGCAAGCCGATCTCCGTTTTGCTGAGCGGGATTATAAGCGGGCCCAAAACATTTACAAGGAAGATCCAGGAGCGATCAGTGTAAGTCTTTTAGATAAGAAAAAAGAGGAGAAAAACCGTCTGCAAGGAGAGGTTCGTTCTCTTGAGGCCGAGCTGCAAAGTCGGATCGACCAACTCAGCTACACCTATCTCCGAGCCCCATTTGATGGGATGATCGTTGCAGCCTACGCCCAAAATTATGAGTATGTGCAAGCCAAACAACCGATTATCCGCCTCTTGAATACGAGCCAGGTTGAGATGGTGATCGATGTTCCCGAGAGTTTGATTGGAGAGATCCCCTTTATCGAGAAGGTGATTGTAGAGTTTGACGCTCTCTCAGACCTCCAGTTCCCTGCAAAGATCAAAGAGATCGGTACAGAGGCATCTACAACCACGCGCACCTATCCTGTGACCTTACTCATCGATCAACCAGAAGAGACAGAAATCTATGCAGGGATGGCTGGAAGCGCTGTTTTACTCAGTGGAAAACCTTCAGAGCTTTCAGAAGAGGGGTTTCTTTTGCCTCCCTCTTCCCTTCTTGCAGATGATACCTTGCAAAAAACCTATGTGTGGATTGTCGATGAGGAGTCGATGGCCGTGACAAAAAGAGAGGTCGAAAAAGGGAGAATCACAAGCCAGGGAGTTGTGATCGAATCGGGTCTCCAGGAGGGTGAGTGGGTGGTGACTGCAGGAGTCCATTTCCTCCATGAGGGTCAAGAGGTCCGATTGCAGCCTGTTACGCTCAATGCCTCAGGAGAGCAGGTTCTTGTAGATGAGGGCTCTGATGCATGAAGGGACTCATTCGCTACGCTCTGACCCATCGGATCGTAGTCTATTTCGTCGTGATTCTTCTAGTTTTGGGTGGGGCAATCAGCTTCTTTACCCTTCCACAGCTCGAAGATCCGATTTTTACGATTAAAACAGCGACCATTCTCACCTCCTACCCTGGAGCCTCTCCTGAAGAGGTAGAACTCGAAGTCACAGACAGGCTCGAGCAAGCTGTCCAGCAGCTTACCCAAGTGAAGGATATCTACTCGATCTCCCGAGCAGGTGAGTCATATATCAAAGTCAACATCAAACAACAATACTGGTCTGACAGGCTTCCCCAGGTTTGGGACGAGCTCCGGAAAAAAATCCATGATGTCCAGCCCAAACTTCCTCCAGGAGTTGAGACTTCAAGAGTGATGGACGATTTCGGCTTCGTCTATGGGTTTTTGCTCTCTGTCACGGGAGATGGATTCTCCTACAAAGAGCTCGAAGAGTACGCCAAGGTGATCCGAAAAGAACTCAGTTTGATCAAAGGGGTCTCTCGCGTCGAACTTTGGGGGGTCCAAGATCAGGTCGTCTACCTCGATATCTCAGAACAACAATTTTCCGAACTCTCACTTACTCCTCAAACGGTTCAGCAGACCTTAGAAAAGCAGAACATGGTGGTCAATAGCGGTTTTGTCGACGAGGGGGGGAAAAGGCTCCGGATTGCACCTACAGGGGAGTTTACCTCCCCCGAGGAGATCGGAGAGTTGATCCTAAGGCCAGCAGCTGAAGATGTGATTTCCAACCTCATGCTCCAAAGGAGGGAGGGAGCTACCTTTGAGGAGGTGGCAAAAGAGATCGAAAAAGAGAGTACAAATCTGATCCGTCTCAAAGATGTCACACAGGTACGGCAAGGCTACAAGGACCCTCCCCGCACGATCATGCAATTTGACGGGAGCGGTTCGATCGGGATTCAAATTGCAGGAGCTGATGATGCCAACATCGTAGATGTAGGAAATAGGCTAGATGAGACACTTCGGATGATCGAGTCCCACCTTCCTGTAGGGATCGAGATGCACAAAATCTCGTGGCAATCCGATCTTGTGGACGAGTCGGTCAACGGATTTTTCATCAACTTGACTGAAGCCATTTTGATCGTGATTCTCGTATTGATTATCCCAAGCGGACTTAGGATGGGATTGATCATCGGGAGCAACCTCGTACTTACTATCCTCGGAACCTTCATCTTTATGGCCATGCTCGATATCCAACTCCAAAGGATGTCGCTTGGGGCGCTCATCATTGCTTTGGGGATGATGGTCGACAACTCGATCGTCGTTGCTGATGCAATTGCTGTCCGTTTGCGACAAGGAAAGGATAAGTTTGAGGCGGCCTATGAATCGGCTCTGCAAAACGCCCTTCCTCTTTTTGCTGCCACTCTGATTGCTGTTTTGACTTTCTACCCCATTTTCGCCTCGAAAGAAGATGCAGGGGAGTATTGCCGCTCTCTTTTCCAGGTGGTGGCGATTTCGCTCTTGCTCAGCTGGGTTGTTGCGATGTTCATCACCCCTCTCCAGTGTCTCGATTGGATGAAAGTAAAAGCTCCTGAAGGAGAGCAAAAAGAGGAGTTCAATCGACCGATCTTTCGCATCTTCCGCAAAGTCGTTGTGGCGCTCGTGAAGGTCCGTTTTCTCACTCTTCTCGTTTTGGGAGCTTTGCTCATTTCGAGCCTCTTTGGATTCCAGTTTGTGAGTCAGATGTTTTTCCCCGATTCAACAAGACCCCAGATGATGATTGATTTCTGGAAACCAGCTGGAACGAGCATCCAACAGGTAGCAAAAGAGCTGAAAATTCTCGAGGAGAAAATTGTCGAAGATCCTCTAGCCAAAAGTGTCTCTGCTTTTATGGGGGGAGGTCCTCCCCGTTTCTACCTCCCTGTAGATCCTGAGAAAAACTACTCCAACTACGGACAACTCATCGTCAATTTTGATTCCTACAAAGATGTTTACCCTTTTGTTGAGAACCTTCTTCCGTGGGCAGATGAACATCTCCCAGGCTCCATGATCGTAAGCGTCAAAAGAACCCATGTTGACTAGAAGGGCTATTTGGGGTTCTGCTTGTTGGCAAGCCAGGAGTCTGGCAACAGTTGGCGGAGTTTTTGATGGCTATATCCCATGAGTTTGCGCAT
>JAAKFR010000099.1 GCA_011064985.1 Chlamydiota bacterium
GGTGTAACCCAAATCGGTTAAAGGTCCAAGTTCCCATCCTCAGGCACAAAGTAGGTGGTGTTCTTACTCATCCCTCAGAGAACAATGAATACGCAAACTTTTTACTAACAAGACACAAAGCTTCAACACAAAGGCACAGAGACACAAAGGATTTCTTAAATCCGGCCTCCTCCTCGTAAGAGGATTCTTCGTGGCTTTGTGTCCTTTGTGCCTTCCGTTCTCGTTATTTCCCGGTAGGGGGCATGCAAGAGCCTGGTATGCTTGTGTCTGAAGACCAGAATCTTGTGTTTTCATCTATTTTTTCTCTCGTCTAAAAGGTGGCAGGCGGCAAAGTGTTCTGGACTGATCTCTTGCATTCTTGGTACTATGTTTCGGCATTTTTCGAAAGCAAGAGGGCATCTTGAGGAGAAGGGGCATCCACTTGGAGGCTTTAGAGGGTTGGGCATCTCTCCTTTGAGTACGATCCGTTTTCGGGTTTTTTCAATCGTAGGATCTGGAATGGGAATAGAAGAGAGAAGGGCTTGGGTATAGGGGTGGGCAGGGTTTTTGTAGAGAGTAAGACTTGGGGCTATTTCCATTAGTTGTCCTAAATACATCACAGCAACCCTGTCAGAGATATACTTTACCATGGCAAGGTCGTGGGCGATAAAAAGATAGGTGAGTCCCATCTTCTTTTGGAGTTGTTTTAAGAGATTGATGATTTGGGCTTGGATTGAAACATCAAGAGCCGATATCGGTTCGTCACAGATGAGAAATTCTGGCTCAACAGCAAGTGCTCGCGCAATGCCGATTCTCTGCCTCTGTCCTCCGCTGAATTCATGGGGGAAGCGGCTCATGTGGCTGCTATTGAGCCCCACAAGATGTAAAAGCTCTTCAATACGGGCTTTTTTTGCTCTCCCTTTGGCAAGCCTATGGATATCGAGCGGTTCCCCGATGATGTCTTGAACGGTCATGCGGGGATCGAGTGAGGCGTAAGGGTCTTGGAAGATGATCTGCATCTTCCGGCGCATTTTTTTTAGTTCAAAGGGAGATAGGGTGAGAAGATCGACCCCATCAAAGAGGATTTTCCCAGCTGTTGGCTCATGAAGTCTGAGCAGAGTTCTTCCTACCGTCGACTTACCACAACCGCTCTCTCCTACTAAACCGACTGTCTCTCCCGGGTAGATCTTGAGATTGAAATCACGAACAGCCGAGAGGAGTTTTTTCCCAATACGGAACTGTTTGGAGAGGTTTTGGAGCTCTATAAGGGGTTTCATGGTTTCTCTCCTAGCCAGCAACTGTATTGGTGAGTGGATGAAACCTCTTTAAGAGGCGGGGTTTTTTCAGGGCAGATCCGCATTGCTGAGGAGCAGCGTGGGCAGAAGAGGCACCCTTTAGGGGGCTTGAGAAGTTGTGGAGGGGTTCCATCTATTGCTGAAAGGCTCTTTTTTTTCTCCATATCGAGACGGGGAACCGAGGCAAGGAGCCCTTTTGTGTAGGGGTGTTTTGGGGAGTAGTAGATCTCTTCCACGGTCCCTTGCTCGATCACTTTACCTCCATACATGACAAGGACGCGGTCACACATTCCGGCTACAATTCCTAGGTCGTGGGTAATCAGGATAATGCTTGTCCCCATTTTCTTCTGGATCGCTTGCATAAGTTCTAAGATTTGGGCTTGGATCGTGACGTCCAGGGCTGTTGTCGGTTCATCGGCAATCAAGAGTTTTGGCTGGCAAGCGAGGGCAAGAGAAATGCAGATCCGTTGGCGCATCCCCCCGCTGAGTTCATGGGGGTATTGTTCCATCCTTTTTTCCGGATCATTGATCCCAACAAGATTGAGCATTTGTAAAGCTTGGCAGCGGGCATTTCTTAAGTTGAGTCCAAGGTGTTTCCGGATCCCTTCAGCGATCTGCTTACCCACCCGCATGGTAGGATTGAGCGCGGTCATGGGGTCCTGGAACACCATTCCGATCTCACGACCTCGTATTTTCTCCATCTCTTTTCTCGAGGCAGAGAGGAGCTCTTTTTCCCCGAAATAGATCTCCCCACCCTCAAACTTTCCAGGAGGTGTGGGGACGAGGCGGATGAGTGATTGGGCTGTGACACTCTTCCCGCATCCCGATTCGCCCACAATCGCAAGCGTTTCCCCCTCTTCTAATGTAAAAGAGACATCACGGACAGCCTCTACCTTCCCCAGATAGGTGTGGAACGAGACGGTGAGATTGCGGACATCGAGTAAAGGCATTATTTCCTCAACTTAGGGTCTAGAGCATCCCGAAGCCCATCCCCTACGAGGTTGAGAGCGAGCATCGTGATGCTGATGAAAAAGGCCGGGAAAAAGAGGCGCCACGGGTAGTAGCGCATGGCAGGCAGACCATCGCTTGCCATCGTCCCCCAACTGGCCATGGGGGCTTGGACTCCAAGACCGAGAAAACTCAGGAAAGCCTCCGTAAAAATAGCAACCGGAATAGTGAGTGTCATCATCACAATGATGGACCCCATGGCATTTGGGATGAGGTGTTTAAACAAAATACGTCTTTGGCTAGCACCCAGGGCAATCGCAGCTTGGATATACTCTAGGTTCTTGAGCTGCAAAAGCTGCCCTCGCACAATACGCGCCATCCCAATCCAACCGGTGATGGTAAGGGCAATAAGAATCGGAAAGAGTCCTGAGCCGAGGACCACCATCAACATAATCACGACGAGAAGGTAAGGGATGGCGTAGAGGATATCGGCTAGCCTCATCATAAGATTATCGACTCTTCCTCCCCTCAAAGCAGCGATCCCACCCCACAACACTCCAATAACAAGGTCGATTAAAGCGGCCGAAACTCCTACAAAAAGGGAGATCCGAGCGCCACATGCCGTCCGCGTGAAGATATCTCGCCCAAGATCATCAGTTCCAAACCAGAACTCTTTTGAGGGGGGGGAGTTTTTCAGTTCGAGGTTGATCTCAAAATAGGGGTGGGAGCTGATAAGAGGAGCTAGCAGAGCAAAGAGGGTGAGTAACACCAAAATACAGAGTCCCCCAATTGCCACATAATTGAGGCGAAACCGGTGCCACACATCTTCCCAGTAGGAAAGAGAAGGCTGGGCGATCTCCTCTCCAGCTCCTGCTTTTCTCTCCAACGGGAGAAAGAGAGGGTCTATTTCTTTTGGTGGGGGGCTAGGGGGTTCTTGGAGAAGACTCATCTACGTTTTTCTCCTACTTTAATTCTCGGATCCATCCATCCATACGTGAGATCAACCAGAAAGATCGCTCCGAGCAAGATGAAACTATAGAACACTGTGATTCCCATAATGACAGTATAGTCTCTGTTGGTAATGCTGTTGATAAACCATTGCCCGAGCCCTGGAATTCCAAAAACCTTCTCAATGATGAAGCTCCCCGTCAAAATATTAGCTATCAACATCCCTATGTAGGTGACAACAGGGAGAAGGGCGTTGCGCATGGCGTGTTTGATCAAAACCGCTTGTTGAGAAAGTCCCTTAGCACGGGCTGTTTTGATATAATCCATCGAAAGAACCTCCACCATATTTGCACGGGTGAGGCGAGCAACAAAGGCTGTAGGGAGGGCTGCAAGAGAGATTGCTGGCAGAATCGATTGTTGAAAGGTTCCCCATCTGGCTACCGGAAGAAGGTCGAGTTTGATGGAGAGAAAGTATTGTAAAAAGGCTGCCAGAATAAAACTTGGAACCGAAATGCCAAGAACAGCTGTTAACATCGAGGCGTAATCTTGCCATCGATTCTGTTTCAGGGCGGCCAAAGAGCCGAAAAAGATCCCGAAAGTTATAGAAATACAAAGAGCTTCAAATCCCAAAATGGCGGAAATAGGGAAGCCCGTTTTGATGATATCATTCACAGTTCTGGCTTTGTATTTAAATGAAGGGCCGAGATCCCACTGTAGAATAGATTTGAGATAGTTTCCGTACTGGACATACCACGGGTCGTTAAGTTTGTAGTGTTCGTAGAGAGATTCCAAGATCTCTTTAGGTAAAGCTTTCTCTTGAGTGAAGGGGTCGCCTGGGATCGCCTTCATCAAGAAAAACGTGATGGAGACAATCACCCAAAGGGAGAAGAGGATCGAAACAAAACGCTTGAGTAAGTAGCTTTTCATTTTTCTACGTAGGCCTCTTTAAAATCTATGACTCCAAGTGAGGAGAGGTAGACTCTTTTCACATAAGGTTTTCTCAAAAAGCAGTGATTGATGTAGTAGACAGGGATGATGGGCATTTCGTCAACTAAAAGGGTCTCAGCCTCCTTTAAAAGCTTCTTTCTCTTTTCTATGTCGAGCTCTTTTTCTGCTTGGGTCAGAAGAGAGATATAGTGAGGGTTCTCCCATCCCGTCTCATTAAGTCCCCCATCCTTGAGCTTATAGGGCTCTAAGAATGAGACAGGGTCACAAAAATCTCCAATCCAGCTCATCCTTCCGATCTGGTAGTCTTGTTGGCTGATTTTTGAGAGATACACCTTCCAATCACATGTATCGAGCTCCACTTTGATTCCAAGAACCTCTTTCCACTGTTGTTGGATCGCTTGGGCGATTTTTTGGTGCTCGCGGTTTGTATTATACGAAATGGCAAGAGGGGGAAAGGTTGTTAAGGAGAGTCCCTCCTCTTCTAATCCTTTTGCAAAAAGGGCTTTTGCGAGGTTTTTCTCTCCATCGGGAAAGAGGGTGGCTGGAGTTTTCCAGCCGGGCATACTCGGAATCAGTGCTTGGGCCGGAAGTTGCTTCCCTTGGAGGACGTGCTCTACGATTTCTTGCCTATTGATAGCCAAACCAAGTGCTTTCCGAATAGAGGGATTATGGAGAGGGTAATGTTCTGTATTGATTTTGAAGTAATAGACAGCATTGGCAGGGAGGATCTCTACCCTGCCTTCCTCGATAAGAGCCGGGAGAAATTCTGAGGGGAGAGCGGAGAGGGGAGAACCGGCCCAATCGAGTTCATCCCTCTCGTACATATAGAACTCTGTTGTCAAATCATCGACAATAGCAAGGTGTAACTCATCGAGTTTTACCTGCTCAAGGTCCCAATAGAGAGGGTTTTTGATGAGCTGAATCTCGCTCTCATGCTTCCATTTTTTCATTGTAAAGGGGCCGTTGTGGACAAACTCGGGGCCTGCCTCTGCTGCCCACTCTGGATTTTTTTGAGCTGTTTTTTGGTGAACTGGAAAGAAGGTAGGGAAAGCAGTGAGTTCTAGAAAGTAGGGAGTGGGATTTTTGAGTTTCACCTGCAGAGTTCTCTCATCGAGTGCTTGTATCCCAAGAGCTTCTATGGGGAGCTGTCTAGCGCGCACTTCATAGGCGTTTTGGATGATGTAGAGTTTGTAGGCAAAAAGAGCGGGAAACTCTGGGTCGAGAATCTTACGCCAGGTGTAGGCAAAGTCCTCTGCTGTAACAGGATCCCCATTTGACCAGTAGGCTTCACGTAAGGTAAACGTATAGGTTTTCTGATCCTCCGAAATATCGATCTTTTCCGCCAATGCTGGATGGGGCCTCTCATCTGAACCGATACGGGTGAGCCCTTCGAATAGGGCGAGTAGGACATTCATCGAAGTGGCATCAGTGGCCTTCCGGGAGTCCAAAGTAGGAGGTTCGGTGTAGATATTTACCCGAAGTCTTTGGGTAGAAGGGGCTTTTTTTCTCTCCTGGCAACTAACAAGAAGAGAAATACAAACTAAGCACAAACAAAGTCTTAAAAACATAGATGCTCGAGGATACGGGAACCTAGAAAAGGTTTCAATCATGAATTCTTTGCTTGAGTCTTAGGTGGATTCTTAACAGCGAGGCAAGGGTCCATGGGGGGCTCCTAACCGCTAAGGACGCGAAGATACGCGAAGGGGGCTTTGGTGGGCTTGAAATTTTGTGCTGACAACTCCTGAGGGACAAGAAAAAGAAATGAAACAGGATAGGCAGGACACGATTATTCTTTTAATTTAGCGGAGGGTGGCTGATTTGAAGTCGACGGTGCCGAGCGGGGAGAAGACGACCCCTTCGAGTCTCGGATTTTTTTGGTAGTCGAAGGAGTAGTGGTAGAGGGGGGCAATCGGCACTTCCTCGAGGAGGAGTTTTTCAGCTAGGAGAAGTTGTTGCTCTCTTTCCTCCCAGTTGCTGAGGGTCTCGGAGTGGGTAAGGACCTTCTGGTATTTTTCATTGGTCCAACGGGTTACGTTGATTCCATTCTCTTCGATGGGGGAGGCGAAGATTTCGAGGAAGGCGAGAGGGTCGTGGAAGTCGGCTACCCATTGCCCAAGGGCGATCTGGAAATCGCCTGTTTTTGTCTGTCTCTGCAAAAGCTGCCTCTCTCTGGCTTCTAAGGAGACCTCGACTCCCAATACTTTTCTCCACTGGTCTTGCAGGAGTTGGGCAACTTTG
Source organism: Chlamydiota bacterium (assembly GCA_011064985.1). Taxonomy (GTDB): domain Bacteria; phylum Chlamydiota; class Chlamydiia; order Chlamydiales; family JAAKFR01; genus JAAKFR01. The sequence goes on from JAAKFR010000099.1 coordinate 6,357, forward strand.
CTGTCGGTCTCTACTATTGGGTAGGAGAAGGTGATGGGGGGGAGGTCCTCTTTTGCCCATCCTTTTTCTTCGAGTCCGAGTTGGAGGAGGGTGGCCGCTTTTAGGGAGTCTTCGTTGGAAAAATAGGAGTCTGCATGAGGGGAGAGGGAGGGAGGGAGGAGGCCTCTTGCTGGGGTCTGGCTACCTCGCAAAATGTGGGTGACAATTGCCTCTCGATCGATTGCGAGGCTAAAGGCTTTCCGGATGAGGGGGGAGTCAAAGGGAGAGGACTCTGTCTGGAAAGCGACCCAGAGCGTTCCCGCAATTTCATAAGAAGAGAGCTCTCCTTTGGCGATCAGAGTGTCCATAAGATCAGTCGGGATTCTCTGGGAGATGGGAAGTCCCATCCAGTCGAGCTGGTTTTTGTAGTAGAGGGCACTTTCGGTATTTGAATCCGAGAGAATGGAAAACGCGAGTCCATCTAAAAAGACCTGCTCCCTGTCCCAGTAAGTGGGATTTTTTTCGAGTAAGATCTCCTGGTCTGGTTTGTACGTTTTCAGTTGGAAGGGGCCGTTGTGGGCTTTTTCATGTACGGGGAAGTAGGTAGGGAAGGAAGTGAGCTCCAAAAAGTAGGGAAGAGGTCTTTCTAAGGTGACTTGGAGAGTTGTTTCATCTAATATAGCGATGCCAAGAATCTCTGGAGAGGCCCCTTGAAAAACCTCTTTCCCATTTTTGATCGGATAGAGCATGTAGGCATAGTCGCTCCCGAGTTTCGGATCGAGTGCCTCTTTCCAGGATTTAGCAAAGTCGTGGGCTGTAATAGGTTCTCCTGTATTCCAGTATGCTTCTCTTAAGTAGAAAGTATACGTGAGGTGGTCCTTGGAGATCTCAATCTTCTTGGCAAGAGCCGGCTCTGGCTTTCCCGCTCCATTCATGCGGGTCAATCCCTCGTAGAGGTGTTTGGCAATAGTCAGGTCTTTCAAACACCTTACAAGTCGCGGATCAAAGGAGGCAGGGTCGCTGTATAGGGCAAGTCGCACCCAATTTTTCTCATTTCTCTTTTCCGTACATCCCACTCCTCCAAGGAGGAGGATAAGCCCCACCCAAACACGTATCCACTTCATAAGTACTATTTTCTTTAAGAGATGACAAGTAATCTCTTATATTCTATACTGTCTTTTTAGAACAGAAAAAAACGAGGTTTACCATATGAATTGTCTTCCCTGTGCTAGAAATTCTCATAGTGGTTCTGCTAGAATCGAACCCTGTGTCCCAAAGTGGGCTGCTATTGCATCCACTGTGGGATCGGTTGCCCTGCTTGTGGTAGGGGCTGTTGCCATTGTTGCTTTGACTCCCTCTTCTCCCGCGTTTCTCTCCTCTCT